>JAUPWI010000065.1 GCA_030916545.1 Patescibacteria group bacterium | reverse complement strand
GCATCAATACATCTTCCATAGACTTTATCTAAACAAATAAGAATAGTTTTTCAAAAACCTACCATCTGCACTTCTTCTTTGAGCTGCACTCGAAGATCATCACGCACGCGACGCTTAATCAGGCTCACAAGAATAATCACATCTTCAGCCGTCGCGCCACCAGTATTGATAATGTAATTCGGATGCTGATCGCTCACCCTGGCCCCGCCGACATGCTTGCCCCGCAGACCGACATGATCGATGAGCCACCCGGCGGGAAGCTTTTCGTCTTTCGGAGGTGCGCCCGTGTCCCGGGTAAATTCCTCGCGAAGCTTCTCGTCCTTCACGACCGGATTCATGAAGAATGACCCGGCACACTTCGCGGATTGTGCATGTTTGGACTCACGTAGAGCGATGATACGCTCCATCTCGCTGCTGATTATACCCTTGTCACCCGGAGTCAACAAAATCTCCGCCGAGAGGATGATCAGTTCAACCTGTTTCTTAAAGAGGCTCTCCCGATAGGCGAAACCGCAGGCTTCCGTCGAAAGTTCGCGAACCATGCCCGTATCCTTGTTGAACACCTTCACGCTCCGGACCAAACCTCCGATCTCCGTTCCGAAAGCGCCGGCATTTCCCCGGACGGCACCTCCGAGACTGCCGGGTATACCGGCCAGATTCGCCATGCCCGCGAGACTCTGGTCCCGGGCGGTTTCCGTGATGCGCTTCAGACTGATACCCGCCCCAGCCTCGATGACCGGCCCGCGGACGGCGATACCTCCGTCAGCGATCTTGATCACCAGACCGCGATATCCGGCATCCGCAAACAGAATATTCGTTCCGCCACCGATGACAAAATACGGTACTTTTTCCCGTAAGGCGAGTTCGATGCTTTCCGCGATCTCCAGCGGACCCGCGACCTCGACGAACATATCGGCCGGTCCACCGATTCCGAAAGAGGTATGCCGGGAGAGCGGTTCCTGTTTTCTGATATGAAGCATAAGACAATATATCGGTTTATTTTTTTGGCAGATCGTCCGATTTCACGAGAGCGTGGGTCACCTTCCAGACATCTCCGGCGCCCAGGGATATGATAACATCATTCCGGCCCATGGACTTCCGCAGACCCGAGACCAACACCTCGCTCTCATGTGCCACCTTGCTCTTGCCTGACGCGAAACGCTCCATAAGGTCCACGATGTCCTGGGAACTGACACCGCCCCGCTCCTCGCGCGCGCTTCCGTAAATATCCAGGATATAGACCCGATTAGCGTCCTCGAAACACTGGGCGAATTCATGGAGAAGTGCCTTTGTCCGGGTAAACGTATGCGGATGAAACACGACCGTGATCGTCTTGTCGGGAAACATCTCACGAAAGGCCCGAAGCGTCACCCGTATCTCTTCGGGATGGTGAGCATAATCATCGTACAATAAGGCGCCGAAGTGCTCGCCGATGTATTCGAATCGGCGTTCGGTCCCGGGAAAAGTCGCCAGCGCGGAAATGACAGGCTGCCGTTCTTTCCTGAGAAAATCAAGCAGTGCTATCACCGCCGTCGCATTGAGCGCATTATGCCGGCCTGCTAAACGGAGATCATACTCCCCGAAAAACTTTTCCTCCTTCAGAACCGAAAAGTGCTGGAGCGGAAAGTTCGAATCCGAAGAAGAAATCTGCAGAGGTGTATATCCTGTCATCCGATACACCGCGCCCTCTCCCTGCCCATACGGAATCTTCTGACAGTGGGCAGCGGCAGCGATACGCATGACTGCTGCGGAATCCTGACAATACACCAGGACTCCGTGCGGAGGTATCCTCCTCACGAAATCCCGGAAGACGCTCTCGTACGCTTCCGCATCGGCAAAGAAATCAGGATGATCGAAATCGGCGCTCGTCAGAATCACGGAAAACGGCTGGTACTCTTTGAGCTTGTTCTGATATTCATCGGCTTCGAGCACCAGATATGGCCCGGTTCCCAAAAGTGCTCCGCCACCCCATGCCGCGATGCGGCTGCCGACGATGGCCGTCGGAGATTCGCCAATCTGCTCCAACACATGCCCAAGAAGCGCGCTCGTCGTCGTTTTGCCATGCGTACCCGAAACCGCAAGCGTCAAGTATTCGTGCGTCAGCACACCCACGGCTTCCGGATAACTGAACACCGGCTTACCGCTTGCGAACGCCGCTTGCAATTCGGGATTCCGCTCCGGGGAATAGGAAGTAGAGTACACGATTCCCTCGACATCGGCAGGGATATTTTCCGGGGCGAAAGCTTCACAGACCGGAACGCCCAGCGCCTTCAGGATGCCGTCAGTGAAAAAGATTTCGTCCGTATCCGATCCGGTGACGCGTTTGCCCTGATGGACGAAAATCTGTGCTAGCGCCGCCATACCGGCACCCTTGATGCCGATCATATGGATACGCTCGAATGTCATCAGCGGGGCTTGTCGCATAGGAGGTCGGAACGGGAATAGTCTACGGAACAGAATCTTCATTTTCACGCCATCAAGTCAATCAATCCGTCCGCGATCCGTTCGGCAGCGTCGGGATGATAGAACACATGAAGCTTTTCTCCCATTTCAGCTCGCAAAACATCATTGCCCATCAGGCTGTCCAGATTCTCCAGCAGAAGATGCTCCCCAAGATTCGCCTCTTCCAAGACCAGTGCTCCGCCGATTTCGGCGATATCGTAGGCGTTTTTCCGTTGTTCATCATTAGCGGCAGTCGGCAACGGCACCAGCACCAATGCTTTCCGATATGCGGCAATCTCAGCGATCGATCCGGCACCCGCCCGGGAAATAACCAAGTCAGCAGCCGCGAGCGCATCACCGATCTCCTCCGCGGAGAGAAAGGCCACAGGATGATAACTCCCGTCTTCGGTCGGAATACCGAGTTCGGCCGCTATGGCGAGAACAGCTTCCAGATGATTACCCCCTGTCTGGTGGATCACTTGTATTCCTTTCGTCAGAAGTGCCGGAAGGACTCTCAATAACGCATTATTCAATCCCTGTGCACCCTGACTCCCACCGAACAGGACGATCGTCTTTTTTTCTGGATCAAGATGAAAACGTTCTCTCGCCCTCTCTTCTGAGCCGGAAAGTATCTCCTCCCGGACCGGATTCCCCGTGAGCGCCGTCTTGCCGGCGGGGAAATACCGCGCCGCGCTCGGATACGCGATGGCGACTTTCTGCACCCACTTCCCAAGCCAGGCATTCGCACGCCCCGCTACCGAATCGGAATCATGAACCAATACCGGGATACGGTAGAAACGGGCGGCCAAGACGACCGGCACCGAGGCGGCACCTCCTTTCGAAAAAACCACGTCCGGCATGAAAAAGAGCAGATGCCAAAGAGCCTGCACGATGCCGAGAGGAAGCTTGAAAAAATCGAGGTAATTGAGGAGCGAAAAATAACGTCGCATCTTGCCATATGACACCCTCCGCATCGGAATATGCTCCGCCCGCATGGCATCCTCCTCGAATGCGCCCCTTCCCCCGAGAAATAGAAACTCTATCCCCTCCGGGTAACGCTTCCGCAAAACGCGCACGACAGCGATGAGCGGATACGTATGCCCCCCTGAAACACCTCCCGAAAGGACGACTCGTGGAATTTGACTGGCCATAGACGATTCAGGATCCGATCCGCTTACTCATGCCTCCAGTCTAGCCTGTTTGGATATGTTCAACAAGATACCGACAGCCGTCAAAAGAACCGCGAGCGATGTCCCTCCATAACTGATGAATGGCAGCGGAATGCCCGTGAGGGGAATCATTCCTGAAATGGCCATGATATTGATCATCGCCTGGATGAAGATCCATGAGACGATTCCCACTGCGACCAGCTTGCCGAACATATCCGGCGCCCGTTGCGCGATACGGAGCCCTCTCCACGCGACAAAAAGGAACAGTAGGATAACGACCAGAGCCCCGGCAAACCCGACTTCCTCGCCCAAAACGGCGAAAATCGAATCAGTTACCGGCTCGGGCAGATAATTGAATTTTTGACGACCCTGTCCGAGTCCGACTCCGAACCATCCGCCCGATCCGAGTGCCATCATCGCCTGTTTCAGCTGATAGCCGGATCCAAGCGGATCATGTTCCGGGTTCAGGAAAACCAAAAAACGCTCCATCCGGTACGGTGCCATACGAATCAGAACCCCAAGCATCCCTATTCCTGCCAGAATCGTGAACAAGATATGGGAAATCTTGGCTCCCGAAACGAAAAAGATGGCCAAGGCGATACAGAAAATCAACCCGAGGGTTCCCGTGTCCGGCTGTTTGATAATCAGGAAACCGACCAACGAGAGAATGGCGATGAACGGGACATACCCTTCGAAAAAATCAGCATTCTTCTTTTCCTGATGCTTTCCCGAAAGCCAGGCCGCGAGATAGAGGATGATCGTGAGCTTCATCACTTCGGATGGCTGGAATGAGAACGGTCCGAGTTCGATCCAGCGGGCCGCCCCATATACGGTCGTACCGACGCCCGGGATGAATACCAGGACCAAAAACGCGATAGCCAGAAAGAAAAGAGGAACGACGAATTTTCGAAAAATATGATAGTCGATACGGGAGACGATGAATAACGAGGTGATTCCGACAGCGAAACCGACGCACTGCTGTTTCAAGAAAAAATACTCATCGCCGAAACGGACCTTGCCATATGCTACGCCGGCACTCGCGATCATGAGCAGTCCGATGCCCAGCAACGCGAAAATCGCCAGGAGAAGTGGCCGATCGAGCATTCTGGAAGAATGAGCGTGGATTTCAGTTTTCATACGCGACCGGTACGGCTTCGGAATCAGTCGACTTCTCCCTTCGCCTGGTCATCAGGAGCGACTGTTCGCTCCTCCAGGCTTCGATGGCTCCATGATGGCCCGAAAGCAGCACCGAAGGGACACACCAGTCACCGAAACATTCCGGTTTCGTATACTGGGGATATTCCACGAGACCGGCTTGACTATGCGATTCCGTCCGGGCACTCTCCTCGTTCCCTAGCACTCCCGGCAGGAGTCGGGTGACCGCATCCGTCACTATCATGGCCGGCAATTCGCCTCCCGTCAGCACGAAATCCCCGATGGAAAGTTCCTCATCGACCAGGTGCTCTGCGACGCGCTCGTCCACGCCCTCGTATCGGCCGCACAGAAGAATCAATCGATCATATCGCTCCACGAAACGTCGCGCGTCCGCTTGGGTAAACCGGCGCCCTTTCGCGGAAAACAGTATCGTTCTTGTCCGCTCCGCTTGATACCGATCCACTTCTTTCCGGTGCAGTTCGGACAAACACTCCGCGAACGGCCCTATCTTCATCACCATACCCGCTCCACCGCCATACGGCGTATCATCGACCGTTCTGTGCCGATCATGGGTGAAGTCACGGAGATTATGAACGATCATCTCCACCCGCCCGGTCTCCCGTGCCCGCTTGAGAATGGAAACATCGAAATACGAATGGAAACTTTCCGGAAACAGGGAGAGGATATCGAAACGCATACGCTTCATACTACTTATATTCGAAACAAAGTCTCTTCCGCCTCATGGAGCACCGCCCGTAACTCCTCGACCAGAGGATGTGTGATCCGGCGGGAAAGAACGGAAAGCACCGACTGATAGAACCAGAGTGTTTCCTCCTTGCCTGCCGGAAAGGTCTTCCAGATCGCTTCTCCCCTTTCAAAATACCCATCCGTGAGCGAACGGAGATTGTGAATCTTGTCCGCGGCGGCAATCATAAGTCCTTCGGGTGAATCGTCTTCCAGCCTCCGAAGGTATCCTTCCTTTCGGTCTTTCCACTGCTTTTTCCGGGAATTTCCGTACGGAAAAAAACGGATGTAGTCCTCGATTTCACGGTCTTCGGTCACTTCCTTGACGATGGCGTACACGCGTTCACCGAATTCTTCCCGCATCCTATCGGCTCCGTAGCTCGGGACATCCTCAAGGACATCGTGCAATAATCCGGCGCAGATGACATCCTCATCCTCGGAATAGTGAGCCAAGAGGAACGCCACCGCGAAAGGATGGACGACATACGGAGCTCCTCCCGCTTTCCGTTCCTGATGCCGATGCAACTCAGCCGACCGGACAATCGCCCGTTCAATCTTCCGTGTCAACAACATATGCGTGAGAATACGATAAAAAAACCGGAAAAGGTCCCTTGCCAGCAATACTACCCCAGCCTACAATACAGTATAGCTCATCCGCTAAAGAAATAGCTATGCAACAGACAGTCGCCGTCATCGGCCTCGGATATGTCGGCCTTCCCCTGGCCGTCCGTGCCGTCGAACGAGGATATGCTGTCGTCGGTTTCGACACACATCAGGAGAAGATCGCGCGCATCAACAGGCAAGAATGTCCCATCGAAGACGCCTCTCTGGAAGCCCTCCTAAAACGGTTCCCCTTCGAAGCTACCGATCGACCGGAGCGCCTCAACGAGGCGGATATCGTCCTCATCTGCGTGCCTACCCCGGTCGATGAGATGTACTATCCCGACCTGGAACCCGTCATCTCCGCAGCCACGCTTTCCGCCACTCACCTCAAACCCGGAGCTCTCGTCGTGCTCGAATCCACGGTGAACCCCGGAGTGTCGGAAGAGGTCATCATGCCGCTCTTCGAAAAGCATGGCCATCGGATCGGCAAAGACGTCTTTCTCGCCCACTGTCCGGAACGGATCAATCCGGGTGACGAGAAATGGAATGTCACCAATATCCCGCGAGTGGTCGGATCCGTCGATGCCCCGGGACTCGAAAAAGCTCTCGAATTCTACCGCTCCATCGTGGATGGAGAGATCCGGCCCATGAAATCCATACGCGAGGCGGAAGCGGTCAAGGTCGTCGAGAATTCCTTCCGTGATATCAATATCGCTTTCGTCAATGAGCTGGCCAGGTCGTTCGACGTGCTCGGCATCGACGTCAAGGACGTCATCCAAGGCGCCGCGACCAAACCATTCTCATTCATGCCGCACTATCCCTCCTGCGGAGTCGGCGGCCACTGCATACCCGTCGATCCCTACTATCTCATCGAGCGAGCGAAAAAATCCGGATTCGATCACCGCTTCCTCAAGATCGCCCGGGAAATCAACAACGCGATGCCGGCCTATTCCGTCGAACTCCTCCAGGATCTCCTCAATGAGATAAGGCTTCCGCTCAACGGTACCGTCATCGGCGTTCTCGGCCTCGCCTACAAAGCGAATATCGATGATCTCCGCGAATCGCCGGCACTCCGCATCATCGAACAGCTCAAGCGTCATAAGGCGGAAGTGATCACCTTCGACCCGCACCTTCCCCTGCTCTCCACGGAGCCATCGCTCGATACCTTCCTTGAAAAATCCACCGCCCTCATCCTCGCAACCAATCACCGGGAATTCACGGAGGCGCTGACCCCGGAACTCCTGAAGCGGCATCACATCGAAATCATCGTGGATGGAAAGAACTGCCTCGATAAGACCGCGTTCCTCGAAGCCGGCATCCGCTACAAAGGCATCGGCCGATAGCCATCCTCCTTTCCCGCCCTATCGTCAACTTTCTGTATGTTTTCACTCCTCAAACACCTTCTGTGGCTCATCCATATCGGAGCGATACTCTATTTCGTGATGACATATTTCGGCTACGATATCAATTGGCACTACTTCGATACGCAGAAAAAAGCCTGTGAAGAACGCCTCACCGAATGCCGACGCGACCTCGTCCGGACCGGCCTCGAAGGTGCCAAAGAGAATTGTGATTGGAGGTGCACCGATATCAGTCCGAAACTCCTCATACACAGAAAAGAGGCTCCTTCCAAAGAAGAGAGTCCTCGCATCGAAACACCGGAACCCACGGAAATGCCGGAAAATGGTACAATAGAAGGACCCTAATCCTAACATCACGCTATGCGTCTCATCGTCAATATTCCCGCCTACAACGAAGAAGAGAAGATCCAGGAAACCATCAAACGTATCCCGCGTCGTTTCGAAGGCATCGACGAAGTACTCGTGCAGGTAGTCGATGACGGCTCATCCGATCGGACTGCCACCACCGCGAAGGAAGCCGGCGCGGATTTCGTTTTGCTCCACGGCATCAATCGGCGACTCGGCGTCATGTTCGCTACCGCCAGCGAGAATGCCCTGAAAGAAGGCGCTGATATCATGGTCAATATCGATGCGGACGGGCAATTTGATCCACAGGAGATACCCAAATTGCTGCATCCGATCCTCACCAATCAGGCGGACATGGTTGTCGGTGATCGCTTCTCGCAATCTACCGCCAAAAACATCCCCTGGATCAAGGATTTTTTCAATCGTCTTGGCGCTGCGCTCGTCGGCTCATTCCTCAACATCAGGACCGATGACCTGACCTGTGGTTTCCGCGCACACAACCGCGAGACGCTCTTGCGCCTCAATAATCCAGCCGGTTTCACCTATACCCAGGAAACCATCATCGATGCCATCGGCAAGAATCTCCGCGTCGTATGGATTCCGGTACAGGTAACCTATTTCGCCGACCGGAAATCCAAAATCGTCAAAAGCGTGTACAGCTTCGTGAACAACAGCGCGCGCATCATCCTCAAGGCCGTACGCGATGTCCGTCCGCTCAAATTCTTCGGCATCCCCGGCCTGATTCTGATCATGGTCTCGATCGGGCTCTTCGGCGCATTCCTCGCCCATTATTTCCAAGACTTCAAGATCACACCCTACCGGAACTATCTCCTTTCGTCGCTCGCCACCTTCGTCATCGGCCTCCAATTCTTCGTCTTCGCGCTCATCGCCGATATGATCAAAACGAACCGCCGCCTGACAGAGGACATGATCTATCTCTTCAAAAAAGAAAAATACAAGCGATAAGCGTCTCTTCTCCACGATACGGATCCTATGAACATACTCTTCATATCAAGGGCTTTCCCGCCCATTACCGGCGGCATCGAGAATCAGAACGCCGCTCTGGCCGAGTGGCTTCCGAAATTCGCCGAAACAAGATTCATCATCAACCGTTCCGGTAAAATCGCTCTTCCTTGGTTCCTGCCCTCCGCTCTTCTCAGGGCGTGTTTTCTCATGTCCCGGACGGATATTCTCGTCCTCGGTGACGGTGTCCTGTCCCCCATCGGGGCAATCATCAAAGTGCTCTTCCCGCGAAAAAAAGTCGTGACCATCCTCCACGGCCTCGACATCACGTATCCCTTCCCTCTGTACCGATATCTCTGGATCCGCGGTTTCCTCCGTTCGCTCGATGGATACCTTTGCGTCAGCACCCACACCAAAACCCAGGCCATAGAACACGGTGTGAATTCCCATAAGTGTTTCGTCATTCCGAATGGCGTCGCGACCGAACGCTTCGCCAGCAAAAGGAATCGGGAGAGACTCGAGACTATTCTCGGTCGTTCGCTCGAAGGAAAAATCGTGCTCCTCACCCTCGGCCGTCTCGCCAAACGGAAAGGTGTCGCCTGGTTCATACGCTCCGTACTGCCACAGCTCAACGGCAACATTCTCTACGTCGTCGCCGGTTCCGGTCCGGAAGAACTCGCCATTCGCGCGGCGGTCAGAGAAACCAATCTCGATACACGCGTGATACTGCTCGGGCGCGTCTCACAGGACGATGTCCTGACTCTTCTGAACTCCTCCGACATCTTCGTACAACCGAATATCCATGTTTCCGGAGACATGGAAGGCTTCGGTATCGCGGTCATCGAGGCCGGTTCCGCGGGTCTTCCGGTCGTCGCATCGGATCTCGAAGGACTCCGAGACGCCATCCGACAAGGAGAGAACGGGTTCCTTGTCAAACCGGAACAAGCGGACGGTTTCATCCGCACCATCAATGAACTCGCCGAAAACAGCACCGAACGGCGCAATTTCGGGGATAAGGCTGCGCGTTTTGTCGAAAACACCTTCCATTGGAATATGGTCGCGAAAAAATACATCCAAACGCTGACGAAAATAATGAAGCACTGAACCCTCTCCTGAAACAGCACGAGATATGACACCACTGATCCAGACCCTGCTTTTCTTCGGTGCCCTCTCCCTCATTTTGGGAGCCGGGTTCGTCACGCTGCGCCTGTTCTTCGCCTCTCGCCAACCCTCTTTCTTCATCGAGACACTACTCTTCTCTTTCACCCTCGGCATCACGCTCATCGATTTCTTCATGTTGCTCGCGGGGAAATCCGGAATACCTCTCGATGGTCGCCTCATTGCCCTCTTTCTTCTCGGTATTCTCGCCATCGGTGGCGTACTCCGGCATCGGAAACATCGCCTGATGAGCGTTTCCGATACAGCCCATTCGCAACCGTTCCTCAGGACGAAAACTGAGCGCCTGCTTTTTTTCACCCTTTTCGCCCTGACACTCTTCCTGAAAACGCTCTATCTCTCAAACACGATCGTTCCTACCGCGACCGATCTCGGTCACCATCTCTACTGGGCCAAAGCCATCACCGAGACTCATCGTCTGCCCGTCTACCAAGAACACAAAGTCATCGATCAACCGGAGAGTATCCGGCTTTCCGAACCGGAACCGATCGCCGATTTCATCGTCGGAGAGCATCTCCCCTTCGCTGCACTCGCCTTTCTCACGGATACGGATTTCTTTTCGGCCGCTCCGGTCGTTTTTCTCCTCCTCATCAACGTTCTCGGCCTCCTCGTGCTCGTCATTCTCGCCTACAGGATCGTCGACGCATCCTCGCTCCGGAAACTGATTCGGCCGGAGCTCGTCGCACTCTCCCTTCTCTTCCTGTGCGGACCGTTGTATACCCTCGCTTCTCCTCAGGCCAAATTCATCTCCGGCGGCGTCATCGGAAACGTCATCGGGAATCTCCTTATTCCTCTCATTCTCCTTCTCTTCCTGCGCGCGTTCCACGAAAAAGACTCCCGCCTGTCCGGTCTCGGCATACTTTTCACTTTCACCCTCATCTACACACATCACCTGTCAACACTCATACTTCTCTACATTCTCGTTGGAACCCTCCTTTTCTCCGTCATCAGTTTCTCCGGCCACCTCAAAATCTTCCTTTCCAGAATCATCAGTGTCCTTTTCAGACCGACTCCTCTCATTCTCCTGCTCCTCTCCGGTCTCTTTTTCTTCCTGGTCGTGATGCCGACCTATATCGAGACGCGCGCCGTCGGCACAGCCATCGGAACACCGACCAAGCTCACCCGGATCGGCCTCACCTTCAGTCAGATAACCGGAACATCGGGCGAGGTCCGCTTCACGCTCGGCATCATCGGCCTGATTCTCGTCTCTGCCGCCTTTCGACGCTCCTTCGCGGCCAGCCTGATACTCGCGTGGACCCTCATGCTCTTCCTCATGACGTTTCGTCCCGGCTGGGTCTTTCTTGATATACCCTCCAACCGTATCGGCACCTATCTGTCCTTCCCGGTCAGCATAGTCGGCGCGATCGGATTGGCCTGGCTTATCGGCATCTTCCGTGGTCATCGGAATTCCCCTCTCTCCGCACTACTCCTGGTAGCCGTATTCGGGTATGCACTCGCCTCAGGCTTCACCGATAATGGCAACTCACTTCTCGATGCCCCGAAATCCGAAGCGACACTTGAAACCTTCGCGGCCGCCGAATTCCTCGCACAAAGGATCGGCCCGGATGACGTCGTCCTGAAAGACCATAACTACATAGTCGCCGATGCCTGGATGAAGCACTTTTTCATGCGGGACTATTTCTTTCCCCTCTCCCGCGGATATTTCAGCCGGTATGAGAACGGTGGCCGTGAACGGTGTACCCTCGACATGATCGCGATCCCGAATACTCCGCGCGCGAAAGCCTGTTTCCAGGGAACGGGCGTCAACCACATCGTCGTCAACCCACAATTCGATGCGCCACAATTCGAAAAATCACCCGATTTCTCCCGTATCTATTCCTCCAGTAAGATCCACATCTATGCGCGCTGATTCTCTCCTGAAACGACATCTCTCTTCCTGCCTGATGGCCGGACTGATTTTCTTCGCGACTGCCTACCTCTTCATGAAAAATGACCGGGAACTCGACCCGGATTACCAGAAAAACTGGTGGACGCTTTCCTTCGCGATTCTCCCTGTTCCGGAAAACCCGGCGTTCATCATTGCCAACCACACCAAAACCGAAGATTTCACCTATACCGTCACCATCGGGTCCGAAACCGTCGAAACCACGAATGTGTCCGTTCCGAAAGGCGCGAGCCGTACCATCCAACCGGAGTATCCCTCACGAGCATCCGACGAAACCGGAATCCGCGCCAAACGAAAGATAAGCGCCTGGCCGAGCGATTCGCCACACGACATGTTTTCCATCTATCATGAATAACACATCTCCATTCCGATACGGAGAACAGAGACAAAAGCATAAAAAAACGTCCCCGGAAGCACAAGGCTCCGGGGACGACATACTTCACTCACATGGAGTTACCGAGGCAGCTCCACAACCAACACGATCGGAGACTTGTCGGATGCTTCTTCCGCCTTCGGAACCAGGATGACACATTGATAATACGTTTCCTCATGCGGACAGACCTCGGAAGCCCAGTACGCCAAAAAGGCATGTCTGCGGGGCTGGTCGAGTACCCCGGACTCATCAATCTCCGAGTAGCGCATCCGTGGTTCTTCCTCCTCTTCGAAAAATGAAGCATATTCGACCGAGAAGACGTCGCCCTGACGAACCACTCGCTCCTCTGCTTCAGATGGCCAGCCCGATGCGAGAGTCACAGGCTTCGGTGTCGTCGCCACGAGAAAGCAACCCGACTCCGGTAGGGTTTCCAAGACACACCTGAAGTACCCTGCTCCCGCAGCGACCATGTAAGGGAAACACCTGTCAAAATCACCGAACAACATGCCTCTCTCTGCCGCTTCGTAGTACTCAATTTCAAACGGAATACCCCTGAAAAGGGTGACACCCCACTTGTATTCATTCTCACTTGCACCGGCAGGTTTCCCTCTTCCTCCCGTCGACTCCGCAGCACTTTTCTGCCGAGCCCAGAGGACAAAGCCGATCACCAAAGCTGCAAAGAACAGCAGGCTGTACCAGCTGAACGCCGGATGATGATTGATTATCATGTGTTTCTTCCTCCAATTGTGAAATGAACCGACTCCCACCTACCCGCGAAGGCCGCACGGTAGCTTTTTATTATAGGACAAATCCAGCAAGAGTCAAGACACATCGCCAGAACTCCCTTGTGATATAATGAAAATCATCCCTTAATTTCCTTCTTCTATGAACGCGAAGATTTTCAAGGCCTATGATATCCGGGGCATCTACGGAACGGATTTCGATGAACATGATGCCTACGCTATCGGACGAGCTACGGTCGATTTTCTCGGCTGTCAGCGCCTGGCGGTCGGACGCGACGCCCGGGCATCATCACCAGTACTCTTCGAAAGCTTCACGCGAGGAGCGATGGAGGCCGGAGCCGACATCCTCGATCTCGGTGTCATCACCACCCCGATGGTCTATTTCGCCGCCGGCCGTCTCGATATCGATGCTGCCGTCTCCATCACCGCTTCGCATAATCCTCCGGAATACAACGGGATGAAGATCTGCCTGCGCGGAGCACTTCCGGTCGGTGAAGCCTCCGGTCTTGCGGCGATACGCGACATTGTCCTCAAAGGAGAATTCAAGACTCCGGAAAAAACCGGATCCCTCATCCCCGAGGATATCAAACCGGCCTACTACGGTTTCTTCGCTTCTTTCGCCGAACTCGATGACCATCGTTTTTCGCTCGTCATCGATACTGCCAACGCGATGGGCGTGCTCGAATTACCCATTTATGAACAGCTTTCGGAAAACCTCGATGTGACTCGCCTCTATGACGACCTGACACATCCCTTCTCGACACATGAGGCCAATCCGCTCAAAACGGAAACTCTCGATGAACTCCGGGCGAGCGTCCTCACAGAGAAGGCCGATCTCGGTATCGCCTACGACGGAGACGCCGATCGCATCGGCTTCGTCGATGAAACGGGCCGAATCATCCCGATGGACCTGGTCACCGCGCTCCTCGCCAAGGAAGTCCTCAAGAAAAAACCCGGCAGTACGATCCTCTATGATCTCCGTTCCTCACGCTCCGTCAAGGAATTCATCGAGGAGAACGGCGGACAGGCGCTTGAATGCCGGGTCGGACACGCCTTCATCAAGCAGCAGATGCGTGAGACCGGAGCTATCTTCGCCGGTGAGCTTTCCGGCCATTACTACTTCGAAGAAAATTCCCTCGCCGAGGCCGGAACACTCCCCGCCCTCCTTCTCCTCAATCTCATGGCCGAAACCGGACAACCCATATCCGCACTCGTCGAGGAAACCAAACGCTACTGCCATTCCGGAGAAATCAACAGCGAAGTGGAAGACAAGGACGCAATACTCGCCAAACTCCGGGCGCACTACGCCGATGGCAAACAACACGAGCTCGACGGCCTCAAGGTCGACTATCCGGACTGGTGGTTCAATGTCCGCCCATCCAATACCGAACCGCTTCTCCGCCTCAATCTCGAAGCAGCCACACCTGAACAGATGACCACCAAACGCGACGAGCTTCTCGACCTCATCCGCAGCCACTGAAACCGCTACCGGATACCCCACCACCGGCAATCAGGTCGCCTTCGCTTCGTGTAACATAAACAACGCGCGTTTTTTCTTTCCACGCGAAACATCTCCCAAAAAACCCGACGCTTCTCGGTACATCCCACTCATTTCTGAAGAAGTTGTTCGATATCTCCGGACTGATGCACGGTCAGAAAATCTTCTGCAGCTTCGCCCACGGCTTGTTCCATTGACCGTATGAGTGTGCACACTTCCGCGCGAGTATCCCCGTCAAGATTCGACATCGACTCTATCAATACCTGCTTCACCGCCTGAGAGAGCACCGGAGAATCCATCACTTTTTCACTGAATTCCGTATCAAGCATACGCCCGTATCATTATGGAAGTTTGTACCGGAACATGACTCCGATCGCGGGAGTCAGTTTTTTTCCTTTGACCATGTCTGATATACCCGGACCAGGATCGGCCCCGAACGTCAACTCCCAACCGCCGGACTTGCTCCCCAGCGTGTGCTGAAACAGCATATTCCTCGCATTCATGTAGCTGGCGTCGAAATGGAGAGTAGTATTCACCGCCTCACCCTGAAACACGGCTGACCCACCGATCCGGTTTGACTGATTCGTATTTTCGGCCACAAGACTACGGATGGCCAATGCTCTGATTTTATCAGCGAGTACGGCATCGGCGAGCGCCACGACTCCGGACACAAGCAAATCGCCCGCCTTTTGAACGCTTCCATTCGGGTCGCCCCCCGTAAGTTCGGCCATACGGTTCAGGAGCTTACGAATCTGCTCACCCGTCCAGACCACCACCTCCCGCGTACCCAGTTCTCGTTCGGTCTTCGAAACCAGCGCGTCGATTTTTCGCTCCCCCTCAGTCCGAAAATCCGCATGAGGCAACCTCTTCAATTCCCCTATCCTCTCCGCGTATATTTCATTCACCACCTCCGGATCAACAGATGGCACCTTCCCTGCCTGATATTCCGAAAACAAAACCGTGCGGCCAGGTTTCTCCGTGCTCCCCGAGCCGCCTTCTGTTTCCACTCCATCATCGTCCGACGGAACGGAGAATTCCTCGTGCTTCTGACGTACTGCCACCGGGAGCGAGGCCCGACCCTGCTCATCCGCTACAACGGGTTTGGGAATTCCCTCATATTTGATCGCGACCGAAGGCTCGGCCGGATACTCCTGAGCATCTCCTTGCGCGTACGCATCCACTGCGGCCAACACTCCCACAGTCGCGGCCGCAACCAGACGCTTTCTTCTGTCGATTTTATTGCTAGAAACGGACTCCGCTGGAATACCAGACAGTTTTTTTGCAGGTCCCTCAAAATTCATAGTTGTGGAATTTCCGACAGATTACTCAAGTCAAACCAGCCACCAAAGAGGCATGTCCGAATCAATAGCAAGTATAGTATACCAGTTTTTCTCCCGATATCGGAGTACTCCGCATGACTCAAGCTCATCGATAATCCCCGACGCTTCACGGCGCCTTGCCAAGGAAAATCAAATCCTCTATACTATCAGACAAGCGTATGGCAATCAGAGGAAACATCACCCACGCCATGAAACGGCCAAAGCACGACGGCTTTTTTCCCGCTTCCAATCCAGTTTCCTCACTATCCCGATAATCGGGATTTTTTTTCGTCCATACGCACGAAATATGTCTGTTCCTTACCAACTTATCCACTCTACAGGAGGTATGTGTACCATGAGTCATGATGTCGATTTCCTCAGCTGGGAACAGGAATTGAGAGACCTCATCGCTTCGATACCCGATCGAGAAGACTGGCCGCATATCTGGTACGATGAGGAATCCGACCGGCTCACGGTCATGCTCAGATACAACAATGACCGAAGCGTCACCCATCACAACATCCTGCCCGGTATCGATGTTTTGCTCCTGAATCATCCGAAACCAGACGAAGAGCAGTTTACCGGCATCGTCCTCTCCCAAGGAGTCAGGAAGCTCGTCGAAAGAATCTATCAGGAAAATTCCGGCGAAGACTACCTGTCTTATCAGATACGTCACAACGAAAAACAGATTCTCACGACCGTCGCTCGGATATTCCGTGCCGTAATCGACAGGCATGATCCGACCGAACTTCCGATCCCGTTCCTTGATCGGATCAATCAGATGTTCGTAGAAGAACCACATCTCGCAGTCCACATCCCGTTGTAACCCTCCCTACCACAGAAAGGAAACTGCCATGACCAGGAACGTCACCTTACAAGTCATCGCCTGCCCCCTGCTTGACAATCGGCAGGGACTCAAGAGAGAAGACCGTCTCTGCCACATTCCAGAAACACGAGT
>JAUPWI010000064.1 GCA_030916545.1 Patescibacteria group bacterium | reverse complement strand
TCAATAAGAATCATTTCGTATTTACGAACATTTTCCTGCTTCTCGACCGCCATATGGGCGATACGATCATGTTGGAACATGTGGAGACGAAGGATTTCCAGCTCTTCCTCTCCGGAATCGCTGAGACTCGTGATGACCTCATCGCTTTCAATGAGGCCCTGAAGAAAGAAGAGTGTTTTTTGGCGGTAAACCTTCCTCTTGCCAATCTTCTTTCACAGAAGGACATCAGTTTCCAATTCGATATCACTCTGAAGGAGTCCTGCTTGCATAACACCACTGACTTATGAACGGATTTCTCAGACAGAAATACGGATTGATTCTGTTGGTCGCCATATCAGTCGCGATGGGACTGACGTACTGGTTCGGCATACGGAAGATGGTGGAAACCATCAGGGCGGAGCGGGATGAGATTCAGGAACTGCGCGTGATACGTGAAAATCGGAATCATCAACTGAGCCGACTCGAGGAGTATGGTGTCCAGTATGCACGGATTATGGATGATGAAAAATGGCTGACGGTCTTTACGGTCCGCGATAATATGATTGAGTTTGTCAGACGTCTCGAATCTCTCGCCGAAGAAGGTGGTGTCGCGGTCATGCTTGAAGTCCGAGAGGTTCCGAAGCCTTCCAAAAAGGCGAAGGTGGGTGTGAAGCCGGTGAAAACCGATGAAAAGGAGGAGGAAAAGGGCGAGGTGACGGAAGTGGCGGGTGATAAGAAGGAGAAGAAAGAAACGAGTATTCTTGAGAGTCTGCCGAGTACCACGTTTACATATTTGGGCTTGCGTGTGACCGGGGAGACGGAGAAGGTCGTCAGATATCTTCATAAGGTGGAAACCTTTCCTATGGCCTTGGATGTCATTTCAATCGAAGCTCTCCGCGAGGAGAATCCACTTTTTGAAGCAGGACAGCAGCCGGTTCCTGTCCAGCGGGCTGGTATTTTTGACGTCCCGGCGGATAGCATCTCTCCTTCCTCAGCCTCGCAGGCGGGTATTTTGGCAGGAGAATCAATCATGAACGCTTTCGAAGTTCAGGTAACCGCGAACCTGGTGGTCTACCACCCGAAAGAATAATTCTATGCAGAATCCATTACGCAGTATTGGTAATTTCCGCTCCCGATTTTCTTTCCGGGGTATGACTCTGTTCTGGTATCGGTCATATCGACGTGTCTTTCTGGTATTTTTCGCTCTCGTTCTGATCGCCGGAGCATGGTACTGGTATTACAGTCTGTATCAGTATTCCTGGGATGAGAAAGCGAAGAAGTCATTTCTGGATTCGCATGCCCAAGAAACCGATTTCAAAGATGCTGTTTTCGAGAAAGCGGTTTCCGTCTCTCAGGAGAGACAGAAACGGCATGAAGCCGGGGTATCTTTGAAGCATGATCTTTTCCGGCTTGATATCGTCCCCGAAGAGAAGAACACGAGCCGTTAAGTCGGATCAGCAGCGGGGTGCCGGGCTTGACGAGAGAGAATGCTGTGTTAGAGTATCCGGATGCATACGAACACAACAACCAGACAAGAGACCCTTCGCGTACTGTTTGGGGTCATTCCTTCCTGGCGGCTGTCTCAGATCGAGCGGGCGCTTTTTTCGCCGTCCATCCGTTCCTTCGGGGAGATCACGACACTCCCGGCTCTTTGGAGGGGTCCGCTTCATGAAGAGAGGGTATTCGTATCGTACAGAGAGGCGCAGGTTTTTTGGAGTCAGAAGAAAGATACCTTCAAAGCCTTATTGACACTGGCTGATGGCAAGAAGATCGAAACGGTGCTCATGAGGAATGCCCGGGGTGCCTTTACGGTCTGTGTTTCGACCCAGGTCGGTTGTGCCATGGCCTGTACTTTTTGCGCGACCGGGAAGATGGGATTTTCGCGGAACCTTTCGAGCGACGAGATCGTCGATCAGGTGAGGCACTGGATATATTTCCTGGCGGATCATCCGGAGGTGTCGGCGCGTATCAGCAATGTCGTCTATATGGGGATGGGGGAACCGCTGGCGAATTATGAGGCGGTGAGGCAGTCGCTCCGGACGATCCTGGCTCACACCGATATCGGTCCGACACATATCACGGTCTCGACGGTCGGATTGGTCCCGATGCTCGATCGTATTCTCGATGACGCGGAATGGCCGGCGGTCCGGCTTGCGGTATCTCTCCACAGTGCCGATCCGAAAACCCGCAAGGAAATTATGCCGACCTCGTACGATGATTTCCCTGAAACTCTGGCCCGGTGGGCGGAGCAGTATTTCGCGAAATTCGATTCGAAGCGCCGTCACCTGACATTCGAATACATCATGCTTTCCGGAGTGAACGATTCGGAGCAGCACGCGGAAGCCCTGATCGGATTCACCCGGCGGATCGGAAAGGTGCGCATCAATCTTATTCCATACAACTACACGGGAGATATCTTTCGGAAAAGCACGCAGCGGGAGATCGATGCGTTTCAGGAGCGTCTCGAGTCGGCCGGAGTGGATGTCACCCGTCGGAGGACGATGGGTGAGGATATCGATGCTGCCTGCGGTCAGCTGGCCGTTCGGAAAAGAGGATAGGAATCCCGTTTGATTCCCCGATGTATTCCTGGTACACTGCTTATCCTATGCCAGATCGTTATTTCATCACGACTTTCGGGTGTCAGCAGAATGAGGCTGACTCGGAACGGATCGCGAGCTTCTATGAGGCGCGCGGTTTGGTGCAGGCGGAAAATATGCAGGAAGCCCAGGTTATCATTCTGAATACCTGTGTCGTCCGTGAACGAGCCGCCGAAAAGGTCTTCGGTCTCGTGCGGAATATCCGAAAAGGACTCAAGGGGAATGTAGAAGCACGAATCGTCGTGACTGGTTGTCTTATCGGAGCGGCTTCCCGGGTACCGGGCGGCAAGATGATGAAATCTCTTCGGGCTCGATTGCCCGATGTGGAATTTCTGCCTTTGGAAGAAGTCGGGTTCGAATATGTACCAAAAAGGACTTCCCTGCGATCGGTTTCGATTCCGATATCGAATGGGTGCAACAATTTCTGTTCCTATTGCATCGTGCCATTTTCGCGAGGGAAAGAGCGTTCCCGACCATTTAAAGAGATCCTCGACGAAGTGGAAGAAGCGGTGCGGAACGGAGCGGAAGAAGTCATGCTGCTCGGTCAGAACGTGAATTCATACGGAGCCGACCTGCTTCTCCAAAAAATCGGCGAGAAAGAAGAGTACGTCTTGCCGGATGGTCGCTCGGTGAAACCGGTCATGGTTAAGCATCTTTCTCGTCATCGTATCCCGACCCTTTTCCCGTACTTACTTGAGGCGGTGGCAATGCTTCCTCAGATCAAAAAAGTTTTTTTTATTTCCTCAAACCCATGGGATTTTTCGGAAGAGTTGATCGACGTAATCGCGACGTATCCGAATATCGATCGCCTCATCCACTTGCCGGTACAGGCGGGAAGCGATTCGGTATTGAAACGGATGAATCGCTGGTATACTCAAGAAGAGTATCTCGCGCTTATCGAGCGTATCCGAACCCGGGTACCCGATGTGAGATTCACCACGGACATCATTGTCGGTTTTCCTGGAGAGACACAAGTAGAGTTTGAAGAGACGAAAAAGGTTGTGCAACTTGTGAAGTTCGAGAAGGCGTATATCGCCTGGTATTCACCCCGACCGGGGACGGTAGGTATGAAGGAAATGGAAGATGATGTTCCGTTTCCGGAGAAGAAGCGCCGACACCGGGAGCTGGATGAGCTGGTGTTAACCTTGTCTGGCAATGAATGGGCTCTCAAGAAATAATATGTCGTTTCGTGTCGGGGGTTCGATACGAAGAAGAGTTTTTGCGACGTGCCTGGAACATTTAGTATAAGAACAATCGCTTCGAGTACTTATCTTTACTTTTGTATGAAAAAAACATCTTTGCTTTCATTGATCTCTTGGAATGTGAACGGTATCCGTGCGGCACAACGGAAAGGTTTTCTGGAATGGTTGCATCATCACCGGTATTCCATCGTATGCCTGCAGGAGACGAAGATCTCGCATCCGGATCAGCTTTCGAAATCCCTGGCGCAACCGGATGGATACTTCGCGTATTTCCACTGCGCGACGGAGAAGAAGGGATACAGCGGGACGGCGGTGTATACGCGGGAAGAACCCCTCGAAGTGAAGACATTTTTTGGGGTCGATTCCCTGTTGTCCCGCGAGGGACGGATGATGGAATTGCATTTCAGGGATTTCGTGCTTTTGAATATCTATTTTCCGAATGGGGGAGCAGGTGAGGAGCGACTCCGGTACAAGATGCGGTTCTATGCGGAATTCCTGACCTATATTTCGGATTTGGTGGCACAAGGAAAGCACGTCGTCTTCTGCGGCGATGTGAATACGGCGCATCGGGAAATCGATCTGGCGCGACCGAAGGAAAACCAGAAGACCTCCGGATTCCTGTCGGAAGAACGGGCATGGATGGATGATCTGCTCGCGGCTGGATTTGTCGATGTGTTCCGAAAGACGTATCCGGAACAGGTCCGGTATTCGTGGTGGGACATGAAGACGCGTGCCCGGGAACGGAATATCGGTTGGCGTATCGATTATTTTTTTGCGGACAAGGAATTCTCGTCACGAGTGAACGACACGGAATACCTGACGGACATCCCCGGATCCGATCATTGTCCGGTAAAGATGACATTGCGTATTTGAGAGGAGCGACTTGGTTTCACGATGTGCGATGGATCTTTTCTGGATAAAAAAAGCCGGCACCCCTCTTCTCAGGGAGAGGGCCGGCGAAAGCGTAGTGCTGGTGGCTGCTGCGATTATCGTTTTCGGTGGATGATGCCGATACCGAGGAGCGCGATGCTGAGGAGGACAAGACTACGTGGTTCCGGAATGGCCCGGGTAATACCCACGCTATCTATCCAGAGAGACGTTCGGTTCGGATCTCCGACGGTGTTTTCGACCCATACGGTGGCCGTCCAGCGGGTTGAAGCCGTCGCCATGAGGCTTGGTCCTCCTCCGCCGCTGAGATCGGGAACGATGTAGGAGAAACTCGCCCAGTGATCGATTGGTGGCAGTGTCACCCAGTCGAAAAATCCCGGGCCGGTGAGGGAGAATCCCGTGAAGTCGTTGTTGGCCTCGGGAACGACAGTATACCAGAATGAGATGGTGTCTCCAGTCTGGACGTCCGTAAGGGCGAATTCGATGCCGGCATCGCGATTACGCGGTCCTTGCCCGGGTGCCATTCGTAGGCAGAAGTTTCCTCCGTAACAGGGGAGGCGAATGCCGTGTTTCGCGACCTCGGTTACAACGTCGACATTTCCATAGGTCGTCGCGGCTGCCGGAATTGATCCGTCTTCGAAATCAAAGGTGATAAGGGGAGTCGCGGCTGCTACCCCTCGAAACGCGACTAGCAGGATTGCGATTGCCAGTATGCAGAGGGGAAGGCGGACGAACATGGTGAAAACGAAGTTATAGGTAGGTTTTTTGTGGGACAACATCGATGCATCCTCCAAAGTTGTGCTACTGTATTGTTAATGTTACTCAGAAAGCTTTTTTCGAGCTCGGTTAAGATAATAACACGGAAGTGATTATATTGCAAGTCTTGCAGGCAGGAAAAGCAAAACTATGAAGAAAATGGATCAGACAATCGTCCCTCTTGCAGAACGCATGCGGCCGCAATCGGTCGAGGCGTATCTTGGACAGGAGAAGATTTTCGGTGAGGGGAGTTTTCTGCGTGAAGCAGTAAGAAACGGTATGCTCCCTTCCCTGATCTTTTGGGGACCGCCCGGAAGTGGCAAGACGACGCTTGCTCGGATACTCGCCCGGGAACTCGATTCGATATTCGTGAATCTCTCGGCGGTCTCGAGCGGAAAAAAGGACCTGACAGCCGTACTTTCACAAGCGGAAAGAGATCGTGTGGATGGAAAACGGACCATTCTTTTTCTCGATGAGATTCATCGTTGGAATAAGGCGCAGCAAGATGCGCTTTTGCCATTCGTCGAGTCGGGAGTAATCACGCTTATCGGTGCTACGACGGAGAATCCGAGTTTTTCCGTAAACTCAGCGCTTCTTTCGCGTACCCGGGTACTGGTATTGCAGTCTTTGTCTCCCGAAACCATAGCAGCGCTTTTGGAACGGGCGCTACGAGAAGATGTGGTTCTTCTTGCGAAGAAGGTTCAAGTTGAAGAGGGTGTGGCGGAATTTCTCGCTCGAGCTTCCGGAGGGGACGCGCGACAGGCCCTCTCGGCGCTCGAGGCATGTGTGTTTCGGGCGAAAAAGGTTACGATGGAAACGGCTGAGGCGGTCATGCAGCGGTCTCACCTCCTGTATGACAAGCAGGGGGAATGGCACTATGATGTGATCTCGGCATTGCACAAGTCTCTGCGTGGAAGTGACGCTGATGGTGCACTGTACTGGCTTGGGCGTATGCTTGAAGCGGGAGAAGATCCATTGTATGTCGCGCGCCGATTGATCCGTTTCGCTTCCGAAGATGTCGGGCTCGCGAATTCGTTCGCGCTTCCGCAGGCTGTTGCAGCACTCGAAGCTTGCCGGCACCTCGGAATGCCGGAGTGTGAACTCGGTCTGGCACAGGCAGTGGTGTATCTCGCCAAGTCGAAAAAATCCAATGCCTTGTATGAGGCGTATGGCCAGGTGAAGGACGATATTCGGAAATTTCCGAATGAGCCAGTGCCAATTCATCTGCGCAATGCACCGACCAAGCTTATGAAGAATCTCGGATACGGGCAAGGATACAAGTATACGCCGGAATTTAAAAATCCAGAGGAGGCCAAGCAGGAGTATTTGCCGGAGAAGTTGCGGGACCGACGATATATCGTTTTTGAATGAGCTATGATTGACCTCTCCTGTGGTCGGTCGGTTTTTGAACACATCTTTGTGAAAGGACGAGTGAAGAATCAACGCCCCACTTTTTCTTTTTCTTGGAAATGTGTTTGAATCACAGTACGCTGTTTCCGATGAACCATAATTTTTTTATACGTATTTCCTTATGTCAACAATCCCTTCCATTCATCAGTCGGCTCCCGGATTCGTCCTGCCAGATCAGAGCGGGCAGCCGCGTGCGCTCGCGGATTTTCTTGGGCAGTGGGTAGTTCTCTATTTCTATCCGAAAGACGACACGCCCGGGTGTACGAAGGAGGCCTGTAGTTTCCGAGACGGATTCGCGCGTTTCAAGCGGGCGGGCATTATCGTGTTGGGCGTTTCGGCGGACTCAGTGAAGAAGCATGCGAAATTCGTCGAGAAGTACGAACTCCCGTTCCTGCTCTTGGCCGATGAGAGTAAAGTTGTTGTGGAGCAATATGGCGTGTGGGCGAAGAAGAAATTCATGGGTCGCGAATACATGGGTATCTTGCGCACGACCTTTCTCATCGATCCAGAAGGGAAAATTGCGATGATTTATGAGAATGTGAAGCCTGAGGAACATGCGGAGGAAGTGCTTGCCGAGGTCATGCGATTGACGACAGGGAAGGAGGAGAAATGAGGAGGGGGGTCTGGTTATAACTGATCTGAAAGCAAGAGTATGAAGATAACTGCGGGAGAGAAATCGGCGAAGATGGTGAAGGAGACAGTACGGGTGCGAATCGAGACGGGTACGCTCGACGAAGTGGTCCGTCTGGCTGATGGACGACGGGAAATGAAAATGTGCGTCGAGGATCCGAAAAAGATGACCCGCCGGGGGTTTATTCTTCTGGTACGGAGAATCGTGGTCTCGGCCAAGGCGAAGCGGATGAAGCGGCTGGTGCTGTCCGTGGAGAGTTTGCATTTCAAGTCGCTTCCGATAGGGAATGAGGATCTCGGGGAGCTCTGCGCGGTCAATATGCTGATGGCGCACCATGCCTTCACCGAACATCTCGCCAAACCCAAGGACGGTTTTCCGGTGATCGATGAAATCGTAATCGAGGGAGCCGATCGGGATTTCCGTCGTGGATTGGAACGGGGAATCATCATCGGTACCGAAACGAATGCCTGCCGGCGTCTCGCGAATCTCCCTGGAGGCGATATGACTCCGTCCGTCCTGGCGAATGAAGCCAGGAGGGTCGCAGCCAAGCTGCCGATCAAAGTGAGAATCCTCGGAGTGCCGGAAATGCAGAAGCTCAAGATGGGCGGTGTGCTCGGTGTCGGGAAAGGGTCGGCTTTTCCCGCGAAATTCATCGTGATGGAATACTTCGGCGGCAAGAAAGGCGAGGCACCGACCGTGCTCGTGGGCAAGGGAGTGACATTCGACACGGGAGGCATCAATCTGAAGCCGGGTGACTCGATGCTCGGGATGAACATGGACATGTCGGGCGGGGCGGCGGTCATCCACGCATTGGCAGCGGCAGCGCGGCTGAAGGTCAAGAAGAATATCGTCGTCCTGGTGCCGGCAGTTGAGAACATGCCTTCGGGTACGAGCTATCGTCCGGGCGACATTCTCCGTTCGATGTCGGGAAAGACGATACAGGTCGACAATACGGATGCGGAAGGGCGTATCATTCTGGCCGACGCGCTGACATACGCCAAGCGCTACAGTCCCGCGCTCGTGGTCGATGTCGCGACCCTGACAGGAGCGGCCGTCGTGGCTCTCGGTGAACGCGCTTCAGCCCTTTTTACGCAAGACAGGAATCTTGAGCAGCGTTTGCGTGAACTGGGAGAAACAAGCGGGGACTATGTCTGGCCGTTGCCGCTCTGGGATGAGTACAGATCG
>JAUPWI010000063.1 GCA_030916545.1 Patescibacteria group bacterium | reverse complement strand
GTCGCTTTCGCCTTGATTGTCATCGAGGCTCAATCCGGAAAAAGGGGCGAAGCTCGGACCGGTACCTGTGAGTTGCCGCAGGCGATCGCACGGCTCATCGATTCCGGTGTCGAACTTGGGCATGCGAATGATCGGGTTTTCGGAGTGGCAAATTCGAAGCATACGAACGGTGCTCTCGGAATTTTGACGGGCGATTTGATCACGCGTACATCCGAGTACGCTTCGACGATGATACTCGCTCTCATCCCTTTCGCCGATCATGCTGGGCTTTACGATGATTTGGCTTGAATCCACTCATCGGGTATACTTCACTTTTGATAATCGAATGATAAGAACGGCTATGAAATACGAAAAAATCATTTTGAAGAGTGGGTTGCGCATCGTGCTCGCTCCGATGGCGGAAGCGGAGACGGTGACGGTGCTCGTGATGACCGGAGTCGGATCGCGCTATGAATCAAAAAAGGAAAATGGTATCGCGCACTTCCTTGAGCACATGATGTTCAAGGGGACTGCCAAGCGGCCGACGGCACACGATATCTCGGCGGAACTCGATGGCATCGGAGCCGAGTATAATGCTTTCACGGGAAAGGAATGTACTGGGTATTACGCCAAGGTGGCGGCGCCGCATGCCACTGTTGCTCTTGATGTGGTGAGCGATATTTTCATGAATGCCAAACTGGAGCAGGAGGAGATTACTCGTGAGAGCGGGACCATCGTCCAGGAACTCAGCATGTACGAGGATATGCCGATGCGGCACATCAACGACCTTTTTGAGTCGCATCTGTACGGCGATCATCCGCTCGGCTGGGAGATCATCGGGACGCGGGAGAATATCCGTGCTTTCAAGCGAGCGGATTTTGTGCGTTATATGAAGCGCGGATATGTCGCGGAAAATGTCGTCGTTGGAGTAGCGGGAAAATTCGATATGAAGCAGATGCAAAAGGATATCGAATCACGTTTCGCTCATATTGGGCATGGTGCGAAACCAGCGTGTAAGAAAGTTTCTGACAAACAATCGACCCCCGCTCTCTTTATTCAGAAAAAGAAGACCGATCAGACGCATATGCTTCTCGGAGTGCGTGCATTTGATATGTTCCATCCGGATCGATATGCGTTGGCGGTTTTGGCAACCATTCTTGGGAGCGGTATGTCGAGTCGTCTTTTTATTGAGGTGAGAGAACGACGTGGTCTGGCTTACAATGTGCATACGAGTGCTGAAGCGTATCGTGATGCGGGTTATCTTGCGACACAGTGTGGAGTTGAACATGGAAACCTTGAAAAGACGATTCAGGTTATTCTCGATGAGTACCGGAAAATCGCGACGCATTTGGTGACTGTTCAAGAATTGACGAAGGCAAAGGAATACATCAAAGGGAAAATGGCGATGAGCTTTGAGGGATCGGATGATGTCATCGAGTATCTGGTCGGACAGGAAATCGCGCGTGGGGAAATCGTGCTCCCGGCTGAGAAGATGGCCCTGATCGAAGCGGTGACTCCGGAGGATATCCTTCGTGTCGCGAAGCATATTTTCGTTGACAAGAAGCTCAATCTGGCGATCATCGGTCCTCACGCCGGAAAGGCGAAACTCGGGAAAATGCTGCGTATCGACCCGGCTTAAAAGGAAGATATGACGTCCAATGAGAAAGTCGATGTCGGAACGAGACTGCTCTTACGAGCCGCTTTGTTGGCGGGCGGAATATACCTGTTGTTTCTTTTGCGGGATGTGGTGATGGTGGTACTGTTCGCCGTGTTGACGGCGGCGGCTCTCACTCCGGCTGTCAATAAGCTGCGGGAATGGGGACTCTCACGGACGGCGGCGGTGATTCTCTCGTACACGGTACTCCTTTTCGGCGGAGTGGCGCTCATCGGTGTCTGTATCCCGGTTCTTTTCATCGAAATCAAGGAGTTTCTCGTGAATTGGCCGCGGTATGCCGAACAGTTGGGCGTGTTCCTGTCCGGATTCGACGCGTATGCGCATAACCTCGGGTTTTCCGTCGATCGACAGGCGCTGTCCGCCACTTTCGAGGGTTCGGTCGCGGAATGGTTCGGCGGATTCTTTTTCACGACGCTGAATCTTTTCCAGGGATTCATCCATGCTATCGGTTTCTTCTTTCTCGCCCTTTATCTCTCGCTTGAGGAGAAGGGCATCGAGAAATTTTTCCTCATGCTGACCCCGGACGAATATCATACGCACGCACTCTCGCTCGCTTCGCGCATGCAGGGAAAGGTGAGTCAGTGGCTTTTCGGGCAAGTTGTACTCATGTTTATCGCTTTCGTTATTTATTATATCGGACTTCTCATTATCGGTGTCCCATATGCGCTCGCAATCGCATTTTTTGGGGGACTCATGGAGATCATTCCGTATATCGGGCCGGTCTTGGCGGCTATTCCGGCGATTATTATCGGACTTTTGTATTCTCCTGGACTTGGATTGGCTGCGCTCATCTTCTATCTCATCGCGCATCAGGTGGAAGCACATATTATTGCTCCGCAGGTGATGAAACGATCGGCGAACTTAAATCCGGTCGTACTGATCATCGCCATCTTGGTCGGCATCGAGCTCGGCGGTCCGCTTGGCGTCATCCTGGCCGTACCCATGACGATGGTCCTCTCGGTTTTTGTGGAGGATATTTTTGAGAAGAGGCAGGGTTAAAGTTTTTTTTGGCCGGAAAGAGAATGAAGGGATATCTTTTTTCTTCGCTGTGTGTTCGGACACACGGGGCACCAGAAAAAAGATATCCCTTCATTCTCAAAAATCGAGGGACGATAATTCGTGGAAAAACACTTGCAAAGAGGGGGGGTGAGAGATTAAGTATCTATCTCAAATCTCACCGCGTGAATAAGCAAGAAACAAGCGCTTGTCGGTGAAAACGAGAGAATTGAGATAGATACTAAGAGGATTGTTTTGTGGAGATACCGAATAGGAATCAGAAAAATGTCAACTTGTAATATACGTGAGGAGTATGCAGAAATTAGGAACCTTATTTATAGTCGCGACGCCTATTGGTAACCTGGGCGATATGACTTTACGTGCTCTTGAAACCCTGAAGGCCGTCGACGCGATTTTGTGCGAAGACACGCGGGTGACGAGTCGGCTGCTTGCGCACTACGAGATCAAGCGGCCGTTGGTTTCCTGTCACGAACACACGGACGATAGCAAACTCAAGCAGCTTATTGAACGTCTTGAGCAGGGTGAGTCATTGGCCTTTGTGTCGGATGCTGGAACACCAGGATTATCTGACCCGGGGAATAAACTTGTTTCGCTGGCACTTGAGTCCGATATTGCGGTCGTTCCTATCCCGGGAGTATCAGCTTTGGCCACGC
The DNA here is from genome assembly GCA_030916545.1 of Patescibacteria group bacterium. GTDB lineage: Bacteria > Patescibacteriota > Minisyncoccia > Moranbacterales > UBA1568 > JAGOSP01. The sequence goes on along the minus strand of JAUPWI010000063.1, from coordinate 229 downwards.
TCGTGTCGGTAGCGGGAATCGATATGCGAGAGTTTGCGTTTCTTGGTTTTCCACCACACAAGAAAGGTCGTGAGACATTCTTCAGAAAAGTAGCGGCAACTGAAATGCCGGTCATGTACTATGAATCACCCCATCGGGTACTGAAAAATCTCGAATTACTCGCATCGTTCGCCTCCGGAAAAAGAGTCATCATCGGGCGGGAATTGACGAAACTGTTCGAGGAAATGGT
>JAUPWI010000062.1 GCA_030916545.1 Patescibacteria group bacterium | reverse complement strand
TGTTCCACGTGAAACCAATGGCAGACAGAGGCGCTGCATATCCCGCTTTTTTCATAATTCATTCCACATGGAACATTTACAAATACCGAAACGGGGATAAACGTTGATGTTCCACGTGGAACAAAAAATCCTCTTCTGGAAAGAATACTTGCTTTTTATTAAAAACATTGTATAATTTTATAAACCAGAGTCTTCCTCCAAGACACAGTATGGGCATCGTTTTTTTTGTTTCATACGCTCCCAAATCTCCTTTTCATGGCCGAAAAAGTGACATCCTCAGTAAAAGATTGACTCTTTGGGAAAGATTTGCCATATTATATGGGTAATTGTCACGCGCTTTTGGGCCATTAGCTCATTTGGTAGAGCGCTCCCATGGCATGGGAGAGGTGACCGGTCCGAATCCGGTATGGTCCACACCACAATACACTCCTCCTCGGGCTGAAAATAAGCCTTTTTGTTGAGGTTCGTGTCCAGGTCGATTATTGCGGCGGGTATGGATGTTTCCGCTCTGACTGAAAATGCGGCGGCGTATCTGTCTCAGCAAACCGGGAAACAAACCTTAAATCGTGAATTTTTTCGCCCCCGTAGTTCAATGGATAGAACAAATCCGTCCTAAGGATGAAATAGAGGTTCGATTCCTCTCGAGGGCACCAGAAAGACAGACCGACAAACTATCAATATCACCCCATGGCACACCGCGTCGAAAAAATGAATAGCCTGGTCCGGGAAATTTTCAGCGCGCTGCTGGAACAAGAAGTATCCTTAAAACAGGGGGTGCTCATCACGATCGCCAAGGTTGACACCACTCCGGATCTCCGGTACACTCGTGTATCCGTTTCGGTGTTCCCGGAACAGGAAGAAGGATATGCACTAGCCACGCTCCGTCATGAACAGAGTCGCTTGCAAAAAGCACTCAATTCGAAACTTTCCATGAAGATTCGTCCGAGAATCCTGATAGAATCCGATCATACCGAACAGTCCGCAGATATCATCGAAAAACTGCTGTTGGAAATCAAACAGGAGGTCAAGGATGAATAACGCGCCTTGCTCGCCCCCCCCTCTGGTAAGTCCTCCTCATAATGCTCCGACTGATCAATAAGAAGTAAGGCGAGCCTCCACCACTATGCGCGACTTCTCCAAAGAATGGAAAACGCTTCGCTATATAACCGAAAATGCTTCCCGAGTGCTTCTTTTCGCTCATTCTCATCCGGATCCCGATACGGTAGGCGCGAACCTCGCTCTCAAGTATCATCTTGAAACGGAGGGCAAGAAGGTCGATATCGGCTGCTTCGATCCTTTCCCAGGCCATCTTCGACCGCTTTTCGATACCGAGTTTCTTCATCCCGACTCGCTCGATCTCTCTGCCTATGACGCCGTGATCGCCTGTGATAGCGTTGATCGGGGGTTCGATAAGATAGCCACCCGTCTTACGCCAGAAACCGTCACGGTTCTCATCGATCATCACCCAGATATCATCCTTTCGGGAGATGTCGTCATCATCGATCCTGAATATTCCTCGAGTTGCGAGCTTGTCCATCTCTTCCTTCAGTCCGTCGGAGTGATTCCCACGAAACCCATGGCGACCGCGCTTCTGCTCGGACTCATGTTCGACACCGGTGCCTTCCAGCACGCCAATGTCACGGCGCAGGTCATGCGTATCGCTTCGGAACTCATGCAATACGGTGCGCCCGCCAATCGGATAGCCGAGCTCATCTTCTCAAAAAAGAAAGTGGCTGCACTCAAGCTTTGGGGGAAAGCCTTCGAACGAGCACGACTCAACCCGCAAAGCGGACTTCTGAGTACCATCATCACCCAACAGGATGTCGACGAATGCGAAGCCATGATTGACGATATCTACCAAGTGACAACAATTCTGAGCGCCGTGCCTGAAGCCAAATACGTACTCGTGCTCTCCGAACGGGATGGCGGTATCGTGCGGGGGAGTCTCAGGTCGCTGGAACACCATGCTATCGATGTTTCAGCCATCGCCAAGACCCTGGGTGGAGGTGGACACAAGCTCGCCAGCGGCTTTGAGGTCCCAGGGAAGATTATCGAAACTGCCTCTGGCTGGCAGGTCGTCCCGCAGTCGTAGTCTTGTCTCTCCTTTTCTTCGGATAGAGCACGCGAGATAGTGAGGACGCCCAGACGGGTGGATACGACACCTATTTTCCAAAAAAGGCTATGGAAAAGGAAAAAGTTCTAATAGAAATACACACTCGACACGCACGTATCTGCACCTGCGCCCTGCGCAAGACGGCGACACGTGCCGTTTGGGGATGCGGAAACGCCGATGCCGATATCGTGTTCATCGGGGAAGCTCCCGGAAAAAAAGAAGATCAACAAGGTATCCCTTTTGTCGGTTCAGCCGGAAAATTTCTCGGCGAGATGCTCGCCTCCATCGGACTCGCTCGAGCGGATATCTATATCACCAATATCGTGAAGTATCGTCCGCCCGATAACCGCGATCCTCTCCCAGAGGAGAAAGCCGCTTGCCAAGATTGGCTCACGGACGAAATCAGGCTCATCAACCCTCGACTCATCATTCCGCTTGGACGCCATGCTCTCACGTACTTTCTCCCCGATGCGCGTATTTCGGAAGTACATGGACGACTTTTCACGCAAGCATTCCCCGATCTCGGGACCCGATCAATCGTTCCGCTCTATCATCCGGCGGCTGCCCTCTATAACGGTGGTCTGAGAACAACCCTCAAAGAGGATTTTCTCAAAATCCCTCGCATTCTAAAAACCCTCAACAAAAAAGCGGTCCCTGAGAAATAGATGGTGTGGGCCAGGTGGGACTCGAACCCACATGCTTGTTCAGCACAACATTTTAAGTGTCGCGTGTATACCAATTCCACCACTGGCCCGAGCTCTACTGGGAATCTTGTGAGGTTATACAGATATTTTCCCCACCTATCACGTACATTCAATCTCAATCTTGAGGTCCGAGGCGGAATTGAACCGCCGTAAAAGGTTTTGCAGACCTGTGCCTAACCACTCGGCCATCGGACCATTCACTCTCCTGTCTAGTGTATCGAAAGGGGAGACTGGCGTCAATGAAAGGAAAAAATCCTCCTGTGCGGAAGGATTTTTTCCTGCTTTTTTCCGTGACGCTCCTATTCGACAACATAGGCTTCAAGCGTTTTCCGTCCAAATGCGAATGCCTCGCTTTTTGTCTGCATGTAGATATCCACATGGTTGCCCTTGATCGCACCCCCACGGTCCTCGCAACGACGTTCACCAACCCCATCGATATAGATTTTCGTCCCGAAAGGGAACGAGGGTGGGCACGCGAGCGTCCGATTCTCTTCTACCCGAAGGCCGGAAGAGGTAATACCGTTGCTTTTTCCGCATTCATCCGCGGCGGCAGTGTACGCCGAGGCATTGACCATGAATTTCTCCGTGGGTAAATTCGCCCATTTCTCAGCCTGTTTTTGTTTCCAGCGGGCAAGAACGACATCTTCCTCGCTCATCGACCGGTCCCTCTCCGCGATCATCCCGAAACTCCATTCAAGCAGGAAAGGGTCGTCTGAGAAGTGGTATTTTTCGAAAGATACTTCTTCTTGATTTTCATTTTGAGTATTTGTTTGGGCATGTACGGGGAGTATCGGAGTTATCAACAGGATACTCAGGATAGTTCCCATGACCCAAATACGCATAGATTGCCGTTAGAGGCTTAACCAGAGTCTCATCCGAGAGCTGGGTTATCATATCTGATAACTTCACATATTAGCATATTATAGAAATAATGTCAATACTTTTTTACAATATAAGGCCTAAATAAAGCACAAATTGCCTATCTCATTCTCGTAAAAACACAAAAAAAACCGTCAGTACTCCTCCTGGTACTGACGGCTCGGTTTCTCCTGCACGAAAAGAACGTCGATCTCCGCCATACCCCTCACCTGATTTGAACATACGCTTTCAGGCTCTTGCCCCAAAACCCCAAAACGCGTGCCAGACGAAAACGGAAAGGTACCCCTGATTGCCGCGCATTTCCAAAAGGAACACGTCGAAACTCTTTTCCCGACAGCAGCAGTCTGGTTTTTTTGAGAAGATAGGCAGGCGGTGCTTTGTGACTGATGCCAAGTCGGCTCTCCCCCAAAAGATAGGCCATCAGGTATGCCAAAGCGGAAAAATCCAGGCAATAAGCATATGGTGCGCCAGTCGTGCGCGAATTGACCTGATCGATACCGTGCCATTCGAGAAACCAGCCTGGAAATACGCCGCTCGCGCGCAACGAGTCGATTCTTGCGGTTACTGCCATATCTGACGATTCGAGCAGCCAATAAGGGTTGTCCCAGTAGTCGAAACAGACGGTGATCGTCAGGTAGCGATCGAGACAGACGACCTCGAAAGCATCGTACCAATCATCCATCGGTTTCAGGATACACAGAAGACCCCATCTCTTTTGAAGAGTGAGGGCAAGCCTTGCTTGATAGGAAATATCATCGTCCGACATCGGT
>JAUPWI010000061.1 GCA_030916545.1 Patescibacteria group bacterium | reverse complement strand
GCGGACGTAAAAGGTCAAGAGAAGGAATATTCAAGACCATCCCCGCTTCCGAGCCATGGTGTCGGTATTTTGTATGATATGAAGACTATGAGCGCATGATACTGGAAAATGATATTTGAAATGGGGGCTCAAATCTGATATACCGGACTCATGGATAGAGAACGGCCGAATATGTTCGAATCGCCAGAATCTCCCAAGAGGGAGGCACCTTTTCGGGAACCGGAAGCGGGTAATTTTGAAGAGATATCACCTATTGAATCTTCACCAGAAGACGATTTTCGGAATCGAGAAAGAATCGACAGAATAAAAGAAAAATTACAAATACTACCTGAATATCAAGAGGGACATGGGGCAGAAAGGCGAGAAGACAACATGTCTCGTGCCGGGTATATTCCTGACTATCTGAGAGAACGGAGAATGGGGGCAGTTATCCCTGCGAAAGTCCTCGAATTTCTATTTCGTGGCAGAGTAGAAAGGAGAAACACGGAAAAATTGCCGGAAACAGGTCCGTTCCTGGTTATTTCCAATCACTTCGCATCGGATGCGTTTTCTGCGACCCTCTTTTCTTCTCTTGCTAGGTACGACGCTCACTTTGCCGTGAGTAGTGAAGTTCACTGGCAGAATCCGCTCAAGCGTCGGCTCTTTCGGTATCTGCGTGCGATTGAAGTGCCTGGTACCTTATCATATTTATCGGACCAAGAAAGAGAGAAACTCCTGAACAGAATCGTAGAGGGAAATACGCAGCAAGCATATCAACAGATAATAGAGAAGGAACCAGGGAAGGGAGCGAGAGAGATGGTGCGGTTCGTTCGGTCCGCGGCCGCCTTGTTGGCGCGAGGAGATGTCGTGGTCGTGTATCCGGAGGGGCATTGGCTCTACGATGGAGAGTCGGGCTCTCATCGGAAAGAGGAGTTATATCGGGGGTACCGTGGGATCGAGGTTATCGGTAAACAGTTTGAGAAATACACGGGAGAGGGTTTGCGCGTTGTACCTATCGCGGTGTACCGGGAAGCGGATAAGAGAATCGTGGATATCGGTGACCCGTTTCAATTCCGGGATGTTCCGACGGGACGATCCGGTACGGATTGGGCGATGAGACAGCTGGCAAGGCTTTTGCCCGAGGAGCAGAGGGGGTATTACAGAGGAGAGGAGGCCTGATGAACACGGCGCTCTTGTAGCTGAGTCCTGTATTGAGGTTGTATTTCGCGGCTTGCCGAGAGTCAGTTGGCCTGGTATAAGGAAGGATGTATGAATACGAGGCCGACCTCTTTGAGGGAGCCCTCGTTCGGTACCATTCGCGGGGAATATGTCTTATACTGGAAAAAATGAATCACACGGATTATCAGTGTTGGTGGTTTAGGATACTTGCCTTTGTGGGAGTGGTTTTTTTGTTTCCTACCGCAGCTGCTTGTGCCGGCGATTATGATGTCTATGTGGATAGGAGTGCTGAGGAAGACGGTGACGGCAGCGAGGGCTCTCCCTATCGAACGATCGGTGAGGCTCTCGCCGAGAGCACGGGGAAACGGAGCGTCGGTATCGCTCAGGGAACCTATGACGAATCATTGACCCTTGGTGATTCTCTGCGCCTGCATGGAGCGGGAAGGGGGCGGACTATCATTACTGGGGCCATTCTCGTCAAAGGTGGGACGGAGCTGGAGAACCTGACCCTCAAAACATCAGCACCTGTCGCCATTACGGTCGAGGGAGGAGCGGATTTCTCGCTGGAAGATTCCGAAATCCGGGGCTTCGGGAAAATCGGTCTCAGCGTCATGCCCGGTAGCAGCAAAATCGTCGTCAAGGATTCGGCTATCCACAGTAGTAAGGGGAAGGGTCTGTATGTTCAGAAGGGACATCGTCTGGAAGTATCCGATAGCCGCATGTATGGGAATGCGGAAGAGGGGATTGACGTGAGGAACAACGTGAACGGCTTCATCAAAAACAATGCCGTATATGAGAATGGTGAGGGAGGGATGGAGATCATCATTGGATCGTCCGACATGGTGATCAGCAAGAACAAGTTTACCAAGAATAAGGCCAGCGGTATCGCCACCCAGTTTTATGCTACGGCGACAAAGGACGGCCAGATTCAGATACTGGACAATATCATTTCAAAGAACGGGAAATACGGTATCGATTGCAATATTCCGAGCGGCGGCAAGCCGGGGCCGAATTATTGGGCGAGATCCATAGAATTGCGGGGCAATCGTATCGAGGACAACGAGAAGGAGGAGATCAACCGTTTCTGCAGATTGATCAGGGCGGTGGATGCCGACGAGGAGGTGGATAACGCGATCACGGAAGATGGAGAAGATACGGAAGTCATCGATGCGACCGCCCTGTCGGATCAGGACCTGGAAGAAGAAAGAATCATCTGGGAGCAGATAGAATCGATGGCGAGGGAGGATGAAGCCGTGAGAATCGAACGGGAGACGCTCGAGCAACGGATAGCGCAATCCAGCCCGATAGGACTTTTCTTCTTCGGCGTGAATCAGGAAGATCTCGAGAGACTCAGAGAGGAAAACAGGAAATCGGAAGAAAAGATCGAGAGTCTAAAAGTCCTTGTCTCACAGGCGCGTGCCGGACGGGATGACGGGGAAATCACGAATTTCATACAGGAGGAAGAGGAAAAAAACGCGCGACGGGCCGTCTTCATCCAGGAACAAGAGCGGCATAAGGGCGTGTTGGGGTGGTTGCTCAGCTGGTTCATGTAGGGGGGGGCGCACTCTGGCGGTAAGAGAGCGGCACGTCCCTGTGTCCGTTTTTCTTCTTGCAGCAATGGGTATCCTGAATCAGGGATGCTCCTATGCGAGTATGTCCGGATGTGAAAGAGGAATTTTCAGATCAAAGTGCCAGCATTCTTGTCGTGACGCGAACGAAGCGAATCTGCGGCGGTTTTCCTCTTCGTGGATGTGGGAGTCGCCAGACTGTCGATTAGCACTCTCGGCCATTGATTGCTAATATGCGGTTTTCGGAGTATACTGGAAGCGTCATTAACCGTATGGCCTATGAATATCAACAGATTTACGACGAAGAGTCAGGAGGCGCTCCGTCATGCCCAAGAAATCGCTTTATCACGCAATAATCCGCAGATGGAAATCGCGCATTTGATGTACGCGCTTCTGATGCAGGAGGATTCCATCGTGCCGGTCGTCATCGGGAAGCTCGGTATCGATATCGATATGGTGCGCGGAAACATTCTCGGTGAAATTGATACGTTTCCTCGGGCCGAATCCGGAGCGCTGGGGCAGTTGTATCTGGCGCCGAATTTTTCCCAGATGTTCAGTGAGGCGGAAAAGGAAATGCGGAAAATCGGTGACGCATTCGTTTCGACGGAGCATCTTTTCCTGGCTATCCTCATGGTTCCGAGTCGGGTGAAAGCTTCGCTTGAGCAGATGAAGATCGTCTATGACGTGGTACTCGCCATGTTGAAGGAAGTTCGCGGGAATCAGCGGGTCGAGAGCCAGGAGCCGGAGCAGACATATCAGGCGTTGGAGAAGTACGCCGTGAATCTGACGAAGCAAGCGTCCGAGGAAAAACTGGATCCGGTCATCGGCCGGGATGAGGAAATCCGGAGAGTCATGCAGGTCTTATCGCGTCGGACGAAGAACAATCCGGTACTGATCGGAGAGGCAGGCACGGGAAAGACAGCGATCGCCGAGGGATTGGCGCAGCGTATCGTCTCCGGAGACGTGCCGGAGAGCCTGAAGGGGAAGGAGATTATTTCGCTTGATCTCGGGGCTTTGCTTGCGGGAGCGAAGTTTCGTGGTGAATTTGAAGAGCGCCTCAAAGCGATTTTAAAGGAAGTTGAGCGATCAGCTGATCACTTCATCTTGTTTATCGATGAGCTTCATACCCTTGTTGGGGCAGGCGCAACCGATGGTGCGCTCGATGCTTCGAACATGCTGAAGCCGGCGTTGGCTCGCGGCAAGCTCCGCACGATCGGCGCGACGACGCTTAAGGAATATCAGAAATATATTGAGAAAGATGCAGCCTTTGAAAGGCGCTTCCAACCGGTGATGGTGAGCGAGCCGTCCGAAGAAGATGCGATCGCGATTCTGCGCGGTATCAAGGAGAAGTACGAGCTGCATCACGGAGTGAAGATAGATGACGATGCCCTGATTGCGGCCGTTCGGCTTTCGCGGAGATATATCAGCGACCGCTTCCTGCCGGATAAGGCTATCGATCTGATTGATGAAGCTGCGTCTCTTCGACGTATGGAAATCGATTCGATGCCGGAGGATCTCGATCAGTTGGAAAGGAATATCCGTCGCCTGGAAATCGAGAAACGGGCGCTCGAAAAAGATCAGACCGGGTCGGTGAAAAAGAAGATTGCGGATATCAATCGTGAGTTGTCGGAGTTGCGTGAGCGGAGCCAGAAATTTTCCCTTCAGTGGAAGGCGGAGCGAGAACTCATTTCGGCGATTCGTGCTCGGAAAGAAGAGATTGATCGCTATCGTTCCGAAGAGGACAGCGCCGAGCGGCGCGGCGAGCTGGATCGGGTCGCGGAAATCCGATATGGGCGTATCCCGGAGACGGAGAAAAAAATGAAGACCGAAGAAAAGAAACTTTCCGGACTGCAGAAGACCGGATCGATCCTTCGCGAAGAGATCACAGAGGAAGAGATTGCGGCCGTGGTTTCCCGCTGGACGGGCGTGCCGATCAGAAAGATGCTCGAGGGCGAAGAAGAGAAGTTGTCGCACATGGAAGATGCCCTGAAGAGCTGGGTCATCGGGCAGGATGAGGCGATCCATACGGTAGCGAGCGCTATCCGGCGTTCCCGAACGGGGCTTTCCGAAGAAGGTCGTCCGATCGGTTCATTCATGTTTCTCGGGATGACCGGTGTAGGCAAGACGGAGCTGGCCAAGGCTCTGGCGACATTCCTCTTCGATGATCAGCGGGCGCTCGTACGCGTCGATATGAGCGAATACATGGAATCACACGCGACCGCCAAGCTGATCGGTTCACCTCCCGGCTATGTCGGGTATGACGAGGGCGGACAGCTGACGGAGATTATCCGACGTCGCCCGTACAGCATCGTCTTGTTCGATGAAATCGAAAAGGCGCATCCGGACGTTTTTAATATCTTCCTTCAGATTCTCGATGATGGTCGGTTGACTGATGCGAAAGGAAGAGTGGTGAATTTCAAGAATTGCGTCATCGTCATGACATCCAATGTCGGTTCGGAGGTGATCTCCCGGATGCAGGAACTCGGATTCCGGGGTGATCGGAACACTCGTGATGATCCGGAGGAGGATGAGATGAGAGAGAAAATTATGACGAGTCTCAAAAGCACCTTCCGACCGGAATTTCTCAATCGGATCGATGAGATCGTCGTGTTTCATCCTCTGTCCAAATCGGTGCTCGAACGCATAGCGAGCGCCGAGCTTGCCAAGCTGGACCGTCGTCTAGCAGATAAGGAAATACGTATCGAATGGTCGGATGTAGTCAGGAAATACCTGGCTGAAAAAGGGTATGATCCCTTGTACGGTGCCAGACCGCTCAAACGGGTCATCCAGAATGAGATTCTCGACGTACTGGCGCTCCTGTTCCTCGAGAGAAGGCTCTTCCCGGGCCAGAAGGTGGTAGCGGTCGTTTCCAAGGGGAAAATCGACTTTCAAATCGGATCACCCGTCTCTCGTTCCTCCAGGAAACGTCAGGGGAGCGGATAGTCTTGCTTTTCTCCCTGTCTGGTCTAAGCTAAGAGCATACCCGTTCCGATCCAATCGCCCATGATATTCCATTTCACGATATTCCTGTGGTCGCTCATTTTCTCTTTCGGACTGTGGTTCGTAGCGCGAGGAGAGGTCCTTTTGCAGTGGAGTTGGTATCTTTCCGTAATCGGACCGTTAGTGTTGGTTTCGGTCATCGCCGTTTCGCGGGTGACGCACCGTATCGCGGACGCCGCTCTTCCGATATTGCTTTCCGTGACCGCCCCAGTGCTACTGTCGCTCATTGACTCACCTCTTGAAAGGGAGCTCTTTGCCGTTATTGCCGGGGGAATGTATTATCTTGGACTTCTGGCTTTGTATCGACTGCGTTCTGCTCCGACAGACCAGACGGCTCAGTCATTGCTTTCCACAGCCATCATGGCGGCGATGTTTTTCTTTTATTCCGGGGTCTATGGATTCTACGTGAATTTCAATTTTCCGTTGTGGGGACTCATGACCCTCTTTTTTTTCGGGACGGCGGCGGTGAGCTATCAGGCGCTTGTCAATCGGGAGCGGCGGAATCGTTGGCGGTCCCTCTTCTATAGTCTCGTAATCGGGTTGATCATAGGGGAATGTGCCTGGGCATTCGGGTTCTGGCCATTCGGATACCTGACTACCGGGGCGCTCGCGCTCATCCTGTATGCCATGCTTTGGGATGTCGCTTTCGCGGCTTTCTATGGGGAGCTTTCCCTGAAACGGGTCATCATCCGTATCCTGTTTTTGCTTGCTTTCGCTTTCCTTATCCTCTTGAGCACGCCGTGGCGCATTTTGGCGTAACAGTTGATGGAATCAGGCGAATATGTTAGGATAATCGCTTGAAACCCTCCGGCCGTTTGGGGTATGTATATGCGCGATTAAAGAAAACATATGAATTTCCGAAATGTGGCGAAATGGACGGGGGTGTTGGTAGTTGTTTTTGTCCTCGGCGGTATCGGGGGCGTTTTCTTCGATCGTTCTTTTCTTCCGTGGCTTTCGGTGCAGCGCGGATTGGATCGGGTCGGGTTTCTGAAACGGGCGTCGGACAATGTCACGGTGATTAACAAGACGGAACAAATCATCGTTCAGGAGGATGACTCGCTCGGTTCCATCGTTTCCCAACCGTCTACGGCTGTCGTGACACTGATCGCCCAACCGGCACCGGTTTCCGTCCCTGCCCGGAACAGCCAGCAGACACGCAGGAGTCCTGCCACCGCGGTCCTTCTGACCAACGACGGTATCATCGCGACGTATCGGGAACCGGGAGTTTCGGATTCGGGTGCGGATTCGGAAGTCATGACGGCGCTTCTCTTCGATGGATCGAGTCATGAAGCGCGCCTAATCGGATCGGATCCGCTGACGAATCTGGTCTTTTATCGTATCGATGTCGTCGATGTCCCGTCGATTTCCTTGGCGAATTCCGATGATGCTCTGGTGGGAAAGAAGTTGATCGCGTTCGCATTCGCTTATCAGCCGTATCAGAGACGGTTCATGACGGGAACGCTTGATACGATAGATACTCCTTTCAATCTTTCCGGAAAAACGGTTTCGTCGACCGAGAAATGGGAGGGAGTGTTCCGCACCAACTTCGGTCAGGATGCCGATTTCATAGGCGGACCGGTCATTCAGTACAACGGAGAGATGCTCGGTATGGTGGGGAGTCTCTCCATTGATAACGTCGAGAGACCGTTCGTTCTTCCGGCGAAGGCGATTCGCCGGTCGCTCGATTTCGTCCTGTCCGAGTCGAACCTGACGCGCCCGGTGTTCGGAGCTTACTATATGCCGATTACGCAGGCCTATGCCTTACAGTATGGACTGAAGAGAACGGAAGGTGCCCTGATCTATTCCTCATCCGGACGTACCGGTCTTGCGCTGATTTCTGGCAAAGCGGCCGAGCGGTCGGGTCTGCAGGTGAATGATATCGTGGTTTCCGTTGATGCCGAGGCAGTGACGCTGGCCACTCCTTTGTCCGTCCTCCTCTCCCGATACGCGCCTGGTGATACCCTGACGCTTTCCATCGAACGGGCTGGCCGTACGCAGGATATCGACGTGACCCTTTGAGGCTTTCCGAAGTCCGAGTGTCCATCGTGAGACTCTCTGATCATTTCGGTGTTCTCTGCTTCCCTGGTACAATACGGGTATGAGAATCGGTATCAATGCATCATTCTTGCGGAAACCGGCCACAGGTATCGGCCAGGTGACTTTGCATTTTCTGGAGCAGCTTTCGGTCGTGCTTGCCACATATCCTGATGATCAGCGTCCCGAAGTCATCCTGTATCTGCAGGAGCCATGCGAACGAGTCTTCAATCCGGATTTCAGGACAAGAGTCTTTCTGCCGCATTGGTGGAGCCGGGACGATATTTTCCGGGAATGGTTGTGGGAAAAACAAGTCGCGTACGAGGCGGAGCGGGACGGCTGCGACGTATTCCTGAACCTCTTCCAGACAGCGACGGTCTTCGATCGGTCTTCGTCCGTACGACACGTGATGGTCGTTCACGATATCATCCCGCGGCTTTTTCCTTCGTATCTGGCCAAGTATTCCCAGCGATTTCATTGGCGGATGATAGAGCGCGGTATCCGGTTCGCGGATACGGTCATCGCCGTCTCGGATTCGACGAGGAAGGATTTGTTTGGTCACATAGGGCTGGACCCCGATCGGATACGCGTGGTCTATCCGGGCGTTGCTCCGATATTCGAGCGATTGCCTTCGGATGGAGAAATCGCCGTGGTGCTTGCGAGGTACGGATTGAAACGCGGATACGTCTATCATGGCGGGGGATTGGAAATCCGGAAGAATACCGAAGGAGTTCTTCGGGCTTACGCGCTTCTTCGCGCCGAACAGAAGAAGCGTCTCATCTCCCTGCCCCCGCTCGTGATTTCAGGAAAAATATACGAAACGACGAATAAGCTCGCTACGGATGTCGTTGGTCTGATTGCCGAACTCAGACTTGGCGACAGCGTACGTCTCCTTGGGTATGTTCCGGAGACGGACCTCCCCTCTCTGTACCGCGCCGCGAAATGTTTCGTGTTTCCGTCTCGGTACGAAGGATTCGGTTTACCGGTGCTGGAAGCGTTGTCCATGGAGTGTCCGGTCATCGCCTCATCGAATTCATCGTTGCCCGAAGTGTGTGGTGAGGCGGCGCTTCTGGTCGACGGGACGGATATCCTGGATCTTGCCGTAGCGATGGATCGGGTACTGACCGAAGTCGCGCTTCGGGAGACATTCGGTCTTCAGGGGAGACGACAGGCAGGACGTTTTTCGTATGTGAAGTTCACCGAACACGTGATGCGGATATGCTTTCCTGCGCAAATATGAACGACTTTTCCCATGGTATCCTCTCTGCTCTCTCCCGACATCGGATCGGGACAGCCTTGGTGCTTTCCAATATCCTGTTCGGTGCAGCTGGTCTTTTTTTGTCACTCGCCGGCGTTCTACCTCTCGGTCCCGGAAACTTTCTCTTTTTTTCCATCCTGATCCTTCTGGTATCGTTGTATCGCCCGGTGTGGATATTCCTGTTGCTGGTCGGTATGCTGCCGTATGAGATCGTCAACCTCGCTCCGGTCGAGTTCGGAATATCCCTGCGTCCATACCAGTGGCTCACGTTGATACTGTTTCTGGCGGTCGGCATCCGATCTCTTGTTGGACGACCCCTCTTTCCACCCTTCCGATTCATGTGGACTGATTCCTTGCCGATCCTATTTTCGCTTGGGGCGTATTTCGCGGTCATCGGTTCGGCATTCCCGGGTTTTTCGGTCAGGCTCGCATTGATTCTGAGCAGTTTCGTCGGGCTTTTTTTCCTGATACGATTTTTCGTACGAACCGAAAAGGCCGCGGTCAATCTCCTTCCGTTCCTCATCTCCTCATTCCTGGTCGTCGCTTTTTGGGCGATCGCGCAGAATATTCTCTTCGCGTTCGGGAAAGAGAGTTTTCAGATTATGGCCGGCCGACCCAACGGGACATTCCCGGAATCGGATTGGTTGGGGATGTATCTTCTTTTTCCAATCGCCTTCTCTCTCGCGTGGCTCTATCGAAACGAGGTCTTGAGGAAGGGATGGCGCTCGACCGTGTTTCCGTTTGGCATATTTTTCCTCGGAACATTGGTGCTTTTCCTGTCCATGACACGAAGTGCCTGGTTAGGATTGGTCGGTATGGGAATTTTCTTCATAGGGATCACTCTGATCACTTTCCTGAAGCTCGGAGAGCCGAAAAGAGCTTTCCTGTTGCTTGGGAAAACGGGATTGATCATGTGTCTGGCGCTTATCGCCATCCCGACCCTGCATCTTTCCCGGTTTTCGCTGTTTGATCGAGCGATTTCCACGGGAGGGATACAGAAGATCACCATCGCCTGCCTCGAGGCAGGTAGGGCACCGGAACGTGTCCGGAATGTCGAGGAGCTTCCCGCTCTGGGTTGCCGGCACATCCTGTTGGAGGAGCAAGAGGTTTTTCGAGCGTCCGGATATGTTGTCGAAGAGATCGGGCGTGATGATCCGAATGTCTCTCTCCGGAAATCGGTATATGAGCGGGCGGTATCCATGGCATGGGAGCATCCTCTGCGCGGAATCGGGTGGGGGGCGGTCGGTATGCGTCTCGGAACCGATGAACACGGTTCGGCACTGAATGCGAGCAATATGTTCCTTGAGTTCTGGCTCGGCAGCGGGTTCCTCGGATTGCTTGCCTTTGTGATTCTCTGGTTCGCGTTCGGGTTCCAATCGGGTCGGGTCGCGCTCTCGGGAGGTGGATCGGAAATTGCCTTTCACCTCTTCTTTCATCTCGCCTGGATCGGGTTCTTGATATTCAATCTTTTCAATTCAGGCATTCTTCTGGGAGTTTTTTTCGCCTTTCTCGGTCTTGGTGGTATTCTTTTCCGAGACACGACGGAATAACGGCAATAGATCACATATGAAAACGATCGCTATCGATATCAGGTTGGTCGGCAAGGGACGTACCGGGGATGAAGCGGTTTTCCGTTCCCTGACGCGGGAAATCATCGCTCTTGATCGGGAGAGCCGCTATTTCCTCCTGACGGATGAAACCGACAGCGGGCGGCTAGCCGCTCTGCATCATGAGTTGGACGCCGTGGGCAAAGAAAACGTGCAGATTGTTTCGTTGGTCGGGAAAAATCGTTTCACTTGGAATTTGTTTACGGTACCGTTTTTTCTTTGGAAGCAACACATCGATGTCTTTCATACCCAGTATATTCTCCCGGTTCGTATTCCGAGACGGACACGGGTGCTTGTTCATATCCATGACGTCTCGTTTTGTGCCTTACCGTGGTTCATCGGCTGGAAAGATCGCATGTGGTTGCGCCTCCTCATTCCTCGATCGCTGAAACGGGCCGATACCATTATCGTCCCTTCCCAGTTCACGCGGGACGAAATCCTACGGTATTTTGAGGGCGTCCGATCCGAAAGGATAGCCGTAGTACCTAATGCCTGCTCCGACGAATTTAGACGAGAGATATCCGGAGAGGATGTTTCGGAGACACGGAAACGCTATCGGCTTCCGGAGCGATATATCATAGCCGTCGGCACGCTTCAGCCGAGGAAAAATCTGCCTTTCTTGATCCGAGCCTTCGCGGAATTACGGAAGCGTGATTCGGATATCAAGCTGGTCTTGGTCGGCAATCGGGCGGCGCATCATTTCGACCAAGCTATCGACCACGTTATCGCCGAGCTGGATCTCGGGCAGCAGGTGATATTTCCCGGTTTTATCGCACAGCGTGATGTGCCGGCTGTCATCCGAGGAGCGCTCGTGTACGCTTTTCCTTCCGTGTATGAGGGTTTTGGGATTCCTCTTTTGGAAGCGATGAGCCAGGATGTTCCGATTGCCGCCTCGGATATCCCTTGCCTGCGGGAAGTCGCCGGAGATGCCGCATCGTATTTCGATCCGTCAAAGATTGATATCTGCGCGGAAACCCTGTATACTCTTACCATTCATTCGGATCAGCGAAAGCAGCTCATTGAAGCGGGTAAAATCCGTTTTGAGTGTTTTTCCTGGAAAAAGAGTGCTGAATTATTAGCATCCATTTACTATGAGTAGATTTCCCTTGAACGGAATCGCCGGTCATTCATCAATCGGAAAAGAGCCTGTCGGGCCATCGAAAAGACGGAGGTGGTGGTATATCGCACTGGTCGCTCTCGGGCTTCTGCTTCTTGCTGGAGCCGTTTTCGCCTGGAAGACCGGATCGATTCTCAATCAGATTTCCGGTGGAGACGCGAATGTCTTCAAGAGTCTCATGAAGAACCTGCCTGGGGCCGAGAGGAAACTGCAAGGAGAAGAGGCAGGAAAGATCAATATCCTGCTTTTGGGCATGCGTGGCGAAGGGGTGAGCGGTGGGGGGCTGTTGGCTGATACGATCATGGTGCTCTCCATCCATCCGAAACAGGATGAACAGGATCAGGCGAGAGCCTCGCTGGTTTCGTTGCCGCGTGATCTGTATGTCAAAGTTCCCAACAGTGCCGAACGGAGAAAGATCAATGCCGTCTTCGCTCTGGGTGAAGAGCGGAAGCCGGGGGGCGGAGGTATGGAGGATATGCGGGCTATCGTCGGAGAAGTGACCGGTATGGAGATTCCTTACGCGGTGACCATCGATTTCCAGGGCTTCAAGGATCTGGTGAACGCTCTCGGCGGGGTCAAGATCGTTCTCGATCAGCCTTTCGAGGAGGCGCTGCAATTTCGGGAACCCCAGGTCTGCGATCCGTATGTGTTCACAATACCGACTAGGCCGCCGCAGTATCAGTACAAGTACCATACCCGCGCCAGCGGGACGCGTTATATCGCGAAAGCGTATCCGCTCTGTTATAATCCGAACGTCGAATGCGGCGGTGATTTCAAATTGTCGGCGGGCGAGAATACGCTTGACGGGGATAAGGCGCTCTGTTTCGCTCGTTCACGGAAAACCTCGAACGATTTCGAGCGGGCGAAGCGTCAGCATATCGTCATCGAAGCCATCAAGAAGCAAGCGATGAGCACGGGGACGCTCACGAGTTTCGACAAGGTCATTGGTATCCTGGAGAGCCTAAGCAAGAATGTCCGCACGAATCTTGAGGCATGGGAGATGCAGCGCCTCTATGATCTGTATGTCAAACTGGGAGATATCGCACCGCAATCGAGGGTCCTGGATACGACGGATGAGGGGCTGTTGTATCATCCTGAAAATAGCGATCCGTCAGCCGGATATATCCTGCTTCCGCGCGGGGAGAATTATGATCGGATTCACGCTCTCTTTCGGACTCTGCCATAATCAGTTTCGTTGTCAGTCGTTCCATGATACATGACTCTACCGCAGAGCCGCTCGTGACCATCGCCGTAAACGGATATAAGAATCCGGAGTTGCTTCGTCTGTGCCTTTCTGCTCTGTATCGGGAGCTTGCTCAGGTACCGTTCGCGTACGAAGTCATCGTGGCCGACAGCGCGACCGAAGAAGATACAGAATCGATCATGCGGGAAGAGTTTCCGGAAGCGAGGTTTTTCCCCTTCGTTGCCAATGTCGGTTTCAAGACCCTGTTTAATGTTTCTCTGGTCGAGTCGCGGGGAAAATATATTTTTCTCATCAACAGTGATATCTTGATCAATCGGGAGACCATTCCGGCGCTGATGCGTTATCTGGAATCAGATCAGAAGGCGAAGCTCGTCGGTCCGAAACAGATCAATTTCAATGGGACGCTCCAACTGAGCTGCTTTCGGTACTATCAGCCGGAGACCATACTCTACCGTCGGACCTGGCTTGGTCGGTTGCCGTTCGGAAAGAGACATCTCGATTGGTTCGTCATGAAGAGTTATGATCATGCCGTTCCGAAAGCGGTCGACTGGATTACCGGCTCCGCGATGTTCGTCGAGCGGGAGGCGGCACTTCGTGTCGGTCCGATGGATGATCGGTTCTTCATGTATATGGAGGATGTCGACTGGTGTCGGCGGTTCTGGGAGCACGGATATCGGGTGGTATACTGTCCGGAGGCGACGGTCTATCACTATCATGCCAAGGGGAGTGCACGCGGGGGGATATTCGGCATCTTTTTCAATCAGCTCACCTGGTGGCATATCATGAGCGCGATTCGATACTTCCTGAAATATTCCAGGAAACCGATTCCGCGTACGGAATAGCGGACGGGTAGGGAGCCCTCCTACCCCCATTCCGTTTCGGAGCGAGCGCCGACTTTCGTTACGCTCACCGCCTACTACTACCACCTGCTAATAAACCGAAAAAAACATATATTAATGATACCGAATCACGGGAAAGTGACACTCGTTTTTCCGAGCGGGAGAGAGGCTTCCTTTTGTTCAAGCGCTTGTTCCTCTTTTTTGCGGTGTTGGCGTTCCTTGTGCTCGCTTTTTTCGTCGGATATGAGCGGGGCCGTGAGTCGCTCTCTTCCGGGAGTGATACCGTATCCGTAAACGGGGCGGTCATCCTGAATGGGAAGAGTCAGGATAAGGAGGTCGACTTTGCTCTTTTCTGGAAGGTCTGGGAGATCCTGAAGGAAAAATTCGTCGATCAGTCGAAACTTGATGCCAAGCAGATGCTCTATGGCGCGATCGATGGCATGCTGGCTTCGACCGGGGATCCGTACACCACGTTTTTTGATCCGAAGGAAAAGGAGGATTTCCAGGAGGACATGACGGGGAACTTCGAAGGTATCGGCGCGGAAATGGCAATCAAGGATGAGATCCTCACCATCGTTTCACCGCTCGAGGGGACGCCGGCCGAGCGTGTCGGGCTTCTGCCGGGCGACAAAATCCTGAAAATCGACGATGAACCGACGACAAATATGGATGTGGAAGAAGCGGTGCGTCGGATCCGCGGACCCAAGGGGACGAGCGTCACCCTGAATATCTACCATGAAGGTGACGAGGAACCGAAGGATATCGTCGTGCCGCGCGAAGTTATCCATGTAAAAAGTCTCCGTTTCGAGATGAAGGAAGGGGATATCGCGTATATCCGCCTCAATCGTTTCGGCGATGAGACGGCGGACGAATTCGAGCGAGCGGTCCGTTCAGCGGTCGGTGCCAAGGCGCAGGGACTGGTTATCGATCTGCGCAATAATCCTGGAGGACTCCTGACGTCTGCGGTCGATATCGCGAGTTTCCTGCTGCCGGAAAAGTCCGTGGTCGTCATCGAAGAGAATGGGAGGGGCGATCGTAAGGAGCTCAAGACTCACTCGGGTGATATTTTCTCTGAACTTCCGACCAGCGTGATCATCAACGGTGGCAGTGCCAGTGCCTCGGAGATTCTGGCGGGAGCGCTGCGGGAGAATCGGGACAATGTCCGCCTTATCGGGGAGCAGTCATTTGGGAAGGGTTCTGTGCAGGAATTAGTGAGCGTGACTCGGGATACCGCGGTCAAGATCACGGTGGCCAAATGGTTGACTCCGAAAGGGAATCAGATCAATAAGATCGGGATCGCGCCGGATGACAAAGTCAGCGTGACCCGGGAACAAGTGACCAACAAGGAGGACCCTCAGCTGCAAAAGGCCATAGAATGGGTCAAATCCCAGCTCAAGTAAACCCAAAAGGGATGATGTCCGAAGGGTCAGACTCGACGTTTGACAGAAAACCGGAAAAGCGCTAGAATAAGCCGGTATTAATTTTCTTGTGATTCCATGAATATGTTGGCTGTGATTCGCACGGGTGGGAAGCAGTACCTCGTTTCCGAGGGCAGCAAAGTGAAAGTCGAGAAGCTCGAAGCCGAAGTCGGTTCGACCGTCGATTTCGAGGTGCTCTTTACGGGCGACGAGAAGTCGGTAGTCGTCGGTGTTCCGGTGCTCGAGAAGGCCAAGGTGACCGGGACGGTACTCCGGCAGGATCGGGCCGACAAGGTGACCGGTATCAAGTTCAAGGCCAAGAAGCGCGAACTGACTCATTATGGGCATCGTCAGGCTTTCACCGAAGTTGAAATAACCAAAATCTCCGCATAGAAAGATCCGAGTGGTCTTAGTACCTTTTTCAACCCAAAGAAAAAACCGGTGCGTAGCAGTGCCGGTTTTTTTGCGCCTGGGTTCAGGCAGCGTGGTTTGTGGAGGGAGTAGTGGTGGTCTCCCGGAAAAAGGTGATTTCCAGGACCGGCCACCGTGGTGTTGATGGCCAATGGAAACAGGCGTATACTTCGTCTCCGTCGACCGCGATATCGACGATGTAATCCGTGTCAATGATGGGGCCTTCCCCGCGAACAGAGCATCGTTTGTACTGTTCCGCGTTCACGGCATTACCGCATTTTGCTAAGACGAACCCTTTTGCATTTTCAAGTGGTTGTTGCCGATCTCCGCGATAGTCAGTTCGTATAAATTCCATTCCCCCCCCTTTTTTCGAAAAAAAACTGTAAAATTACTATTTTATATTATACACCTTTACTTCCTATTTGTCAATGAAGCTGTGATCGAGGCTTCATCGGCATACTCGATATCACCGCCGGTGGCGAGACCGCGGGCGATGCGGGTGACAGTCGCACCTGACCCCTCGAGCTTTTTCTTGATGTAGAGGGCGGTGACATCGCCTTCGGTGGTCGGGTTGGTGGCAAGAATGACCTCAGCGACGCCGTTCAGGGTGACACGGGCGACGAGTTCGGCAATCTTGAGATTCGCGCTTTCCTGTTCGCGGCTCATATCCATGACTCCGCCTAAGACATGATAGAGTCCGCGGAAGGCGCCGGTACGTTCGATAGCGATGACATCGAGCGGTTCTTCGACGACGCAGATGATTGAGGGGTCGCGATTCTGATCCGCACAGATCTCACAGAGATCGGTTTCGGCGATATAGAAACAGCGGGAACAGCTTTTGAGATGATGGAGATCCTCGAGCGCCTCGGCGAACGCGAGGAGTTTCGCTTCATCCTGTTTGAACAGATAGAGCACGAGCCGCTCGGCCATCTTGGGACCAATGGAAGGCAGAGCAGAGAAATGGCTGATAAGGTGTTTGAATTTTTTTGGGTATTGCATGGGAGGAGTTCACCACTTATAACTCACAACTAATAATTCATATAATTTGTCACTCACAACGGGAGGGAAGGTGAGTGAGGCAGTGCGGGGTAAGTCGGGTACTTATTCCGTATGCACGCGCTCGAGTGAGCGGAAGGTCGTCGCGTTTTCCTCGAAGAAGAGCGAAATCTTTCCGACGGGACCATTGCGGTGTTTGGAGACGATGACATCAACGATGTTTTTGTTTGGCGTATCCGGTTTGACTCGGTCTTCGCGGTAGAGGAACATGACGACGTCCGCATCCTGTTCGATGGAACCGGATTCACGAAGATCGGAGAGTTTCGGGACCTGGTCCGGGCGGGATTCGACGGCGCGGGAAAGCTGGGAGAGTGCGATGACAGGGATGTCGAGTTCCCGGGCGAGTTGTTTCAATCCGCGGGAAATTTCTGAAATTTCTTGGACACGATTGTCGCCACCGCGTGAGCGCCCTTCCATCAGCTGGAGATAATCGATAATGATGAGGCCAAGATTATGTTCGGCTTGGAGTCGGCGGGCCATGGTACGCATTTCCATGATATTGAGCGATCCGGAATCGTCGATGAAAATAGGGGCTTCAGAGAGAACGCCCATGGCATCGGAGAGGCGCTCGAAATCATTACCTGGACCATCACTCGAAAGTTTCCCGGTGCGGAGGCGCCAGAGATCGACGCCGGCCTGAGCGGCGAGCATACGGTCGATGAGCTGGTCGGATCCCATTTCGAGGGAGAAGATACCGACCGGGACTTTGGAATAGACACCGACCTGACGGGCGATATCGAGCGCGAAAGTGGTCTTTCCGATACTTGGACGGGCGGCGAGGATGAGGAGGTCTGACTTCTGGAGTCCAGCGAGCAGACCATCAAGATCAGGGAAATGCGTCTGGACACCGCGGAAGGCATTGTCGCTCTTATGAAGTTCGTCGATGCGATTAAACGCAGATTCGAGAATGGATTTGATCGGGACAAAGTCTTGTTTGATGTATTTCTGTGAAACGGCGAACAGTTTTTGCTCGGCTTCGTCGAGCACCTTCTGGACATCCTCGGATTCATCGAAACCCATCTCGACGATTTCGCTGGCTGCGGCAATCAGACGTCTGAGGAGTGCTTTTTTTTGGACGACTTTGGCGTAGTGGACGACATTGGTGGCCGAAGGAACGGTATTGACGAGTGAGGCGAGGTAGCTCGATCCGCCAACTTTTTCGAGGAGGGAAGTCTCTTCGAGGCGGTTGGCGAGCGAGAGAACGTCGATCGGTTCATTGTCTTCGTAGAGCTTGAGGATGGCCTCGTAGATGCGGTTGTGATCATCTTTATAGAAGTCTCCGATACGCACGATATCGGCCACCTGGATGATGGCATCCTTATCGAGCATCAAGGATCCCAAGACCGACATTTCGGCCTCGATATTCTGTGGGGGGACTCGGAGATGATCTGTGGAAGTTTTTGCCATAGCCCATACAGTATACCCGCTCGGAAAAGAAACGTACAGGCTCGAAATATTGACAAATTTTCGTCTTTAGTGCTTTGTAAGTTTCTGTGTGTATCGTTTGATATGAAACACTCGGCGAAGGGATTCAGATGTGCAGAGCCTATTTCCCCCTTGTTATTTGAGGGCCATTCGGGGTGTCTTCGATGGTGTAGCCGGCTTTGAGTATGGCATCGCGCAGGCGATCAGCCTCCGTGAAGTCCTTGTCGATACGGGATTTTTGCCGATCCGTTGCCATTTTTTGTATTTCATCGGGGATGGCTTCTTTCCGTTCAGGCTCGAGACCGAAGAGGAAAAGAATCGTGTCGAAAGCTGAGCGGATATCGGGGTTGAGCGATCCGTTCCGGTCGAGTGTGCTGTTCGTCTCGCGGGCAAGCTCTTGGGCAATCGTAAGCGCAAGGGGAGTGTTGAGATCATCCTCACAGGCTTCGATGAGGCGTGTGAGCCAGGGAGCGGCAGACAGGCCAGTATCGGAAACCGGCGCCGTCGCGACGCGACCGAATGTCTTGAGAAGCG
This sequence comes from Patescibacteria group bacterium, assembly GCA_030916545.1. Lineage (GTDB taxonomy): Bacteria > Patescibacteriota > Minisyncoccia > Moranbacterales > UBA1568 > JAGOSP01. Next base: position 13,290 of record JAUPWI010000061.1, on the reverse strand, counting down.
ATTCTTTGATTTTGCGTGCTTGCTCGAGGCTGTCCCAGGTGAAATTCATCTGACTGCGGTAATGCGCCCCGAGGAAACAGACGCGGAGATCGGTCGGAGAGAATCCGTGTTCGACGATATCGGAGAGGCGATAGAAGTTGCCTTTGGATTTGGACATCTTGACTCCATCGATGAGGATATGGCGCGTATGGAGCCAGTAACGAACGAAAGGCTTACCGGTCGCGCATTCGCTTTGGGCGATTTCGGCTTCATGATGCGGGAAGATATTGTCTTCGCCGCCGGTATGGATATCGAAGGAATCGCCGAGATATTCCTGGCTCATGGCCGAGCATTCGATATGCCAGCCGGGATAGCCCTCGCTCCAGGGTGATGGCCAGCGCATGAGATGTCCTTCCGGGGCTTTGAGCCAGAGAGCGAAGTCCCAGGGGTTTCGTTTGTCCGGATGCTCTTCGAGGCGGGCGCCGACTTTGAGTTTGTCGAGGGTATTGCCCGAAAGAGCGCCGTAGCGGTCGAAGGAAGTGACATCGAAGAAGACGTTGCCGTTCGCGGCATAAGCATGGCCGTTCGCGATGAGTTCCTCGATGATTCTGATCATCTGGGGGATATGGGCGGTGGCGCGCGGGAAGAATTGGGCCGGTAGTATATGCATCGCCGCTTCGTCCCGATAGAAATGGGCTTCGTAGAATCGCGCGATTTCCTCGGGCGTTTTGTGCTCCGCCAGCGCTTTCTTGGTCATTTTGTCTTCACCGCTGTCGCCCTGGGCTACATCGTCGGCTGTCATATGTCCGACATCGGTGATGTTTTTGATGTGGCGCACTTCGTAACCGGCGCGGAGCAGCACACGCCGGAGCGTATCAGGGAAGACGAAAGCGCGAAGGTTTCCGATATGGGGATAGTCGTACACGGTGAGGCCGCAGGTATACATGCCGACTTTGCCTTTCTCTCGGGGAACGAATTCTTCCTTGGATCGGGTGAGGGTGTTGTAAAATCGCATACACAAGAATTATCGGAAGTGAGGGGAGACTTTATCCAAGCAGATAGTAGCAAAAAAACGGGCGCTTGCCCATTTCTCCTGATATGTTCATTTGGCAAGCCTGCCGTCAGAACCACCGTTTCCACTTGAAGATGACGACTGTCACGGCGGCGATGGCGAGCATGAAGATCGTGTGGATCCAGAAGGCGTTCGGGCTGTTGCCGAAGGGGATAGCGGCCGTCATCGCGAGCATGTTGGTATACACCGACATCGGGAGGAGGACGGCGGAAAAGATGGTCAGAACCTTCATGGTGAGGTCGAGCTTGCTCGAAAGGAGGGAATTATTGGTGGCCTCGAGCGCTTCGATGGTTTCTTTGTTGCTTTCGAGTATATTCCAGATCCGGATATTGGTCCCGATAAGGTCCTGGAAATACGGCTTGAGATCGTCGGCGACGTGCGGATGATCCTTTGCGAGGAGTGATTCGAGTATGGATCGTTGCGGTTTCAGTGTCCGTCTGAAATTGAGAATGTCTCGCTTGAGGACAGAGATTTCGAGTACCATTTCTTTTTCTTTCTCATCAAAAACTTGTGATTCGACAAAATCAAGCCGTTCAGCAATATGATTGAGTTTCGGAAAGCAGGAGTTAAAGAGAATATCGAGCACGGCATAGAGCAGGTGAGTCGGAGTCTGGCTCATGTAGAGCCGGCGGCGACCCTCATTCTTCGCGAGTTCGGAAAAGAATTTCGTGAGCGGATAGATGTCGTGCTTATGGCTGGTGATGAGGTATCCGTCGGTGAGGATGATATCGAGTTCACCGGGGAAAGTGGTGCGATGGTTGGTATCGAAGAGTGGTATATGCACAGAGAGAAAAAGGCATCCGTCATATTGGACTACTTTCGGCTGATAGGTCGGCGTGACCAGCTCTTCGATGGCGAGCGGGTGGATGGAAAAGCTTTCTTGGAGATAGGCAATATCCTCGTCGTGAGGATCCTCGAAGTCGATCCAGGTGACCTGATGGAATTTCACTTGATGCATGGTGTTTTTTTTGTGTTTTCGTTTCGGGATGGGCGATGGCCCGCTTCACTCCGCAGTATATCAGAATCGTTTTGACGGCGGAAGGGAAATGTCGTATAGTGTTTCGGTATGCTGAAAAAGTTGTTGGTTCATCTGATACGGTTTTACCAGCGTTTCGTGTCGAGCGAGCGTGGCGTGTTGAGTTTTTTCACCGGTGGACGCATCTGTCGTTTTCACCCGAGTTGTAGCCAGTATATGCTTGAGGCGATAGAGAAACGAGGTGTTTTTCGTGGTCTTTTGCTCGGGCTCAAGCGGGTAGGTCGTTGCCATCCCTGGAATGGAGGTGGATACGATCCGGTTCCTTAACAATCTCAAAGAAAGGAGACTAAAGCTCTGTTGGGACAGAGTATTGGTTGCACTCGATTTTTTTTGTTTACCATACGGAAGATCGCATATGATGCTGCAATCAGGTGTTGTGAGAAAGAAACAGACAAAGGCGAGTATTTCTCCCAAGAAGAAGGGTACCTCGACTGCGAACCGCCGCCGGTCCGCTGGTAGCCGACTCAAGAGGGAGACTCTCCTGAAGAGTGTGCCGGCCATGGAATTACTGAAAGGGCCGAAAAAGAATCTGAGCCCAAATGGGCGAGGTCGCGGTCATCGGCGGGCTTGATCAGCGAGGGACAAGTACTGTCACTTGATTCAGTTGCCATCAAACCCCGGTCCTCCGTCTGAGAGGATCAGCCCTGCCCCCCCTCGTGTGGTGGCAGGGCGTTTTTTTGGGAGAGATTTTTAGTTTAGCACTCGCACTTGACGAGTGCTAAATCATTTTTTATACTGAAGACATGAATACGAGACAACGACAAATCCTTTCGGCTGTGGTCGAGCTGTATACTCAGACCGCGCTTCCGGTCGGATCCCAGGTCCTCCTGGAACGTTTTCAGTTCCCGGTCAGTTCGGCGACCTTGCGCAACGATATGGTAGCACTCGAGGAAGCGGGTTACCTCTATCAGCCGCATGTTTCGGCCGGTCGTATTCCAACTGATGCTGGGTATCGTTTCTATGTCGAAGAGATGATGGGTGATGAGGATTTGTCACGTGAGGATCAACGTCGGCTTCAGAAGGAGCTGCTCATGATGAAGGCCAAACAAGCCCGACTGGGTCGGAGTACCACCAAGCTCCTCTCCGCCCTTTCAGGAAATCTCGCCGTCTCCGGTCTTATTGATAAGGATGAGTTCTATGATTTCGGTATGAAGGAGCTCATGGAAAAGCCGGAGTTTCAGGAAATCGACGAGTTGTGTCGTCTGGTGGAAACGCTCGACTCGCTCGATGAACGGCTTGATACTATTTTTGCCAAACTTGGTAATGGCGAAACGCAGATTTTTATCGGGGACGAGAATCCGATCAAGGGGATCTCGAACTGTTCGATGGTTGTGGCGCCGTATCAGAGCAGTGAGGGTCAAGGTATTCTCGCCATCATCGGTCCGAAACGTATGGATTATGCCAAAAACAAATCACTCATCGAGTATATGAAGAAACTTCTCGGATCTTCGTTGCCAGTTCTTGTGGTCGTGATGGTTCCATTTTCTTAGACGTATGATTGCGTTGACTCAAAAGAATATCCCACAGGAAGAAGAACAGAAAACGGAACGAGAGCAAGAAGAAGAGCGGCGTCGTGAGTTTGAACTTCTGAAGGCGCGGTTGACCAAGTCATCATAAAAAATCACTGAGTATTAAGATACATAAATGACACAAACGTATGCGGCAAGATGATGAGAAACAAGAAGGGGTGGAAGAGGTGGAGGCGGGTGATTCTGTGACCCCAGAAAAGACGGAAGAGACACTCTCAAAAACAGATGCCGAGCTGGCTGAGGAATACCTCAATGATCTCAAGCGCCTGCAGGCGGATTTCGAGAACTACAAGAAACGGCAGGCGACGCGCGAGAAGGAAATCGCCGGGTATCTCATCGAGAAACTGGTGATGGATATCGTGCCAGTGATGGACAATTTTCGGATGGCGACTGAACACGTGCCGGAGGCGGAGCGGGCAAGTCCATGGGTGACCGGTATCCAGTATATCGAGAAGCAATTGGAAAAAGTTCTGACCGAAAACGGGGTGTCTACCATCGAGGTGAAGGTCGGGGATACCTTTGATCCGACCATACATGAGGCTCTCGAGCAAACGGAACAGAGCGAAGAAGATGCAGAAGGAAATAATGAACAAACAGTAACAAAGGTTCTCCAGAATGGATTCAAAATTGGAGAACGTATTATCCGCCCGGCCAAGGTGACCGTGAAGTAAAAAGGAAAGCATTTCAATTCATAATTCATATTAAGTAAAAATATATGTCTAAAATACTCGGAATTGATCTCGGAACAACTAATTCGGCCATGTCTATTGTCGAAGGTGGTAGTCCAACTATTCTCGAAAACAAGGAGGGGAATCGCACCACTCCGTCTATGGTTGCGATCAGCAAGACCGGTGAGCGTCTGGTCGGACTCCTCGCCAAGCGTCAGGGCGTGACCAATCCGGAAAACACGCTGTTCTCAATCAAGCGTCTCATCGGCCGTCATTTCAACGATGAGGAAGTGAAGCGCGACATGAAGACCTTGCCGTACAAGATTATCCAAGCAGGGGAAGGAGTCAAAATCGTCATGGGTGGTAAGGAATACACGCCGCAGGAAGTGAGCGCGATGATCCTTTCCAAGCTGAAGGCTGATGCCGAAGAAAAACTCGGTGAGAAGATCACCGATGCGGTCATCACCGTCCCAGCGTATTTCGACGACAGCCAGCGCAAGGCGACCAAGGAAGCTGGTGAGATCGCGGGATTCAATGTTCGCCGCATCATCAACGAGCCGACTGCGGCCGCTCTCGCCTACGGATTCAACAAGAAGAAGGATGAGAAGATTGCGGTGTATGACCTTGGTGGTGGTACTTTCGATATTTCTATTCTTGAAGTCGCTGAAGATACTGTCGAAGTAAAATCCACCAATGGAGATACTCATCTTGGTGGTGATGATTTCGACCAGAAAATCATTCATTGGATACTCGATGAATTCAAGAAGCAGGAGGGCATTGATCTTTCGAAAGATCCGCTCGCTTTGCAGCGTATTAAGGAGGCTGCGGAAAAAGCCAAAATCGAACTCTCAACTGCGAACGATACCGAAATCAATCAGCCGTTTATCACGAGTGATGCCAATGGCCCAAAGCATCTCGTCATGAAGATGACACGCGCCAAGCTCGAGGAGCTCGTACACGAACTTGTAGAAGCAACATTCGAGCCGGTGAAAAAGGCGCTCGCTGACGCGAAGCTCTCGGTTTCCGATATCAACGAAGTCGTGCTCGTCGGAGGAATGACGCGCATGCCACTCGTTCTCCAGAGTGTTGAAAAGTTTTTTGGTAAGAAGCCGAATATCTCAGTCAACCCGGATGAAGTCGTGGCTGCTGGTGCTGCTATTCAGGGTGGAGTACTCGAAGGTTCAGTCAAAGACGTGCTCTTGCTTGATGTGACACCGCTTACCTTCGGTATCGAGACTATGGGTGGAGTACGTACACCACTCATCGAACGCAATACCACCGTTCCAGCGCAGAAGAGCCAGATTTTTTCGACCGCGAGTGACAACCAGCCTTCGGTTGAAATCCATGTTCTCCAAGGTGAGCGTGAAATGGCGAATGACAATAAGTCGCTTGGACGCTTTATTCTCGATGGAATCCCACCAGCACCACGTGGCATACCACAGGTTGAGGTCACCTTTGACATCGATGCATCAGGTATCCTCTCGGTGACAGCCAAAGACAAGGCGACCAATAAGACTCAGTCTATTCGTATTGAGGCTTCAACTGGTCTTTCCAAAGATGAGATTGAACGCATGAAGAAGGATGCTGAAATTCATGCCGAAGAAGACAAACATAAGAAGGAATTGATCGAAGCCCGGAACCTCGCCGATTCCCTCGTCTATTCGACCGAGAAGGCGATGAAGGATGCCGGAGACAAGGTCACGGCTGATGAGAAGAAGCCAGTCGAGGATGCCATCGCCGAACTCAACAAGGTGAAGAACGGTGACGATCTCGATGCCATTCGTAAGGCGAGCGAGGCGCTCTCGCAGGCCGCGCAGAAGATCGGCGAGAAACTCTACGCCGCAGCGGCCGCGGCCGAAAAGCCAGCAGAAGGCGCAGAGCCGAAAGCCGAAAGCGAACCAGCGACCGAGACTCCCAAAGACGCCGAAGTCGATGACAAACCGGCCGACGAGGAGAAGAAATAAAGTGAGTCAATAAGAGCGGGGCGAAATGCCCCGCTCTTTGGTGGAGAAACAGAGCGGGATTCACATAAATACATCATGTATGGGAGAACAAAATGTATGGGCCGTATTCTTGGGCGGGAAAATTCGCAAGGGCGCATTGGTTGAAGATCATGAGCTTGTGTTCGTCGTTGCCCCCGATGAAATCGCGGCGAGAAAACAGGCAAAATTAAAATGGGCTGCTGAAGAAGTCCATGTCGATGGCACGCAATGTTTACGCGTAATCGATGGGTATCAGATTCGTCTTGAGGAGTCTCTTAGTGGCGGCGACGATATCCCGGTTGATAATCGGTATACAGCGTAGGAAGAGAGTGTGAAGATGCCCGATATGAGGTAAAAAAACATCCGCCGGTGGGAGCGGATGGAGTGAGGGGGAGCGTGGCTCCTCGAGTGACTCAAGAGAGTGCATTTCTATTGTTGTCTGCTATTCGTAGAACACCCTGGTGGCCAAGAGTATTTCTTGATCTGAAAAACGTTGTTCGGACGGATCGGTACAGGCCTTGAAGTAGCAGGCGCAGATATTTCCGATGCCGCCGATCAGATAGGCGAGAGCCACTATCCTGACGTCCGTATCTGGATACGTAAGAAGGGTAGCGATAACGACTGGGAGTGCGATGATCGAGAGGATCAGTGTCATTTTCCGACCCTCCATTCCAGTCAGTCTGGTCGAGTCTTTGGTTTCGGAACGGAATCTGGCGAGAATCAGACAGGCCGCATGGAGAGTGTTTACGAGAATCCAGAACAGCATCATTCCCGCGGGTACGAAGAATATCCATGATATGGAGTATCCGCCGATGAAGGAGACCGTCGTGAGCGGTGCGAGACCGATAATCGCGACGATAAGCGCGATAGCCGCCAGCGCGCTCTTCGTCCAACCGAACTTTTTCCGGATATGATCGCAGACGGGTTGGAAATACTCGTCGATAAGCGTATCGTCGATGGCAGAGAAGATATCTGAAAACATGAGAACCTCCGATTGGTCAGGTTGGGAAAGGGCACTGAGTAGGGTAGGATAAATGAGGAAGAAAGTCAATCGTCGAGGAGGTGTTGAATATATAGTCGAGTTGCCGTAACCGAGCAGAAAGAGTATGAAAATCCAGGATAGAGTGTATGGGTCGATTGTTTTCGATGAGCCAGTATTGATTGAGCTGATCGAGTCGCCGACGCTTCAGCGACTGCGGGGGGTCGATATGGGCGGATACTATGAAGTGTATTTTCCTGGATCGAAGCATTCCCGTTTCGAACATTCTCTCGGAGTAGCATGGCTCCTCAGGCGCTTCGGGGCATCGCTCGAGGAGCAGGTAGCCGGGCTGTTGCATGACGCGTCCCACTCGGCTTTTTCGCACGCGATCGACTATGCTATCGCTTCGGCCGATCAAGCGACACAGAGTTATCAGGATGATGTCCATGAATCTTATCTGGAGAAAACCGAAGTTCCGGCTTCGGTCGCGAAGTACGGGTTTTTGATGGAACACGTTCTGGATGACGCACGTCATCCGCTCAAGGAGTGGGACTTGCCGGATCTCTGCGCGGATCGGATCGATTATATTTTACGGGGCGGAATCGCGTATCGGGTCATTTCATCTCTCCAAGCGCAGGTATTCCTCGATGCGTTGGGCGTGCGGGACAATCGATGGGTATTTCGCGATGCTGTTATCGCGCGAGAATTCGCCGAGCTGTTCAGGTACGTCAACCATACTTTTTATTCGAATATCGAAACCGCGCTCATGTTTCGGACAACCGGGGACTGGCTGGCGTATGCTCTCGCGCAAGGATATGTCTCATTGCCGGAACTCTATACGACGGACGAGGAGGTCATCGGAAAAGTGAATGCGTATTTGGAAACGGACCACGAGCTTCAGAAATTCTGGAAACGTATGAATCGGGAAACCGGGTATCGCCTGGATCCGGATGGTTCGGAACGGAAAACGCTCTGCAAGTCACGCATGGTCGATCCGCTCTGTCTCGAGGCGGGTGAAATCCGAAGGCTCTCGGAGATCGACCCTGCCTGGGGAGAAGTCGTCCGGATAGAATCGAAACCCAAGGAGTACACGATTGTTTTCGAAGATGTATCGGAATTTCCCTCCGGGGAGATCGATCGGGCAGCGGATAGATGCACCTTTTGACGCAGAGCGTTTTTTTGGAAGACAGAAGACGGAGAGTCTGCTAAGATATAGGTGTTATCTTCTCATTTTTCCTTCATACCCTATGAATGTCCTCCAGTCGGTACAGCGTCTTATCGAGCGCCCGGGATTTTTTACGAGTCTAGATTTCACCCGAGGCCGGACGCTTCGTTTTTATTCGCTCCTTATCTTGATTTTTACGGCAGTTTCGGTGGCTATCGCTCTCCCCGATGCGGTTCGCTTCGTAGCAGCGATTTCGTCACAGGAATGGCGGGATCAGACGGCGGTCGTCGTCGGGCTCTATCCGGATGATCTGGAAATACAAATAACCGGCGGAACTATCTCGACCAATGCTGAAGAACCGATTGTGATACCATTTCCAGTGTCTTGGGGCGCACGATTGGAACAGACCAATGTGGAGAATTTGCTGGTGATTGATACAACAAAGAATATTGCACTCGAGGATTTTGCTGCGAAAAAGACCTTCTCCGTCCTCGGAAAAAATGCGTTTGGTGTTTGGGATCAGCAGGAAGGAAAAGTAAGTGTCCATGATCTGGCAAGTCAGGGTGGAGCAGAATCATTTCTGCTGACGCAGGAAAAGTATACCCAGTTCATCACCTGGATCTCATCGATACTGCAGAAGATCCTGCTTATCGGGGTTTTCCTGCTTCCGGTTTTTTTCTATATCGGCTACTGGATCGGGTACTTGATATACCTTCTCTTCGGTGCGGCCGTCGTCTGGCTCGTCTCTCATCTGAGAGGGTATGAATTGGGTTATAAGAACGCGTATAAGGCGGGGATATACCTGCTTCCTGTCCCGTTGGTGTATGATTTCTTCGTGATGGTATTGAGCGATTTCCCTCACGCGAGAGTCCCATTCCTTTTTACCGCTTTTCTTGTGGCCATGACGCTCCGGAATTTTCCGAAGCCGGGCTCTTCGGATCCGGTACCTTCTTCGGCGACGGTCGGGGAGGATATCGCTTCCCGGTCGACTAATGGGAATCCAGATGAAGATCTCTCAGCCGAAACCGGAACGAGCAAAACGGATAAGCCGGACGCATAGAAAAAAACCGCCGATCCCCAGGAGAGGGTTCGGCGGACGATGTCTACTGAGAGAGTTTCTCTCTAGTTCAATCCGAAGTATGATTCCGGTCCGCGAGGAGGCATTATTTCGAGTACGAACGGAAATGGCAGCCTGAGTTGTTCGAAGATGAAGCGCCACCAGTGCATCGAGAGCGTCCGGACGTGCATTTCTTGTCCGTCGAGGCACAGCTGAATCAGCGTGATGCCGACGGTTTCGAGTGGACAGCGGCGCATCAGTCCGAGACGGAGAAATTCCTTCTCGACGGCATGCGCGGCATCACAGAGTTTTTCTTCGGATTCGGAGCAGTCTTCATAGGTGATCGGTTCCTCATTCGCCAAATCATCGAGTATCCGGAGATAATCGAAGTAATCGAGGAGGAGCTGCCAGACCCGTTTTCGGAAGCCGGGCGCGATATCGATACTTCTGTCGTCAATTTTCAAAGCGGTTTTCATCGGATCTCCTGGTCTCGGATGTTTCTGGGAAGAGTGGTATTCCTGGTGTTCGTGTGACTGGATTTTTTATAGCGCCCTTTCCCTTTTTTGTCTACCCGATGTTCGATTCGGGATGAAGGATTCCATAATTCGAAGGAGTGATCATAATGCCTATGCGCCGTTCAATCAAGCAAATCATCATTGGCGAAGAAGCGACCGACGGGGCCGGTGTCAGGCTTACCCGGGTGTTCGGGCATCATGAAGCGAGGGATTTCGATCCCTTCCTCATGTTGGATGCCTTCGATTCATCGGATCCAAATGAATATGTCCGTGGTTTTCCCTGGCATCCGCATCGGGGCATTGAGACCATCACCTATCTTATCGAAGGTGATATCGAGCATATGGATAGTCTGGGAAATCGCGGAAGTATCCGGGACGGTGATTGCCAGTGGATGACGGCTGGTTCAGGCATCATCCATCAGGAAATGCCACAGCCAACAGCGCGTATGCGAGGCACACAATTATGGTTGAATCTTCCCGCGCAAAACAAGATGACGCAACCCCAGTATCACGATATCCAGCAAAAGGATATTCCCTTGGTTGAAACTCCAACATCTCGGGCGCGTATTATTTCAGGGGAATATAGTACGGTATCAGGAGGGTTCACTGGGGAATATGTGCGGGCGACGTATTTGGATGTAGAAGTATTTCCTGGGTGTGAATGGTCAATTCCTGTCCAAATGGATGCAACGGTATTTGTGTATATTCTTGATGGAAGAGGGGTTTTCGCTCAGGATGAACCAGATGTGTCATCCAAACAAGCAGTGCTTTTTGAGAGAGGGGATACCGTAACAGTGCTGACTTCTGATCAGGGTGTGCGTTTTCTCTTGCTTATGGCTGATCCGCTCAAAGAACCTATCGCATGGGGCGGACCAATAGTGATGAACACTCGATCCGAACTTGATCAGGCTTTTCGAGATCTTGGAGATGGGGCATTTATCCGAAAATGAAAAGAGGGCCGCGCGTAGCACAGGCCCTCTTTGTCGTCGCTGTGGACGATCCCTATTGCGGGTGGAAAAAATCCTGGAGCATCTCCAACCAACCGGCACTGAACCGCTTGAAAGAGTACCCCGTATCTTTCCTCTCGATGATGATCAGCGTGCTTGCGCTGACAAAATCATGTCCGCACAAATGTGATCTCCTTCCAATCTGCTGGTTTTCGATAAGGAGATCCTCGAGTTGAGCTGCCTGTTCGTGCAGGCGCTGCAACATCGAGTGGAGCCGTTGATGAATAGGGCAGCATGTCGGCTTCACTCCTGGTGTGGTAGCGAGACATGTAGTGACCCGACTTGCCTTATCAGAGAGTTGTTCCCACGAGGAGTATCCCTCAATGACACCTTGGGCACGCTTTGGCAGGGTAGAAGATACAGAAGGGTTTCTTGACATTTGACATCCTTCCTTAAAAACATCACTGTTAAAAAACGAGTGTTGAAAAAATGACCGCGAAATGGATATTTCGCTCAGTCAAAATCGAGTATAAAAACCATAGCATCAATCATTGTATCTGTCAATGTCTAGAAGGACAAAAAAAACTGAGACAGGATGCTGCGCCTGCCTCAAGTCGAGTGCTTCGGGTTGGAGAGGAAGCCCTGATTATTCGTCATCGTCACCTTCCCAGTCTTCTTCGGTCAGGAACGGTGCGAAGAACATGCTGACGACCGTGATCCAGGTGTTTCCAAGCGGGCTGAACCATTCCATGGTATTGAGCCTTTGGAACATCGGGTCCTGGAAAACGATACGGATATGCGTGTCCTGGTAATCGACGACGCTGCAGGCGGCTTGGAGGTACTGATGCTCCTCTCTTCTTTCGACGAGTCCGTGCTCAATAAGGATATCCTCGATCGCGTGCGCCTGCTCATAAAGTTTCTGGAGCGATCGGCACTCTTGACAGGTCATTTCACCGGGACCACGGAGCGGACATTCTTTCCGGTCTGCCTGACACTCATTCCCGATTTCCTTTTCTTGCCGCCGGCTTTTTTTCGGTCCGACCTGGCGTCGCGCGTTCTGATCCTGCTGTATCGCGCGGTACTCTTCGATGGCATCAAGAAATGCTCCCACCCGGAGTACCGTTTCCCGATCCGGAGAGAATCCATTTTCTTCAATCAGTCTCGTCCCAAGCGTGCGGAATATTTCCATCGCAGCGATGCTGTCTTCCTTTTCGGTAGCCGTCATGACGACTCTCCTTTCGTATTGAATAAAGATGAAAAAATGTTAAAGGACTTTCCGTTGAGGCATCCATGGAACCGTCTCGTCGCGTTTCGACACGCCTTGCGATTTCAAGAGCGGGTGCGGATGTAGGCGGCATAGTCTTTGTCGGCACCTCCGATGTGGTCGATCCACCAGCGGCCGAGGTGGACTTCGAGGTCAATCAGCATCTCGTCGACGGAAGCGAAAGTATAGATCCGTCCCTTCATCTGTTTGTAGCGTTCGATGAATCCAACATGGAGCGCGCGATGCTCCTCAAGACGGGGATACTGATGCTCTTCCATGTAATGTTCTTCGTCCGTGAAGTGTTCTTCGATGTAGCGATCGAGAAATCCGAGCACTTGTTCGATGACGATGAGATTGTTCTTTCCTCCAGCGAGAGCATCCAGCAGGGAGTTGACTTGTTCGAGGAGATGTTGGTGTTGGGCATCGAGTTTCTCATCGCCTACCGACATCGAAGCATCCCAAGTGAACTGTACATTCATAATACGTACGATTAATGGCATCATTGGAAATCCAACGTAAGTATAGCCCAGTTGGATATTTTGTATAGAGCGTACGGGTAGGCATCGATCGATTTGCCACGAATCGATATTTTCACTACTCTGAGGGGGCATCCGAACCATTACGCACCAAAAGAGTATGAAATCTCAGATTCGTGTCTGTGTGAATGTCAATTGTTGCCAGAGAGGAAGCCGCGAAGTCGCCGCGACGCTTGAGAAGGCGTTTATCGCCGATGAAGTCGAAGTTCAGGCTTCGGAGAGCTGTTTTCGATTCTGTAAGTCCGGGCCAAACGTGGCGGTAAACGGGGCGATATTACATCATCTGAACCCTTCTGACGCCGAGAAGAGAGTGCGGGCGGCCCTTGCCCGCAGAATCGTCAAGAAAGAAGCGATCGGCACACGTCCACTCGATGAGCTCGACGCGGCCCTTGACGAAATGATGAATTTTTAGTATCTCTCTCAAATCTCACCGCGTGAATAAGCAAGAAACAAACGCTTGTCGGTGAAAACGAGAGAATTTCGGCTGCAAACCTTTCAAAGCTTGTCAGGTTACGAAAGTAATCCTCCGTACTTTTCAAGGTTTTCGCACGAAATTCTCTC
>JAUPWI010000060.1 GCA_030916545.1 Patescibacteria group bacterium | reverse complement strand
TTCCGATCTTCAAGAAGAGCTCTGCTCCTATGAGCTCCCTTCCTTCTTCACCTTTCGATAATAATACTCGACATCCCTGATCCACTTTTCGACACTGGCGCTTCCATGTCCGTCACAGTTCCAGCCGCATTTCCACACCACCATTTCGCGCGGCGTATCGAGGTCGTGCTCCGACACCAGGGTATCGATCCGTTTTCCAACGGTACGAATCGCTTCCCTCGGAGTCTCGAAGCAGGTATACCCATCCCAGGTCACATTTTCACCCTTTCCCCGATACCCCCAGTAATTATAGCAATCCTTTCCTGCTTTTTTTGGCACCCGCTTTCCCCAATTACTCTCCTTCTTGGCGATACCGACGATGAAAGCGGCCGTATCCTCATTCTGTTCCGAGATATACGGCGCCATGCGCTCGAGGGGAAATCCCTTCGTGAGCCTTTGGACGCGCTTCTCCAAGGCCGCATCTCCCGCCCTCATCGTATACGGATGATTCAACGCATCATATTCCCGAGCAATCGACTGGGTATCGGCGATCAGCAGCCAGGCGATTCCCAAACCGAGAGAAACGACGATCGCGAAGAAAAAATCCGTCGAAACCAGCGTGTGTTCGCTCAAAAAAAATCTCTCTGTTTTTTTCACTGGATGTCGTGATGTTTTCATATTGATTTTGGTGCTAAAACAAAGGAAAAGGCGGGAACCTCTCTCAATACAGGTCACCCGCCTTCTCATTTGTATCTCCATTATAGCAGATTCTAAGCCAAAAAGCAATACCGCGATACAAAAGGGAGGGGTTTTCTCGCTACTCCTTCTTCCGCAGATATTTCTGTCGAACCGACTCCGGAAACCGCTCGATGGCGTATCGAAGCATGGTGCGCGGCATACCACTCGCGTGACGATCAAGGAAGTCTCGGAGAACCTTCTCATCGCATCGCTTCCCGACCTCACGCAGCATCCAGCCAGTGGCCTTCTGAATCAAATCCTGATGATCATGAAGAAGGATTTCTGCTATTTCAAAGCATTCTTGTTGTCTCCCCTTCCTAATCCAGGCAAAAGTTGAAACAATGGCAATACGGCGCTCCCAGAGCGACGAACTTCTTGCCAAATGCCGCAAAAGACTGATATCTAAGCCCGATTCCACCAAATACGCACCGACGATGCCGGGTGCTGTCGCGTCGACCAGGTCCCAATTGTTGATGTGGGTCGTGTGGGAGAGGTAAAAATCGAATATTTCCCTTTTTTGAGCCAATTCTGATTCCGGAAAGCGATACGTCAGTATCAGAAGCCCGGTCAGACGATGCTCGTGCCAGGAGCTTATCAACAGCTTTTCCACCTCCCCGAGAGGAAGATCTCGATATTTCTTAGCTATAATCCGCTGTTTCGGGACTGTCACCCCAAGGAAGCGGTCCCCTTCGCCATATTCTCCCGGGCCCGTTTTGAAAAACCGAGCCAAAATGACTGATTTTTCCTTATCTGAAGCTAAATTGAGTTCTCCAATCACATGCCCAGCAGTCATAATTCAGTAGAAATGAAGGCTTATCTCCGCCAGTATATCACAATATGGCCCGAATACGCATTTTTTGGGTTTATGATTGAAATTTCGATCATCAGCCCGCCGATTCTCCTCATTGCGGTATTGACTTTTAAAGTATTTTTTGCTATAATAAAAAGTTGCAAATTGGAATGGTGAAAGGAGAAATCCAGACACCGATATCATCAAAAGTCCGCGCGTCAGGCAACACCCGCGCATTGAAAACTGAAAAGGAGAACACCATGTTAGGTTGGATAAAAAGCGCATTCGGAGCCGGTGAAGCCATCAAGTTCGCCGGTGACCTCCTCAAGGACGGGGCTAAGCAGCAATTTACCGGCTGGCTTGGTTTCTCCCTCGACGACGAGGCGATCATGATTTCCCTCATGAATACTCTCGAAGGGGACATTCGCGATGCCGTGGAGGCCTTCCTCATCCACATCGGCGACCGGAGAAATCGCTTCAGGCAGGTGCTCGGTAAAATGCAGTTGCCATCTCCTGGAAGTACGAAAGAGATGGTTGCGATGCTCGGGCCGGATGGACAACCCTTGATGGAAGCAGGAAAGATTGTCTTCAAGGAGAAAGTGACGACGGATCCACCGGTAGCATATACCGATCGTGACCCGAGAGTCCTCCTCCTCAAGAGGCTCGGCGAATGCATCCTTCGACAAGGAAAGCGAGAAAGCGGCTTTGTAGACGGCTTCACGGATGGAGAAACGATGCTGCTAGTCACCGGGGCCCTCCTGGAGAAATCTCACTGGCAAACCGCCAGAGATGTCTTCTCCAAGCTCAAACAGGGCGGCCAAGAAGGGACCGATGCTACAAAAGCAGCCCTCTTCAAAGCACTTGGTGTAAAGAACTACGACCAGCTCGTAAAAAAAACGAGTGTCAAGGTTGCCCAATGGGAACAAGAGCTCGGGCGCAAGCGTCGGCTCGGGTTCCTAGGGTGGCTGCTCAACAAGAGGCCTTATACCTTAATTTACTTCATTCTGGCCATCTGCGCCATAATCGGGTGCATCGAGATTCTGGCCACAACCAAACCATTCTGAAAGGGGAAGGGAAATGCTTGAACTGATTTATCGCGGACTGTCTGCACAGGTCCAAGCGAGGTCGATCGACCTCAACAATTGGTACCGGGGGTTGTATACCCGGATAGCCGTCACCTTGTTGCTCATGGGCCTCGTAGCCTTGGCTCTGAACGCTACCGGGCACCAGGGTATCAACATCACCCTGATCGTCCCGATGGTACTGGTGATCGCGTACATCGGCTTCCAGCCACTGTACCTCGCCGGTATCGCTGCGGGCGCTAAGCTCTCGGGCTTCAAGCCGGTAGCAGCGCTCGAGACGTGGAAAAAGTTCTGCGTTCATGCGGCACTCTTCGCCTCTCTCTTCCTCCTCACGCTCGGTATCGTACCGGTCAAAGAGAATCCGGGCGGGGCAATCCTCATCATCAGCGCCCTCACGGTACTCGGCCTCGTCAGCTGGGCATTCACACTGGATGCCAAGTGGTACAAGAAGTACGCCATAGGCATCGCCGTCGTAGCAATAACCATCGGCGCAGTCAGTCTGATGTCGCCGGCACAGAGGAGAAGTGTCATCGGGTTCGACCCCTTCCGATCGTTCAGTATCACGCCAGAGCAGGACGTCGCCCAGCGATTGCTGGATGCAGACCAAGAAAGGAGAGATCTTGCTCGCGCTAAAGAGCTCGAAGCAAAAAAAGATATGCCGCTCAGCGACACAGAGCGGATGGAACTCCGGGCAATAGCGACCAGATCCGGCCCACTCCTCCAACAGGCCAAGGCGGTTATCGCCGGAAACGTAATGGCCTATACGCTCAACTCGCTCACAGATCCACAGACCCTCTGCGGCTTCGAAGCGGGAAAAGCGTACCACTACACGATCACCAAGGGAGAGGTGATCCGACTCATTCACAAAGTGAGCCAGTCGCGTGGTGAGAGCAATCTCAACGGAAAAACCATCGACACGAACGGGGAAAAACTCCCATTCGCCGGGATGGAGAAGGGTTGGGCACTCACACTCAATGGTTCACTACCAGGTGACAAGGCTACGGCCGGAGAAGACGGGTGTTTCAACGTCGCACTCAATCTGACTCCGACAATAGTGGGGGCATATGGGATTGACGGCGATAAACATATCGTCTATATCCGGCTCCACACAGGGCCGATAGCTTCAGTACGCTAAGACTTCAAAGGCGGCGACACGTAACACGTGGAGCCGCTTTTTTCTTTGCTTGGAAGGGTTTTTCTATACGAACAGCTTCGTAATCTGCCGGATGATGATGAGAGCGGCCATGGCGAGCGCGATACCGACAATGGCTGAAGTAGCCATTTTTTTGGCTGATTTTGCCTTATCATCCGCTCCGGCGGAACCTATATAGGCCAAGCCACTGACAACCAACAGAATAGTACCCAGGATACCAATGATGGAGAGGAGAAATTTCAAAACGTTGAGCGCGATCTCGACCAAAGTCGGCCCGGCAGCCGGGGCAGCGGCTCCGAAAATGCTATAAATCTCCTTGAGAAACATCGGGGCGGCCAAAGCGATGGCAAAACCGATGAGAGCGGCCGTCATAGCAGCCTTTCCTTGCTTGATATTGTTTTCGCTCGCCCCGCCAGTCATATACAGAAGCGCACCAATAATGAAAAAGACCAGGGCCAGCGTGGCGATGACACCCTGGAGCCATGGAAGAATACCTGTCGTCAAGAAAGCTTCGAGCGAGGTGAAGCCGGTCGGGTTTGGCACGACAATATCCCCGGCTCCGCCAGCGGGACCAGCAGCAGGCACTGCTCCAGCACAACAGGACTCCCCAGCCAAACACCCTGCAGCGGGAGCGATGAGGTCGCCCGGAGCGGCACAGGCCGGGAGACACGACCCGTTACGCCCTCCGCCATTGCAGCCACCGGCAGCCGGAACAGCGGCGGGAGCCGGCACGCTCGGAGCGAAACAACACAGGACCTCCTCGCCACCGGACTGTATGCAACTGCTCGGGCGTACCCCGAGCAAATCGCCAACGCAGGCTGAATCAAGCCGACACACCCCATCCTTGCTTCCGCTCTTCGTCACATGGCAAGGCTGCCCGACATTGTCCGTGACCAGTGGTACATCAGCAGGCGGCGGGCTCACGGTCACGCGCAAAGGAGGAGCCGCGAAAGCACCCTCCGCGGAAATCATTCCCGCGGAAATCAGAACAAAGATTATGGTAAAAAATGAGCGCATAAGCAGACATTAAAAGATACCTAGACACCGAGCCAGCTATCAATCTGCTGGATAGCAATAACTCCCGACAAAGCGACAATGAGCCCGACAATCGACCACTTCATATGCGCTTTCGCGGTTTCGAGACTCTTCGGGTCACCTACGGCAAGCATGTATTGCAACCCGGCAATCACGAATGAAATAACGGTTATGATACCAAGTATGGCCAGTACCCAGTTCAAAAATGTCATCAGAACACAGATTACCGGACCAGAAAGACAAATCATAGGCAAGGCGAATATACGCCCAAAGACAGTCGATGTACTCCCGGTTGACAAACCAACCCCTGTCGGAATACATGTCCCTCCGTCAAGCGTGGTTCCCGCTGGACAAACAACCGCAGCTGCTGCTGGACCCGCTGGGGGTCCAGCAAAAGGCGCCGCCGCAAATACCTGGCTCCCAAACCCGAAACAACCCAGACATATCACCGCCAAGACCAATGGTCGAATCTTATACATACTTTGGTGTTAGATGTTTTGTATCATGCCAAACGCTAGAGCCCCACTGTCATCCCTAGCGAGTCGACATATGAGAATTTCTTTTCATATGAGATGAGCGACAAGATTCTAAGTGCAATGTGACTGGTTAGCGCTTATTATTTTTCATTCTAACACAAGAAGATCAATAAAAAAATATCTGCTTCAAGCAGATATTTTTTTATGACACCCTCGTGCCGAACCGAGACTAGAACGTTGTACTCGCACCGCCAAGCAATGCCTGGACAGCTGTGACGATAACCCAACCGGCCAACGCCACAAGCACCCCTATGATAGACCAGGTCATCTGCGCCTTGGCCTTCTTCTGCTGCGCTTCATCTCCGGCTGCGGTGAGATACAGGATACCTGAAATCACGAAACCGATGATCGCGAAAACCCCCAGAAGACCCAGGAGCCAGTTCATGATATTGCTGATGATATTAAAGAGACTTCCCTTTGGAAGAGTTCCTGCCCCAGCAGGCGCTACCGCAGGAGTCCACTGTGCCAAAGCAAAACCCGGAACCGTCAACACGGCCACGAGAGCCGCGTAGAACATGTTTTTCATATTTTTCATATTCTCACCTCCTTTCTTTTTTTGGTATTTTTATGTTTGTCCAGGATATCCCATCTCAGAGAAGGCGGATGATTTGTCTGACGATAATCAACGCCGCCAGGGCGATACTTGCCCCAATGATACTCGCCAGCGCATATTTTTTCGCCTCAGCTATCCGACCAGAATCTCCTGCTGCCAGCATGTACATCAGACCGGAAATAACTAATGCCAGTATAGCAATGATTCCCACCGTGGACAATACGAATGTCAATGTCTTCGTCAGAACTGAAGCGAAACTCGGTGCATCCGAAATGACTCCGGCTTCAGCGACCGCGCCTGGTACCGATAAGAGGATTCCGAAAACGGAAACGTATCTCAGATACATACCTATTTCATCAGTGACTGCACTGTCTGGACATACCTCTGGGTCTCCGCGAATCCTCCCGGATTGATCGGGCACTGCCAGGCCGGGATCGATTTCCCTGCTACAGCCGGACAATCCGATGAAACGGCAAAGGCGGGTTTCTTGCCAGCGGATGTCGCAACCGAATTCCCCGGACCGGCATTGTATGAAGCGATTAAATCATCGCAACCGGTATCATAAGCCGGGCTCCCCGCAACACTCACGGTCGCTCCGGAAAGAGCGAACCCATTGCCGATATTGAAGGTCGCGTTGTACCCACCGAGAATGCCGGCATATGTTTTGAGTAGATTGGCTCCCATAGTAATACTCTCTTTCGGATGATCTTTCAGCCACTGGCAACTCTGTCCCGCTGTCGCGGGCATCAGTTGCATAAAGCCGCAGGCTCCGGCTCCGCTTTGTGCATCCGGATTACATGAGGATTCCCGAGCGGCGATTGCCCGAAGCAGTTTTGCAGGAACGCCGGTTGACGCCGCGACCGCATCAAAATCAGCCTGATATGCGTCACATCCTTTCGGCAGAGAAGCCGAGACTCCAGATCCGGCGCCTCCGCCTCCCCCCGCAGGGCCACCGCCGCTTATCCCTGTTCCAGCCAAGGACTGGGTACTACAAGTGAAATCAAATCCGCCAGCCGATCGCAGTCCGACAATCGGATTCTTCGTCGGATCAGCCTCCTGGGCGAACAGGAGCAGAACCGTATTCACGATCAGCCATGCACCGAGCATCACCGCAACCCCGATCAAGGTCGACTTGATCCCCGACTTGGCCTGACTGATCATGCCCGGGTTACCGGCCGAAACGATGTACCAGATGCCCATAGCCGTTATGACGACCAGCCCGATCGCCGCCATCAACCGCAAACCCCAATCCATGACGACTTTTCCTCCGACAACGATATGACACAGGGTGCAGGGCGCCATCTCATCGGCCGACCCGCTCGCCCTGCCGCAAGGCACGAAGCCATCCGCCGATGATGCCACCGGCATCAAAAGGGAAAAGGCGACCGTCACCAACAGCATCCATCCGAAAATCCCTTGTTTCATACTCGTTTTATTTTCAGGCGCGTTGCTTATTGAAGCGTCCCGATACGCTGCTGCATCAAAGATAAGCCTTCTTTCAGAGGGATTTCTCCCAAATTGACACTGCGGATGATATCGTTGATGATCTTCTCGATCGCATCGGCATCCACCTGCCTGAAATTTTTCGCCGTCAGATTAGCGACCGCAAAAGAACCCAGCACCGGGTCACTCCGTTGCTTCTCGATGAGGTCACGACGCGCGGCCGGCTTCCGAGTCCATTCGAGATATTTTTCCGCCGGGTCAAAAGCCAGCGTGAAGACGGCCGGATTGCCCGTCAAGCCGTTCCGTATCGTAATCTGACCCTCCGGATGTGGCATCGCCATATACGTCAAGAGCTGCCACGCCTCATGCTTACGAAGCTCGTTCCGGATTCCCTTATCCGCGGGGAGCATTTTTTCGATATTCTGATTTTCGGATGATATGTCATGATTTTTCGCTACCACGAATGTCCAGTAATCAGCATAATTCTGCGGTACCATACCTTCGAATCGAGGAAACGGGGCGACGGCCATATTGAGCTTAGCGTTCTTCTGACGGAGCGTTTCATATCGCCAGGAATAATTCACCATCATGGCCAAGCGTCCCTCGTAGAAAGCGTCTATCGAATAATGCATGTTGGCATTCCAGGTGTATTCACTCATGCGGACATCCGAAAAAAGCATATAATATTCGAATGCCTTTTGCGCCGCATCAGTCCGGAAAAAATTGACGCGTCCATACTGGTCGTCTATTTCGGCCCCGAGAGCAAACATAAGCCCGAGAAGAATGGCCGGCGCCCGATTGACGTTGTCCGACGTGCCGAAGGCCAGCGCCGACTGGATGATATTGCCGTACTGGTCGATCTGAGTCAGTTTCGGGGTCATGGCCAGCAATTCCTGCCAGGTTTTCGGAGGAGTCGTGATACCGGCAGCGTTGAAAATGTCGCGATTGTAGTACAGGGCCAAAGAATCGACCGAGAGAGGCAGTCCATAGATCTTCTGATCAGACGGATCGATGAAGTCGTACGCGACGACATCGACGAAGTGATCGCGCACTTCCTTCTCGGTTACCTGGTACTCAGGTGCCGGAACTATCTTATCTTGGAATTCACCCATCCAGGAGTTTCGGATAGCGAAGATATCCGGCCCGTTTCCCGCTGCCAAAGCGCTGAGCAACTCCTTTTTGTACGTTTCCTCGCCGAATTTCCGATACGAGATATTGCCGATGAACGGGTTGACTCCCCGGTACTGCTGAAAAAGAGGAGTGTATGCGTCCGAATCATCAAATACGCCCCAGACCTCAAGCGGCATACTGTAGGGTGTTCCCTGTGAATTATCTCTCAGGCCGCATCCCGAGAGGATGGTCATGGATCCGAAAAGAACGACTACACCCAGGATGATTGTTCTCATATGTCGCATAGGGAAGCTCTTTATATTCAAACACTCTCTGTCGGATTGGGGAGGGAACGACCAAAATCTTAGGCTTTCTTCATCAGAAAGGCATAGTGGTACCCACCAGCCGGGAAACTCTTCTCCAGGGACAGACCGGATGCGAGCAGAAGCACCTTGAGCTCCTCGGGATCTATACGGAGTTTCTTGTCCGGTCCGATCGCACTCGCCTTCGGGTTCCACTCCATCACGATCGCGTGCCCACCCGGCTTCAGCACTCGCGCCATTTCCGCGATGATGATATGCTTATGCGCATTCTGAAAAAGCATGTCTTTGAGAATCACCCAATCGACGCTCGCCGGACCGAGAGTCGATCCGCCATCACGCTCAAGATTCGCCCGTTTCGTGACGATGTTGTGCATGCCCATCAATTTCGCCTGACTCGAAACGGCATCCAGTGCCTGAGGGAGTATGTCCAAGGCATAGACTTTACCATCCGGTCCGATCGCCTTGGAAAACTCGAATGAGAAATACCCGGATCCGCAGCCGAAATCAGCTACGGTCGAACCCGAAACGACATCGATCTGACCGATTACCTTCGCTGGATCCACGAAACCAACCCCCTCGGCATTCATCATACGAACACGCTTACCGATTATCCTGATATCTTGCAAAAATTCCTCTTCCATTGTACAACAGATTGGGGAAGGAAAGAAGTTGTTGCCCCCCTGCCGCGCACCGCGGCTTGATTTTTTGAAGAGAACGGAAAGGTGACCGAGTGGTTGAAGGTACCGCTCTCGAAAAGCGGCATACCCGAAAGGGTATCGAGAGTTCGAATCTCTCCCTTTCCGCCAAAATTGAAAATCGGAATCGGAAGCAAAAATATGGTCGGCACGAAGTGCCGTCTGTTCTGAATTCCCCCCAAAAAATCCTGAATCTGCAAGGATTCGCCACGCTCCGCGTGGCTCCTCGTTTGCCAATACAAATCTATGAATAATCAAACCAAAAAGTTTTTCATATATACTCGCAAGTCTACGGACGACAAAGACAGACAAGTCCGCAGCATTTCTGACCAATTATCGGAATTAAAAAGTTT
>JAUPWI010000059.1 GCA_030916545.1 Patescibacteria group bacterium | reverse complement strand
TTACTTTCGTAACCTGACAAGCTTTGAAAGGTTTGCAGCCGAAATTCTCTCGTTTTCACCGACAAGCGTTTGTTTCTTGCTTATTCACGCGGTGAGATTTGAGAGAGATACTGAGTGCGGATGGCTGTGCTGTAGATGCTGTGGACCGAAAAAGCACCGGTGAGCAGGCTGGAACGTGCAAGAACGGAGACGTGAAGATGAAAAAAAGAAAAGCCAGAGGCTGTGAAGCGTGGCTTTTGTCTTTGTTGGTCTGCGAGTCGGGCTGATTATTTTTACAGCAACCCGACCTGACCGAAAAATGTCAGCACGACCAGGGGCATCAGTGCCAAGAGGAAGGCAAACGAGGTCTCATGACTCTCTGTTTCTTCCTGTGCGCGTTGCGCACAATGTACGCAGGAGCCGTTGTCGACTGTTGCGTCCTCGTTGGAGGTCTCTTCTATGCGGATTTCCGTCATAGTATTTTTTTAATTATTACTTGCCGAGGAAAAGAAAAACACGGGTGAGTCACCCGCGCTTTCGCACCTCAACAACTTAAGTATAGCAAAAAAAAGCGTTCGAGTCAAGGAAAAAAAGTAATGAGAGATACATTGGGAGAAATCTGGTATACTGGACAGGGAGTGATTCTTAGCATGAGTGCATATGAAGCTGAATCTGGGGGTGTTTTCTTTCTGCGTGCTGTTGCTGGCGGGATGTACGTTTGAGACCCCATCGGTAAAAACAGAGAACGTAGAGAAAGATGTTTCGGCATCAGTACAATTTGGGAGTCGACCAAAAGAATCGGTTGGTGATGCGCAGGGGCAGCAACAATCGACCCAACAACAGAAACCGCTTCAATCATCAACTAACCAATCAACACCAACCACCATGAATACCGACAAGAAATCGTATGCCACAGCCCCGGCCATGCAGATTGACTCCACCAAAAAGTACCAAGCTACCCTGAAAACAGCGCTCGGTGATATCGAAATCAAGTTGCATGCCGAGGAGACGCCTGTGACCGTGAACAATTTCGTCTTTCTGGCTCGGGAGAAGTTTTATGACAACGTGATATTTCATCGGACCATCAAGGGTTTCATGATCCAAGGGGGTGACCCGACCGGTACGGGGATGGGCGGACCAGGATACAAGTTCAACGATGAGCCGTTTACGGGGGAATACACGCGCGGGATCGTGGCGATGGCCAATTCTGGTCTGAATACGAACGGGAGCCAGTTTTTCATCATGCATGCCGACGCCGGGCTTCCGAAGAACTACGTCATCTTCGGGGAAGTGACCGGAGGGATGGAGGTGGTGGACAAGATCGCTGAGGCACCGACACAGCCGGGTGGCGAGGGGTCGAAGCCGGTCACTCCGATCGAAATCCGTACCGTAAGCGTGACCGAGACACCATAAGCGTTTCATTCATTTTGTGAAAACGTCCCCTGAAACGGGCGTTTTTTGTTATTTTCCCGGCAAAGAAGGAAGGGTGTATACTGGAACGGTAAAATGTCTAAGATACGGAGAGATATATGCAAGGATTCATGGACTTTATCCGGAAACAGGGAGTGGTTGGTCTTGCGGTCGGTTTCGTGCTCGGTGGCGCGGTTTCGAAGGTGGTCACGGCTTTGGTGACGGATATCGTCAATCCGATACTGAGTATCATTCTCGGTATCACGGATGGTCTGAAAGAAGCGAAGCTGGAAATCGGTTCGGCCTCGATACTCTGGGGAGATTTCGTGGCCGTCCTGATCGATTTCGTCGTAATCGCGGCGGTGGTGTACTATGGGGTGCGGATACTGGGGATAGAGATGCCGGATAAGAAATCAGATAAGAAGAAATAGGAGTATGACTGTCCGAAAGAGCAGCGGAAAGGAGAAGAAGACTCCTTCAAAAAACATGAGAAAGACCGGAGTTCCTGTCCGGAAGAAGGCGAAAGTGTCCGAAGATATCGCCCTGAAGGCGATGCGGACCCATAAGGCATTGCGAGGGAAGATCGGTATCGTACCGAAGGCGAAGGTGTCCAACAAGGTCGATTTGAGTGTGTACTACACGCCGGGTGTCGGGTCGGTCTCGTCTTTTTTGGCGAAGAACAAGGAGAAGACGCGGGAGTATACGATGAAGTCCAATATGGTCGCGGTCGTGTCGGACGGTTCGGCAGTGCTCGGGTTGGGCAACATCGGACCAGAGGCTGCACTACCGGTCATGGAAGGCAAAGCGATGCTTTTCAAGGTGCTCGGCGGGGTGGACGCCTTTCCGATCGTCTTGGCGACGCAGGACACTGAAGCGATCATCGAGACGGTCAAGAACATCGCGCCAGGCTTCGGGGGAATCAATTTGGAGGATATCGCGGCACCGCGTTGTTTCGAGATCGAGTCCCGGTTGAAGGCGGAGCTGGATATCCCGGTGATGCATGATGACCAGCATGGGACGGCCTTGGTCGTGGTGGCGGGGCTGATCAATGCGCTCAAGGTGGTCAAGAAACATCCACATCAGATACGGATCGTCATTGCGGGGGCCGGAGCGGCCGGGCAGGCTATCGCCAGGCTTCTGCTCCTCTTCGGTGTCGGGGATATCCTGATGGTCGATAGTAGGGGGATTCTCTCGCCGACACGGGCGGATCTCGATCGGCACAAACTTGAAATGGTACAGTTGACCAATAAGGAAAACCGATCAGGGACGCTTCAGGACGCGTTCGTGAGTTCAGATGTCTTTATCGGGGTTTCCAAGGGCGGGACGGTCAAAAAAGAGGATATCGCACGGATGAATACATCGCCGATCGTGTTTTCCCTCGCGAATCCGCTTCCGGAAATCATGCCGGAGGAGGCGAAAGCGGGAGGCGCGGCCGTCATTGCGACCGGTCGGTCCGATTTCGAGAATCAGATCAATAATTCGCTCGGGTTTCCGGGGATATTCCGCGGAGCGCTGGATCGGGGAGTGCGGGATATCACTGATGAGATGCTTCTCTCGGCAGCCAAGAAACTGGCTGCATTGGTGAAGCAGCCGACGGCGAAACAGATTATTCCGAATACGTTCGATCCTCGTGTTGCCAAAGCCGTCGCTTCGGCGATCCGGTAGGGTGTTTGATAGTCGGAAATTACAAAAAGAATGGCACGGATCATGCCATTCTTTTTTGGGAATGACATGATATACTGAAGCAGAAGGACTCTCGTCGTGAACCAAAAGAAAATATCGTATGCAGGAAGATATCTCAGTGGAAACTTCGGACCAGGAACAGGCAGCATCTCATTCGGTATCTGCCAGAAAGGCCTCGCGGGAGAGTTGGTACGGTACGTTTTTGTTGTTGATTCTCTTTGTGGCGGTACTGGCTGTGTCGGGGGGGATCGGTTGGTGGGTGTATGATCGCGTGTATGTTCCCCTCAGGCAGGAGAAGGTCTCTATCAGCAGTCTTGCGGAGGTAACGCTCCAGTCGGGTGTGGAACCGGTGGTGATGGACGAATCTCCTCCGGTTGAAGAAGGGGAAGTTCCGAAGGAAATCATTTCGGATATCAAGCAGGAATCTGTCCTGGTCCTGAACGGAGGCGGGGTGAAAGGGAGTGCCGGGGAGGTTGTGGCCCTGCTGAAAAAAGAGGGGTATGCGAAAGTGTCTCTTGGTAACACCACGAAGGATTATACCGGCGTGGTGGCGTATTTTGCTCCCCAAAGAGAAGGCGTGGCCGATGAGATCAAGAAGTTGTTGTTGAAGCGGTATCCGGCCGCGACCAGCCGAGGCGCGGTGGAGGGTGACAAGGAAACCTCGGGAGCTTCGGTAGTAGTGATTGTCGGGAAGTAGGCGGAAGGCGGACAGGGGACGTTTTACAGGAGAATTTCGTATGAGATTACGCGCAAA
>JAUPWI010000058.1 GCA_030916545.1 Patescibacteria group bacterium | reverse complement strand
TGCTCTCCTTATGCGGTGAAATTGGAGAGAGATGCTAAGCCAGGTCGGTCTTTTCCGGATGATGTTTCAATGTGAAAACCTCATACGGCATGTTTCCGAGACCAAATGCCTTGAACTGCTCATCATCCTCGATACTATGAGCTTGATGCGGAAAGGGAGAGATTCGAACTCTCGAGGGGTTTTATCCCCCGCCACGTTAGCAGTGTGGTGCCTTCAGCCACTCGGCCACCTTTCCATGATTTGCTTCACCCGAAAGAATCTTTTTAAAAGCATTGCCGCCCTTATAAGACTTCACGAGTTTTTCCTGTCGTCTTGCGTCTTCAATACTCGGCCACCTTTCCTTTATTCTTCTTTTTTGGCTGCTGCTTTTCCAGGAATACGCCATTTTGAAGCCTACTAAAGGCCCATCCGGCTCTCCCCGGGACACGGGTATGCTATCACAGCCGAAGCGACACTTCAAGTCACCGGAATTGCTACTTCTTCTCCAGCCATGCCTGAAGGATGATCCGGGCCGCCTCGATATCATCATGCTTCGAGACATGCTTCGTACCGCGCTCTCTCAGGTTGAATTGTGCCATCTTGGTGGTAAACATCTCATTCTCGTACACGATGCGTACCTGGGCCGGAATATGCTTCCTGAGAACATTTCCGAAGGTCTCCCCCTTGTCTTCCATCTCTTTCCGATCGATATGCGAGGGAGTCCCGATGACGATCGTCCCGACCTGTTCGCGCTCGACGATTTCCGCCACGCGGGCGGGCAGCGTCGCATCGTTATGGAGCGTCGTCAGACCGAGCGCTATCTGGGTCTCCGGATCGGCGAAAGCGACTCCGACATCAGTCGCGCCCCAGTCGATTCCCAGATATCCTTTTTCTTCCATAAACCCGTATTCTTGGTCCCTAGCCACGCGTCACGATTTCCGTCCCGCTCTCCGTGACAATGATCGTGTCCTCGAAATGCGCGGAGAGTTTCCCATCATTGGTGACGAACGTCCACCCGTCGGGAGCGATACGCACCTGGAGCCCTCCGGCATTGATCATCGGTTCGAGCGCTAATACCATCCCCTTCGTGAAGGCAAAATCCCGGATACCGGCATGGAAATAATTCGGCACCTGAGGATCCTCGTGCAACTCATGACCGACACCGTGTCCGACCAGGTCACGTACGACGGCATACCCGTTCCGCTCGGCATGTCCCTGCACCGCCCGCGCATAGTCTGACAGATGAGCGCCCGCTCGGATATTCTCGATTCCAAAATCGAGGCTCTCCCGAGTAATTCGAAGAAGCCGCTCCGCTTCCGCCGACACCGAGCCGACCGCCACGGTCCGAGCCATATCCGTCACCATCCCCTCAAATCGAAGGCCGATATCGAGCTTTACCAGATCTCCCTCGCGTAGAACCCGCTTCTCACTCGGAATACCGTGCACTACCTCCTGATTGAGGGATGTGCAGAGCGAAGCGGGAAACGGTTTTCCCCATTCCGAACCATAGCCTTTGAAAATCGGTATCCCTCCGGCGGCACGGATTTCCCGCTCGGCGATCGTATCAAGTTCCTTGGTGGAAATCCCCGGCTGGACGGCCTGGATGACCGTTGCCAGCACGGTGCGCAGGCGCTTTCCGGATTCCCGGAGACTCTTCAACTCTTGTGCTGATTTTTCCCGGTATTCTTTCATAATCGGCCCGCTATATCATCGAATATCGCCTGTGGTTCGCGGTTCGCGTCCACACGTATCACCTGTCCGGTCTTTTCGAACTGTTCGACTACCGGAAGCGTATCGGCATGGAACACCTGGAAACGCTTCCGCACACCCTCCGGAGTATCGTCTTTTCGCTGAGCGATGCGCCCGCCGCAAATATGACACCGCTCATCGATATGGTCGATATCCTGCCCGAGAATGAAAGGCCGATGACATCCGAAACAGAGCACTCGCTTCGAAATACGCTCGATGGAAGCCTCTTCTGAGAGCTCCAAGAAGATCACTTTGGTCATCGGCCGGTCGAAGGACTGGAAAACGGAAAGGATTTCATCCACCTGAGTGAGACGGCGTGGCGCACCATCGAGCAGTATCCCCTGCGCTTCCGGAACCATCTTGAGCGCTTCGATCAGAACAGCATAAACCAAGGCATCCGGGACCAGCTCCCTCTTCTGATGGATGATGACATTGATCTGACGACCGAAAGGGGTCTCCCGCTCCGCCTCGGCCCGAAGCTCGGAACCGATATCGATATGAGCCAGATGGAAATTTGCCCGGATAAGCTCTGCCTGCGTACTCTTCCCGCTCCCTGGGGGACCGAGGAGGATATAGTTTTTGGTTTTTTCCATGTCGTGATGTGACGTATTCAAAATCGCATTGCTTGCTCGGGTTGATCAGAACCCGTCATAGCTCCGCATCGTCATCTGGCTCTGCAAATGCTTTATCAGTTCCAGCACGACGGACACGACGATCAGGATACTCACGCCGCCGACGGTCATCGCTTGGATTCCGGTCATTCCCTGTACCGCGATCGGAAGTACGGCGATCAATCCGAGAAACAATGCCCCTGCCAGGGTGATGCGATTCACGATGTGATACAGATATTCCGCGGTACTGTTTCCGGGACGGATGCCCGGGATATATCCGCCTTGCTTCTGGAGATTGTCCGAGACCTTCGCCGGATCGAAGACGACCGCGGTGTAGAAATACGTGAAGACGACTACCAGGAAGAAATAGAGTCCGCCGTATACCCACTGGTTCTGGAGCCACATACTCACACTGCGCGCGATCGCATGCACCGTTTCGTTGCTGCCGGCCTGCATAAGGAAATTCGCGGCCATGGTCGGCAAGAGAATCAGCGATACGGCGAAAATGATCGGGATGACACCCGCCTGATTCACACGCAATGGCAGATGTGTCGCCGCGCCACCGTACACCTGCGCCCCCCGCATCCGCTTGGCGTATGAGACCGGGATAGCCCGCTGTCCCTCATTAATGAAAATGACCCCAGCGATCGTGATCAATCCGACCGCAAAGAAGAGAAGATACACGAAAACCTGCGACGGGTCCCAGGTCGCGATAAAACGGGAGAATCCCGACGGTAGACTCGCCACGATACCCGCGAAAATGATCATCGAGACACCGTTTCCAAGACCCTTCTCAGTGATCAGCTCGCCGAGCCACATGAGAAAAATCGTCCCGGCGATGGCCGTGATGATGATGACCGCCATCGTGAAAGGCGAAATCTCACCGAGAATACCCTGCGAACGCAACAGGGAAAGCATCGCGTACGACTGTACCGCCGCGAGAGGGACCGTCAACCAGCGCGTCCACATATTGAACTTTTGCCGCCCTGCCTCCCCCTCTTCCTTATAGAGGCGTTCCAGTTTCGGAATGATGGTGGTCATGAGCTGCATGATGATCGATGCTGTGATATACGGCCCGACCCCGAGCAACATGACTGAGATATTCGACAGCCCTCCTCCGGAAAAGACATTCAGAAGACCCATCAGGGCATTCTCATCAAAGAAACGCTTCAGCTGCACCACGTCCACTCCCGGAAGCGGGATATTGGCCGCCAAACGATACACGACGAGAATCGCGAGGATAAAGAAGATCTTATCTCTCAACTCCTTGACACTCAGGATATTCTTGATCGCTTGAATCATGGAGGTCTTACTGGAATCCTGTCCGAAAGCGCCGCCGAAGCAGGCTTTCCGATGAAATCCGGAAACGTTTTATTTGAAGAAACCCTTGGCCGCTTCGGACGCGAGAATCCCCTCACCAAGCGTCACCTTCTTCGAGAGCTTCCCGGTCGCTACGATCTTCACCCCGGACTTCGCGTCACGAGGGGTGATCATGTGCTTCGCTAACAATGTTTCGAGTGTAATAACTTCACCATCAACATATCGGGCATTAATCTGGGTGAAGGTCAGGGCAACCTTTTTCGCGTGCGGAGACTTGAAACCGCGGGACTTCTTCATGCGATCGATCAGAGTCGATCGTCCACCTTCAAAAAGCGGGTCCTTTTTCTTTCCGTGTGCGCCCTGTCCCTTCGTTCCGCGCCCGGATGTCGTACCGCGCTTTCCTCCGCGGCCGATACGCTTGACTTCCTTGCGCGGAGCAAGAGTGAGTTCATGGATTTGCATAGCTCTTCATTATCAAAAATCTCTCTTATTTGGCCGGTTCCGCGACCGATGCGGGAGTCGCCGGGGCGATCATTTTTTTCGGAGTCTTGAGCGTTCCCAAAGCCTTCACCGTCGCACGGGCCACATTGAGCGGATTCGACGCGCCGAGTGACTTCGAAACGATGTCCTTCACCCCGAGCAGGTCGACCACCGCGCGCACCGCTCCACCGGCGATGACGCCCTGTCCTTTGAAGCCCGGTTTCAACAATACCTTGGCAGCGCCCAACTTCACAAGCACCGCGTGCGGAATCGTCATCGTCTCGGTATCCAGTGCTACCGTTATGAGGTTTTTCTTCGCGTCATTGTACGCCTTCTGGATGGAATCGGACACATCGGAACCTTTGGCCACTCCGACACCGACCTTTCCTTTACGGTTCCCGATGACCAAGGTCGCTCGAAAACGAAAACGACGACCACCCTTCACCACACGGGTAACACGACTCAAATCGAGCATCTTCTGCTCGTATTCCGGACGCTCACGCCGCATGCCGCCGCTCTTCCCTTTTCTTCCATCTTGCTTTGTTGCCATATGCGCACTCTATCAAACAAATAGGTTATTTTAGAATTCAAGACCGCCTTCACGGGCACCCTCGGCCAAAGCCTGGACCTTCCCATGATACAAGGACGATCCACGATCGAACACGGCTTGCTTCACTCCGACCTTCAGACACTTTTCCGCAATCAGCATACCGACCGCTTTCGCCCCGGGAACCGTATTACCCAACGTACCTCCCAATTCACGGAGATCCGCGGCTGCGAGAGTCTTACCCGCGACATCATCCACCGCTTGGACGGAGATGTTTCTGAGACTTCGAAACACGGTCAACCGAGGACATTCGGGGGTACCGGAAACCTTGGCGCGTGCTCGACGATCCCTGGCTGCCTTACGATGATTTTTTTCGCGTAGTCTCTTGATCATAGGTATGGAACATGTTAGGTAGTCGTCTTCTTGCCTTCCTTACGACGGACGATTTCTCCCGCGTAACGGAATCCCTTGCCCTTGTATGGCTCAACCGGCTTCAGATCGCGGATGATGGCCGTAAACTGCCCGACCTGATGCTTATCGATTCCGCTGATAGTCAGCGCGTTATTCTCAACCTTCGCCTCGATACCGGCCGGGATCTCCATTTCTACCGGATGAGAAAAACCTAATGCCAGGTTGATCTTGCTCCCCTGAATCGCCATACGATATCCGACGCCGTTCAATTCAAGCTTCTTCTCAAATCCCTGAGTGACCCCCTCGATCATGTTGGAAAGTAGGATAACGGTCGTTCCCCAAATACCGGCGGCTTTTTTCGATGTACCGACTATCTCGACGGTCATTTCAGACTCGGTCTTCTTGACCGAAACATCATGATGATAGGTAAACGAGAGCGTCCCTTTCGGACCCTTGACGGTGACGATATTCCGAGCAAGCGTCACTTCGACGCCCGAGGGAATGGCTACTGGTTTTTTTCCGATTCTACTCATAGTATATAGCTTCATGAACATCCTCGTTTCATCGGTACCCGGGTTTCTCCCGCGATCCCCAGACCAGCGTGAAAACCCGAGATGAACGCCACGGAAAGCCCATTTTTACCAAACCTTACAAATATATTCTCCGCCCAACCCTTTCCGGTACGCTTCTTTGCCGGTCATGATCCCTTTCGATGTCGAGACGATAGCGATACCGTATCCGTTTTTCACTTTTTCTATATCATGCCGCTTCATATAAATCCGGCATCCCTCCTTGCTCACGCGGTCGATCTCGGTGATAGCCGGTTTCTTTTCCGTCGGAGAGACCTGTTCATAACGAAGCCATACCGTAAGACTCGACTTGCCATCCTCATCGCTTCTTTCGACACGAGACGCGTACCCCTCACGAACGAGGATCTGGGCGATGATCTCCTTGACGGAAGAGAAACTCAAAACGACGGAAGCGCGGCCAGCAGCCTGGGCGTTTCTCACTCTCGTCAACATGTCTGCGATTGGATCTAACATAGTTTTTATACCTTCTTTAGAGCTTCATTGACTGTCCAATTACCAAGATGATTTCTTCACGCCCGGAATCTGACCGGAGCTCGCCAGCTCCCGGAAACAGATCCGGCAGAGATCGAACATGCGCAGATATCCATGCTTCCGACCGCAACGCCAACAACGTCGAACTGTCCGGGTGGAAAACTTCGGAGTCTTGAGTGAACGGACGTAGGTTGATGTCTTAGCCATAACGCAAATATTCTCAATAGATCATTTTAGGCACCTTTCGGTTCTGACTCCTTCTGCGCAATCGGGAGTCCGAGGAAACGGAACAGAAGTACTCCTTCTTCCCGATTCCGTGCCGTCGTCACGATATTCACCTGAAAACCGAATATGTGCTGCACTTTCTCAGGGACGATTTCAGGGAAGATGGTATGGTCCTTGATGCCGATATTCACATTGCCATACTGGTCGATGATCGCTTCGTTCAGCCCCTGGAAATCACGCGCCCGAGGAATCGAGGCAGTCAGGAGACGATCCAGGAAATCCCACATCCGCTTTCCGTGCAGCGTCACCGAAACACCGACCTCCAATCCTTCACGAATCTTGAATCCGGCGATAGCCTTGCGAGCCTTCGTCATCACCACTTTCTGGCCGACGATCACCTGCAGCGAAGAAACAATCTCCTCGACCTGCTTCGAATCCTTCAGGATCTTTCCGATGCCGGTATTCACGACGATCTTCTCGATGCGCGGAATAGCCATCGGATTGCGTATGCCAAGAGCCTCACGTATCCCGGGGACCGCTTTTTGTACGTATGCTTCTTTGGCTGATGTGACTTGATTCATAAGGACGCTCTTTCGTGGGCTGATATTACAATGTCTTTCCCGATTTCTTGCTCACACGGACCTTCTCACCGCCTTCCATCCGGTATCCGATCCGAGTCGGCTTCCCTGTCTCCGGACAGACGAGCATGACATTGGAGACATGGAGCGGGGCCGGTCGTTCGATGCGCTCCCCTTTCTCTCCCTCCTTGCGTGGCTTACGATGCCGTTTCATGAGATTGGCACCCTCGACGACCACGCGCTCAACCGTAGCAAGAACCTGAATAATCTTTCCGCGTTTTCCGCGGTCTTTTCCGGCAATGATTTCCACTTGGTCGCCTTTCTTGATCTTCATAGTATTCCTCACTACTTAAGCTTCTTTAAATCGCATTCGTCGCCCGTGCTTCTTTCACTCCATTCGCTTTGATAGTCGGAAGAGACCTCTCTCAAAACTATCGAAGCCAACGCAGTTCCAGAAGCTCCGCCTAGAGCACCTCTGGCGCCAATGAAATGATCTTCGCGAACCCCTTCTCGCGGAGTTCCCGCGCTACCGGGCCGAAAATACGCGTCCCCTTCGGTTCCTGACCGGTTCCTTCCAAGATGACAGCCGCATTCTCATCGAAACGGATATAGGAATTATCCTTCCGCCGGTATGACTTCACCTGACGGACGATCACCGCCTTGACCTTATCTCCCTTCTTTACCGCACCTCGCGGCTCAGCCGATTTCACGGCTGCAACGATAATGTCCCCCACGCTCGCATACCGACGGCGGGTCCCGCCGAGCACCTTGAAACATTCGATGGTTTTGGCACCACTGTTATCGGCGACTTTCAATCTGGTTTCCGCTTGAATCATAATCCTCTACCTCACTTCCGTCTGAATTAGTCAGCTATCACGATGAAACACTTATCCTTACTCATCGGGCGACACCCGCGAAACATGACCTTGTCCCCGACTCGGTACGTATTTTCCGCGTCATGGACCTTGAAACGCTTGGTTGAAACATACTGTTTCTTGTATTTCGGATGCGTTTTCAACGTTTCAACGGCGACCACGATCGTCTTGTCCATACGGTCGCTTACCACGGTGCCCTGAAATTTCGGTGCCTTATTCGCTTGTGTCATCTTATTTTCCATATGAAACGATAAATGCAATTCTAACAATGTTCTAACACTTAGTCAAGCGTCCGCTCGCTTTCACCGAGCAAGGTCTTCAGACGGGCGATATCTTTCTTGGCCAGACGAAGAGTGTGATGCTTGGTTTCCTCGCGAGTGGCGATCTTGAAACGAAGTTCGCGCACCTCTGTCGCCAGTTCATGAAGCAGCTTGTGCCGCTCACCCTCGGTTTTTTCTCTCAGTTCCTTCGTTTTCATAACTTCATTCTCTAGAGTGATGAGTGCCGTTCGACAAACTTCGTCTTCACCGCCAATTTATGTGCCGCCAGACGCATGGCTTCCACCGCTGCCGTCTTCGAGATACCATCGAGCTCGAACAATACCCTTCCGGCACGGACCTTCGCCGCAAAATGATCCACACTTCCCTTCCCTTTTCCCATCGGCGTCTGCTCACCCTTCTTGGTGATCGGTTTATCCGGGAAAATACGAATCCACACCTTTCCACCGCGCTGTATCGATCGGGTCATGGCCCGGCGGGCCGCCTCGATCTGGCGTGCGGAAATCAGCCCTTCTTCGAGCGTCTTCAGACCATAGCTCCCAAAGCTCACTTTCGTGCCACGAGTTGCCGGACTTCCCGACCACCCACCACGCTGGACCTTTCGATGCTTGACTTTTCGAGGCATTGTTAGCATAGACGTACTTCCTATTCGGTGGATTGTTCTTCAAATTTCTCTCCCTTGTATATCCAAACCTTGATACCGATGACTCCGTAGGTCGTATTCGCCTCCACCCGCGCGAAATCAATATCCGCACGCAAGGTATGAAGTGGAATTTTCCCTTTGGAGAGCCATTCTCGTCGGCGCATTTCCGCACCACCCAAACGACCGGAGATCTCAACCTTCACACCCAGGATATCCTTATTCTGAGTCACCTGATCAATCATGCCCTTGAGCGCCCGTCGGAACGGAATACGCTTTTCAAGCTGCTCGGCGATCTGCTGGCCAATCAATGACGCGCTCTCCTCGAATCGCTTGATTTCCTTCACCTCAACTTTCAAATCCGTTTTCTTTCCGCGAAAAAAATGATTCTTCACGACCCGAGCAAGATCCTCAATACCGGTACCGCCACGTCCGATCAGGACTCCAGGGCGCGATGTCTCAATGATGACCCGGATGGTCGCCGCTGAACGCTCAATCTGAACGCTCGCGATAGCCGCCTGCTTCCACTTTTTCATGATGAAATCATGCATCTCAACATCCGAGCGCAACTGCGTCTTGAACAACTTCGGATTAGCAAACCAGCGCGACTGCCAGTCAGCCGTGATACCGAGACGAATTCCGATTGGATTGGTTTTGTGACCCATAGTGATTCTCTCTATTTAAGAAGCCTTTCTCTGAAACACCTTCTTGACAGAACGCAGAGCCGTCTTCGGCTTCGCCTCTTTCTTATGCTCATCAACGATTCCTGATTTTTTCTTTTCTTCCTTCACGATGATATCCTCCGTTGCTGCTGCATCCTTGATAGTCACGATTTCCTGTTTCTTCAGAGTTTTTTTCCGGTTCTTGCCCTCCTCACGCTCTTCCAAAATCACCTTGACATTCGCAGAACGCTTAAGAATAGGCATGGAGCGACCGAAAGCGCGTGGTTCAAAACGCTTCATCCGAAGCCCATCCCCGACGCACACCTGCGCAACATAGAGATTCTCCTCATCCAGACCGAAATTGTTCTTCGCATTGGCGATCGCGCTTTTCAAGAGGTCCAGCATCGGATCGGATGAGCGCTTCAATTGCTTGGACAATTCGATGACAGCCGCGTTCGCTGAAAGACCGACGATCGTATGACTGACGAGTCGCACCTTGCGGGGGGCTATCCGAAGATTTTTGAGTGATGCGTGTACTTTCATACGTCGTTATTTCTTCTTAGTCTTAGCGGCAGGAGCAGCTGTCTTGGTAGCCTTGGCGGCATCCAGATCGCGCTGCTTGGCAGCTTGTTCGATTTCCTTTTGCATCTTTCCACCATGACGGCGGAAAGTGCGCGTCGGCGAAAACTCTCCCAACCGGTGACCTACCATTTCCTCAGTCGCAAATACGGAGATGAAGTCCTTGCCGTTATGTACTCCAAAGGTAAATCCGACCATTTCTGGCGCGATGACGCAGGCGCGAGACCAGGTCTTGATGACCGTTCGATCGCCGACCTTCTTCCCTTCGAGCTTTTTGAGTACCCGAGGATCGACGTAGAGTCCTTTCTTTAAACTTCGTGACATATCTCGATGTGCTTATTGACTGACCACTTATGATACGCGATGCCTTCCGGACTCATCCTGTCCGCTCCGCACGACGTGCCCTTCCTTATTTCTTCTTCGTTCTCCGCTTGACGATATATTTGTTGCTTGCCTTATTCTGCTTCCGGGTCTTCTTCCCGAGCGCAGG
The DNA here is from genome assembly GCA_030916545.1 of Patescibacteria group bacterium. Taxonomy (GTDB): domain Bacteria; phylum Patescibacteriota; class Minisyncoccia; order Moranbacterales; family UBA1568; genus JAGOSP01. The sequence goes on along the minus strand of JAUPWI010000058.1, from coordinate 3,406 downwards.
CTTGCCCCATGGGGTCTTCGGATGCATACCGAGCGGCTGACGTCCTTCGCCACCACCATGTGGATGGTCGACCGGGTTCATCGCGGATCCGCGTACCGCCGGTCGCTTATTCTTCCAACGACTTCGTCCTGCCTTTCCGATCCGCTCCGCACCGTGCTCGAAATTCGATACCTGACCGATAGTCGCGAAACAATCCTTCGAAACCAACCGGATTTCACCGGAGGATAACTTGACGGTCGCCATCGGCCCGTCAAGAGCCATGAGCGTCGCCTGCGTCCCGGCGCTTCGGACGATCTGACCACCTCTCCCGATCTGAATCTCGATATTGCAGATGATAGTTCCCGTAGGGATATTCGCCAACTTGGTCCTATTCCCCTGCACGATAGGCGCCGTATCGCTGGAAACGATTTCCTGTCCGACTTTCATGCCCTGGGTCGCGAGAACATAACGCTTTTCCCCATCATGATAATGGACCAGTGCGATGAGTCCGGAACGATTCGGATCCTTCTCGAGAGAAGCGACCTTCCCCGGAACACCCCACTTGTTCTGACGGAAATCCACCAGACGATACAGCCGCTTGTGTCCGCCACCACGATGCCGGATCGAAATCTTCCCACCGGAACGACCGGCGGAGTTCTTCTTTGAAACCGTAAGCGACTTCTCCGGACGCTGGTCGGTAATGCCCTCAGGCTTTACGATACTCATATTGCGCCGCCCAGCGGTATTTCGTTTGTAGATTTTGATCGCCATATCGTTACATTCCTGCTTGGAAGAGCGTGAGGCTCTCACCTTCCTTAATTTCAACCATCGCCTTTTTCACTCCGGATTTTCTCCCCATCGCCCGTCCGAAACGCCGAACGCGGCTTGGAAGACTCACCGTGTTGACCGAAACCACATGCACCCCGTATACCGCCTCCACCGCCCGTTTGATCTGCGGCTTCGAAGCGGTATCACTTACCTCGAACACATAACGGTTCTCCGCATTCATGGAATACGCCTTTTCGGTCACGCGCGGCTTCCTCAAAATACCGTTCGCAAACGCACCCCCCAGAACCTTCGGGGTCTCCGAGAGAGCCGAAACCGATTTCTCTTCCTTGGTTGTTTTTCCAAAAACTGCCATAACGCTTATTTAATCCAATCAGCGAATCTCCCTTGCAGCGCCTCAATGCCCTGCTTGGAAATCAAGACATATTCCTTATCCAAAAGCTCTTTGGCGTTCAGATCGACCGCAAGCGTATTGACGACCTTCTCGACATTCCGGCTCATCCGTTCGGTCTCTTTCTCGCGGATATCCAAAGCCACAATCAAACCGCGATGGGAAACCTGGAGCGCCTTGAGAAACATGTCGAATTCCTGGGTCTTCTGGGATGGGAAAGTAAAGGTGTCCACCACGAGAAATTTCCCAGACCGAATCTTTTCGGAAAGCGCGATCAGAGTCGCCTTCTGTCGCATCTTGCGATTGATCTCACGGATAAAGTTCCGATTGCTCCGCGGTCCGAAGACGATACCACCTTTCCGCCAGTGCGGCGCGCGGGAAGAGCCGATACGAGCCCGGCCAGTCCCCTTCTGCTTCCATGGCTTGATACCGGAACCGCTCCGCTCGGCACGTGTCTTCGTATGGGCGATCACTTGGCGAAGGTTGCCGGACAACACGACATACACCTGGTGCAAGAGCGAATCATTCGGAGGAAGAGCGAAAAGGGCATCGTTCAAGTCGACTTCCTCGACTTTCTTTCCACTTGTATTGTAGACGGATACTTTTGCCATAGACTTATTTAAGGCTCATCACTTCAACGATTCTTCCATTAACACCCGGAACGGCCCCACGGACTCCGATAAGCCCCTTTTCAGCATCGATATACGAAATGGTCAGATTGCGTACCGTACAATTGTCTCCACCCATGCGCCCGGCCATGCGACGACCCTTCACCACGTGCTCCGGGAAAGTCGATCCGATGGAACCCGGTTTGCGCAAATCGTGTTTTCCTCCATGGCTCGCCCAGCCTCCGGCAAATCCATGCCGTTTAACGACACCCTGGAATCCCTTCGCCTTCGTCACTCCGGAGATGGAAACCCTGTCTCCTACCGCAAACTGCTCAACACCGAGCTCGCTTTCAAGGGCAAACTTCGCCATATCCTGTGCAGCCGACTTCCCGTCACGACTGTGCCGATCGAGACGAAACTCGTGACGGACGGTTTTCCGGGAATTCTTCGCCGCTTCCACCTGGATAGCCATATACCCATCCTTCTCTTCGGTACGCTGCAAAGTAATGACGTTCTTGCCGCATTCAATCAGAGTCACGTTCAACGCTCCCTTCGTTTCATCGAAGAGGGTCGTCATGCCGAGTTTTTTTCCAAGAATGAATTTCATGATCGTACTCTCAGTAAACAAAAAACTGGACCAAGAGCCAGTCAGTTATCGCCGAAAATCCTCGGCGCATTCTGACCCGCTCAGTATCCCTTGTCCTACCGATCCTTCGCGCGCACCGTTTTTGATGCGGATTCTAATCGGATAATGACGTGTTCCGGGACTGGAACGAGTAACCATTCACTTTTTTTCCCCTTTTTCTCTGACCCTCCTTTACATCTTAATCTCCACATCGACACCTGCGGGCAGGTCGAGCGATGTCAGACCTTCGATGGTCTTCGCATTCGGATTCAGGATATCGATCAGTCTCTTGTGCACTCGCATCTCAAACTGATCACGCGCGTTCTTATGAACGAATGTCGAGCGATTCACCGTCACCTTGTGCACTTCGGTCGGAAGCGGCACGGGTCCAGTGATGGCCGCGCCAGTGCGCTCAGCCGTCTCGACAATCTTTCGCGCTGACTGGTCTATGACCTTGTGGTCATATGCCTTGATCTTGATCCTCACGCGTGTCATCGGGGCATCATCAACTTTTTTCTTCGTTGTCATGATACTCGAGTTTACTTTCTTCTCTTCGTTACATTCAAGAGAATAGTTGTCCCGACAATCGCCCTAAAGCGGCTCGTCGGGACTCAATTCACTCGAAACTACTTGATGATCTTGGTCGCGACACCGGCACCGACGGTACGACCGCCTTCGCGGATAGCGAAACGCATACCTTCTTCCAAAGCGACCGGGGCCAGAAGCTTGATCACCAGGCGTACGGTATCACCAGGCATGACCATTTCCGTCCCTTCCGGAAGAGTCACTTCACCGGTCACATCGGTCGTACGGATATAGAACTGCGGCTTGTAACCCTTGAAGAAAGGAGTGTGTCGTCCACCTTCTTCTTTCTTGAGGACGTAAACTTCAGCTTCGAATTTCTTGTGTGGTTTGATAGAACCGACTTTAGACATAACTTGTCCGCGTTCGATTTGCTCACGTTCGATACCTCGAAGGAGAATACCTGCGTTGTCACCAGCCTGACCTTGACCAAGT
>JAUPWI010000057.1 GCA_030916545.1 Patescibacteria group bacterium | reverse complement strand
GTTTCGAGGTCGTGAATATCACGAACGGCCGGGCGGTCCTGAAGGCGGTCGATGATCAGCATTTCGATATCATCCTGCTTGACCTGGTCATCCCGGAGATGTCCGGACTGGAGGTGCTCCGGGAGCTGCGCGGCCCGCGGTATCCGGCCGGTCTCCCGATCGTCATTTTCAGCAATCTTTCCAATCCAGAAGATCGGGAGCTCGCGGTGAAGCTCGGCGCGAACGGATTCATTCCCAAGACGGACTTTTCACCGTCCCAGGTTGTCGAGGAGGTGAACCGATATCTTCGGCAGTTCGGTGAGCAGGGTAGGAACGAAAATCGACGCTTGGTGAGTGAGACGATGACAAGACTGACCGAGCAATCCGTGTCCGGACAGAAGCGCATCCTTTTCATCGAGGATGAGGAAGTCTTCGTGGACATGTTCGTCCGGAAACTGGAAGACGAAGGGTATGAGGTATTGATCGAGCGCAACGGTACCAAAGGACTCGAGCGGGCGCAGCAGGAGAAAGGTTTGGATCTGATCATCACCGATGCGATGCTTCCGGGAATCAACGGAAAGGATCTGATCGCCGCGATCCATCAGGCTCCGGAATCGTCCCGCATACCGATTTTCGTCATTTCCGCTTCAGTCGATGATGACGATATGGGTGAGATGTTGTCTGCCGGGGCGGTCAAAGCGTATCTTAAGACTAAGATCGTTCCGAGTCAGCTGGCGGATGAAGTGACAGAATTCTTTCGGAAACGGGATGATAATCAGTAGCAGGATAAGGATATGCAACGGACATTGATACGGGAAGTCCCTTCGCAGGTGGGGAAGGAAGTGCTCTTGAAAGGCTGGGTGAGCGTACGACGGGATCACGGAAAGCTCGTGTTTCTTGATGTGCGGGATCGATCGGGATCGGTGCAGGTCGTCGTTTTGCCGAATCACCTGGAGTCGTGCGCAGCCGTGCATGAGGTGCGGAACGAGACCGCTATCTCCTTGGTCGGCAAAGTGAACGAACGTCCGGCCAACGCGAAGAAAGAGGGTGAACTGACGGGCGGGGTGGAGATCGAAGCACTCGAACTCGCGATACTCGCCAAGGGAGAGGAGGACCTGCCTATCGACGTGTCGTCCGCAGATCTCGATGTCAATCTCGACACTCTGCTCAACAATCGCACCGTTTCGCTTCGGCATCCGAAAATACAGGCGATTTTCAGGCTCTATTCCTTATTGCTTGCCGGATACGATCAGGCCTGCCGCCGGGAAGAATTCGTCGAGATCAAGACTCCGAAAATCCTCTCTTCTGCCACCGAGGGAGGAGCAAACTTCTTCAAGATCAAGTATTTCGATCGCGAGGCCTATCTGGCCCAGTCGCCGCAGTTTTATAAGCAGGCGGGCGCGACGGTCTTCGAGCGCGTGTTTGAGATCGGTTCGGTGTTCCGAGCGGAACCTCACTTTACATCCCGTCATGTCAACGAATATGTTGGTCTCGACGGCGAGATGGCCTTTATCGATGGAGTGGAGGATGTGATGGCGATGCTTGAGAGAATTATGTTTTCGACATTCGTATCTTTTGGCGAGGATGGGGCGGCCGAACTGGATCGATATGCTGCGCATCTGCCGCCGCAGGTGGCGATTCCGCGCATTCGCCTTTCGGAAGCGCTTCGGATCCTGAAGGAGGAATATGGAAAGGAAGTAGAGAATGAGGATATCGACGGGGAGGGGGAACGGATGATCAGCGAATATGTCTCCAAGAAGTATGGATCGGATTTCGTCTTTCTCACGCATTATCCGGTGGCGCTCCGTCCATTTTATAGCATGCCGAGCGCGGATGGGAAGTATACGGAGACATTTGATCTCCTCTTCCGCGGGGTGGAGATCGCGTCCGGAGGACAGCGTATTCATGAGTATCGGATGCTGGTCGATTCGATCCGTCGTAAAGGTCTTGATCCCGAGCAATTCCGTGATTATCTGGACGTGTTCCGCTATGGGGCTCCGGCTCATGGCGGGTGGGGGCTCGGTTCGGAGCGGATCATCCAGAAATTGCTCGGACTGGGGAGTATCAAGGAGGCGCTCCTCTATCCGCGGGACGTGAAACGTCTGAGTCCCTGACGCGAACGCCCTTTTTCGTGACGGATTGGAATAATTTCTCAAAACAGGATAGAATGGACTATCCTGTTTCATACTGCCTATGACACTTTCACTTTTCCTGAGAAAAATCCAGAAGGATCTGATCAACCGATTTTTCAGTCATTTGGCGCCGGATATCGGTATCGATCTCGGAACCGCCAATACGCTGGTCTACGTGAAGGGTCGCGGCATTTTGATCAATGAGCCGTCGGTGGTCGCGGTCAATCAGCGGACCGGACAGATTCTCGCTATCGGTCGTGAAGCCAAGAAGATGGTCGGGAAGACGCCGAGCCACATCGTGGCGACCCGTCCGCTCGTCGACGGGGTCGTGAGTGATTTCGAAGTGACCCAGCAGATGCTCCGTTATTTTATCCATAAGGTGAATCGGGGGAAGTTCTCGTTCCTGCGTCGGCCGCGTGTCCTTATCGGTATTCCTTCGGGCGTGACGGAGGTGGAGAAGCGCGCCGTGATCGAAGCGGCTTTGAACGCCGGAGCCCGGCAGGCATTCCTCATCGATGAACCGATGGCCGCGGCGATCGGCGCCCGGTTGCCTGTCACCGAAGCCGGAGGAAACATGGTCGTCGATATCGGCGGCGGGACGACGGAGATCGCGGTCATTTCGCTCGGTGGGGTGGTGGTTTCGAGGAGCCTGCGCATCGCCGGAGACGAGATGAACGAGGATATCGTTCGATATTGCCGGGACGAATTCAACATCCTGATAGGAGAAAAGACGGCGGAGGAGGTGAAGATCGCGATCGGGAACGCGTTTCCTCTGCGGGAACGAATGACGTACGCGCTCCGTGGCCGTGATCTTGTGTCCGGATTGCCCAAGGAAGTGATGGTGAATGACGAGCATGTCCGTGAGGCGCTGTCCCGTTCGATCCGCGTCATCGTGAACAACGTGAAGACGATCATCGAGGAAACCCCGCCGGAACTCCTATCGGACGTGATGCAGCGGGGAATCATTCTCGCCGGTGGCGGCGGACTGATACGTGGGCTCGACCGTCTCCTCGCCAATCAGACCGGTATCCTGGTACGCATGATGGAAGATCCCCTAACGGCGGTGGTGCGCGGGACCGGATTGGTGCTCGATGACATGGAACATCTGCAAGAAGTCTTGATCGAGGAAGAAGTGACACGGGAATATCTTTCCGCCTGATGCTGGGCAGGTTCCGTAACCGGTAAATGCGTCACACAAAGATGGTCAGAAAATTCTTTTTTCAGACGAAGCTTTCCAAGGCACTTCTCGCCGCGTGCCTACTCGCGTTTCTGGCTTGGTGGAGTCCGGCGTTTCTGGGAAAATCGATCGCGTCCGTCACACAGGTATTTCTTTTCCCGTTCGAGCGTATATTCTCATACGTGGCGTTTGAGTCGCGGGAGACTCTCCGCTTTTTTTCCTCCATCGGTGAGCTCAAGACAAGAAATGAGGAGTTGGTCCGGGAGAATCTTGACCTGCGATCCGAAGCGGCTCTTTTGAAAGAGGTTCGCCGGGAGAATGAGATGCTCCGAAGGGATTTTGACCTTGATCTGCGGAATCAGTATCAGCTGGTCTCCGCCGAAGTCGTGGCGCTTGGTGGCGTGGCCCGAGGACAGTCGCTCATCATCAATCGGGGGAGCGGGGCTCATATGGAAGTCGGTATGCCGGTGATCGTCGGGAAGGGTCTCCTGGTCGGGAGGATCTCAGAGGTGTTTTTTGGCAGTTCCCGTGTCGATTTGCTTTCGAGTCCTGAAAGCATGGTGGCCGTGACGACTCCGGATGGGTCGGCCAAGGGCATCGTCCGCGGAGAGCACGGTCTCGGTCTCCTGTTCGACATGGTCCCGCGCACGGATGTCTTCAAACGTGGTGATACCATAGTGACATCCGGACTGGGCGGGGAATTTCCGCGCGGACTCCTGGTCGGGACGCTTCAGGATCCGGAATACACCTCGGATAAGTTATTTCAGCGGGCGCCGGTCATCTCGCCGGTGAAATATCCGGATATCCGTTTCGTCTCGGTCATCCGAGAATCAAAGCCATGAGTACCTGGATACGTATCGCGAGCATAGCGTCCGTCGTCCTGTTGCATATCGTATTGATGCCGGCGCTCTTTCCTTCCGTTTCCGTTCCGATCGCGCTGGTGACTACGTCCGTCGTCTGGACCGCGCTTCTGGGTTTCCCGGCCGTGCTTCCTCCGCTCCTGACGGCGATCATCATTTGTGACAGCATCCTGTTCGGTTCCGTGCAGTTCGGGTCACTGTACTTTGTCGGCGTGTCATATTCCGTCAGTTTCTTCATGAAGCGCACCCTCCTTGGTGAGCGAAGCGGTCTCGGATCCGCCGTTCTGGCGATATTCACCGGAGGCGCGGTCATCGGATATCCCATTTTTGCATGGCTGTCGACCGGAATGCCCACGGAAAATCCGATTCCGGCGAATATGCTGTCGGATTTTTTCCTGGCGATTTTTTTCTTCATCGTGCTCATACCGGTACTCCGTTGGTTCGAATCGATGATCCGGACATTGAGACAGGATGCCCAGTTCTCAATCAAATAAGCTTTCCGATTCCATGAAACTTTTCATCCGTAACCTCATACACCCTTCCCGGCGCGGTCGCGAGATCGACGATGCCGTGCTGACCATCACCGAAGAAGATGCCGCGCGTCTCGAGTGGCCGCTCTCCAAGGGATGGTTCCGGATCATAGGGTGGGTATCTTCCCTGGTCCTGATCGTTCTGGCCGGGAGAGTTTTTATCCTGAATACTGTGCAGGGAGAAAAGTATCGAGGCATGGCAGAACGCAACAGTCTTCGGATGCTGACCATTCCGGCTCCTCGGGGGATCATTTACGACCGCACCGGACAGGCATTGGTGCAGAATATTCCGACTCTCGATCTAGCCGTCGTGCCAGCCGATCTGCCACGCGAGGAAGCGGATCGCGCCCGACAACGGGAGCTCCTGCGGGGCATCATCGATATCGACCAGGAGATCGCCTCGGCGGTTTTTGGAACGAAAGGCAATACGGCCCTGCCGCTTGTGCTCAAGAACGGACTGACTCAGGAGGAAATGCTCATGTTCCTGAGTCGTCGAGCGGAGTTTCCTGGAGTCGTGCTGGTGCAATCGGCGGAGCGCGAGTACAAGGACGGGGTGATCTTTTCCCATTTGATCGGATACGAAGGCAAGATCAGACAGGAGGAGCTCGATGCCTTTCCGGAATACGGGCCGTCGGACATGATCGGGAAGGAAGGTATTGAGAAATCATACGAATCATATCTGCGCGGAAAGAAGGGTGCGGAGCGGGTCGAAGTGGATGCTCTCGGCAAAGTCAAGAAAGAGCTCGGAAGCATTCAGCCGGTTCCTGGAAATGATATCATTCTCCATATCGATGCCGAGCTGCAGAAGAAAATATTCGACAGTTTGAGCGCGTTGCTTGAAACGAGGAAGCTGAGGCGGGCAGCTGCCATCGCGATGGATCCGGAGACCGGCGGCGTTCTCGCCCTGGTGAGTTTTCCCGGTTATGACAACAATCTTTTTTCGGGGGGCATCGATCAGAAGCACTACGCGGAATTCCTGGCCGATGAAGCCCGACCGCTCTTCAACCGGGCGGTGAGCGGTGAGTATCCGCCGGGGTCCACGATCAAACCGGTCATCGCCGCCGCCGCCCTCGCGGAAGGTGTTATCAATGAGCATACGGAGATCGAAAGCCGGGGCGGTATCAGTATCGGAAAATTCTTTTTCGGAGACTGGAAGGCGCACGGATTCACGGATATCCGCCGGGCCATCGCCGTTTCGAGTGATGTGTACTTTTATTCCGTCGGCGGCGGATATGGAGGAATTCCCGGATTGGGTATGCGGAGGATGAAGGCTTACGAGGAATTCTTCGGATACGGAAAGGAGACGGGTATCGATATCCCTGGAGAAGCGAATGGGTTTCTGCCTGATCCCGATTGGAAACAGGAGCGTTTCGGTGAGCGTTGGTATATCGGGGATGACTATAACTCGGCGATCGGTCAAGGATTCGTCACGGCCACTCCGCTTCAGATCCTCAATTCGATCG
>JAUPWI010000056.1 GCA_030916545.1 Patescibacteria group bacterium | reverse complement strand
CATTGGCGGAAATCCTGAAAGAAATGATATTGAAAAATACCAAGAATGATGGGCTTTTCGAAAAAATCGAGGTGGCTGGGCCGGGACATCTGAATTTCTTCCTCTCACAGAAGACGCTCGGGCAGGTCGTGGAGACGGTGCTTCTCCGGGGAGGGGATTACGGGAGCGTGTCTCTCGGTAAGGGGCAGAAGATCAATAATGAATTCATATCGGCCAACCCGACTGGGCCGCTCCATCTGGGAAATGGACGAGGTGGTTTTTTTGGAGATGCGCTCGCGCGTGTCCTGCGCAAGACCGGACACGATGTGACCAATGAATACTATGTGAATGACGCCGGCGAGCAAATCATGAAGCTCGGGCATAGCGTACTTCAGGACGACGAAGCGGTGTATGCCGGGGAATACATTGATACGCTGCATGAACGATTGACTGAGCAAGCTGTTGGAGAAAACGATGTGAGGACAGTCGGTGAGCGGGCGGTCCAGGCGATTCTGCGCGAACATATCCAGCCGACGCTTGCTGAACAAATGGGTATTCATTTCGATGTGTTCACTTCTGAGAAGCAGGATATCGTTGAGCGAGGATACGTCGATAAGGCACTCGCGTTTTTGGCGGAGAAAAATCTGACTTATGAATCGGAGTCCGCCGTTTGGCTTAAAACGAAGGAATTCGGTGATGACAAGGACCGGGTGCTCGTGAAGAGCGATGGGACTCGGACGTATTTCGCGTCCGACTGCGGTTATATCCTTTCTAAGATGGAGCGCGGTTTCAATCGTTTCATCCTGACGCTCGGTGCCGATCATCACGGATATCGGGCGCGCCTGCGTGCCGCCGCCGAGGCACTCGGTTTCGTCGGTCGATTCGATTTCGTCTTCGTCCAGATGGTACGGTTGATGAAGGATGGGCAGGAAGTGCGTATGAGCAAGCGGGCGGGGAATGTCGTATCGATTGATGAACTCATCGAAAAGGTAGGTGCGGATGTGGCCCGATTCTTCTTCCTCTTGTACAGTCCCGATACGCATATGAATTTCGATCTTGGGTTGGCCGAGGAACGATCGCAGAAGAACCCGGTCTACTATGTCCAGTACGCGCATGCCCGGCTTTCGAGCGTGCTGCGTAAGGCCGTGGCGGAAGGTTTCGACATCGGGCATGGGGATACCTCGCTTCTGACACATCCGAAGGAACGTCTGTTGTTGGCGGAGCTCCTTGCCTTTCCCGACCTGATGGCTGAGGTGTCGGAAAGGTATACCGTCCACCATCTGCCACAGTACGCTATCCGGCTGGCCGACCACCTCCATTCCTTTTATGATTCCTGCCGGGTGATCGATGTCGATCAGCGCGCATTGTCCGAAGCTCGCCTCCGATTGGCGAAGAGTGTTATCCTGGTATTGGGTGAGACGCTCCGCCTGATCGGGGTGGCGGCACCGGAAAGCATGGAGGGAAAACAGAAAGCATGATACAAAGACTTCCGAGAAAATATCGGGCGAAATATGAACGGCCGACCGCTGTCGGCGGACAGGTTCTCCTCTTTGCTTTCAAGGTCATCGGACCGGTGGCGCTTTTTTTCGTCGCTGCCATAGGTCTCGATGCCTATTCCTTGTTCCGATAATCCGTTTTTCATATGGAATCGATGGTACAGACGATGAGATTGTATCTTGTCCGGCACGGGGAGGCGGAGCACAATGTGCTCGGTGTCGGTTCGTCGCTTCCCGAAATTACCGAACGGCACCTGACCGAGAGGGGCAAGGATCAGATACGGTCCGTCGCGGAATCGCTCAAGGGCAAGCCTATCGCCGCTATCGTGAGCTCGCCTCTGGTGCGGACGCGTGAGACGGCTGCGATCATCTCGGAGGTAATCGGTGTTCCGGTTGATATCGACGACCGCCTGCATGAGACTACGCTCGGTATATTCAACGAGAAATCGATACGGCTTTTTTTCGACAAGTATCCGAATCCGGAAATGCGCATCAGTCCCGATAGGGAGGATGGAGTGGAGGGTTTCGTCGACATGCGGGGGAGGCTGGAGCGATTTCTCGATGATCTCAAATGGCATCATGCGGGAGAGAGTGTCGTGATCGTCTCTCATGGTGATCCTCTCGAGCAGCTTCATGGCATTTTGGCCCATGAGTCACCAGGTATCGCTTCAATCGGATGGTCTCCTGCTAAAGGCAGCTGTACGGAAATGACCTGGAACGGGGAATGAACGTGACCGGTTTGCCTTGTCATGTCACCGAGTGATACAATAAGAAAAATTTCATAAGAAAATAGAGGAGAAAATTATATGAATGAGTATCTCGAAGTGCTGAAGCAGTATGCTGTGTTTGAGGGTCGCGCAAGCCGGCGGGAATATTGGATGTTTACGGGGATTAGCCTTCTTATCGCGATCGTACTTGGAATTGTCGATGCCATGGTGTTTGGCGAGACTCCGATGCTGGGTATCCTGTACACTCTCGCCGTACTTGTCCCGAGTTTGGCGGTTTCGGTTCGAAGGTTGCATGATACGAATCGGAGCGGGTGGTGGTTATTTATAAGCGTTATTCCAATTATTGGAGTTATTGTGCTTCTTGTTTTTGCTCTGCAGGCAAGTCAGAACGAGGGGAATCAGTATGGGGGTGTTACCGAGCGAACACGTATTGCGGAGCAGACACTCGCGGATTTCATCCAGCAATCTCGGGCGGCCGGGCAGACGGATGAGCAGATCAAGGTCGCTCTGCTTGAGAAAGGCTGGTCGTACGCGGATGTCGAATCGGTGTTGAAGGGCGAGTCCTAGTGGCGGTTTTTGAAGTCGGAAAAAATCGGAACGGCCGGAGGGCACGGCTTGATTTTCCCCTTTCGAGGTGTTAATGTAGGTCTACAATTTCGAAAGGCGATGATGAGGCGATCACCTCGGAGCCTGGGGAAGAAATCCGATAGGCGTCCGCTCGATGGGCGGACTGAAGCGGAGAATAGAACCCTGCGGGTGCGCCCGTTATCGCGCGTGAATGAGTCCGTCCCTTCTCCTGTTTGGGCAGGAGTGTGGCGGAGAAGCCAGGGTGGTACCACGTCTCTGACGTCCTTGACACGGTTTTCGTGTCGAGGATTTTTTGTTTATCCATGATCATTCGAGGAAGCATGAGTATGAAACACATGTTCAGGAAGGTGGAGGCGCAGGTGAGTTTTCCGAAGATGGAGGAGGAGACCCTGAAATATTGGGAAGCCGAGAAGATTTTTGAGAAATCGGTGTCACAGCGGGCCGGTAGGCCGGGCTATAGCTTCAACGACGGACCGCCGTTCGCGACCGGGACGCCGCACTACGGACATATCGTGGGGAGCGTCATCAAGGACGTGGTACCACGTTACTGGACGATGCGAGGATTCCAGGTCGAGCGGAAATGGGGTTGGGACTGCCATGGTTTACCGATCGAGAATATTGCGGAAAAGGCACTCGGTATCAAGCATAAAAAAGATATCGAAGCCCTCGGCGTGGCAAAGTTTAATGATTTCTGTCGCTCGACCGTGATGGAGTATGCGGCGGAGTGGGAAAAGGTAATGCCACGCATCGGACGCTTTGCTGATATGCAACATGCGTATAAGACCATGGATAAGGAATACATGGAAAGCGTCTGGTGGGTGTTCAAAACCCTTTGGGACAAAGGATTGATATATGAGAGTTATCGCTCCATGCATATCTGTCCACGTTGCGAGACGACACTCTCGCAGCAGGAAGTGAGTGATAACTATATCGAGGTAAAGGATTTGTCAGTGGCGGCGAAATTTGAATTGGTCGATGAGCCGGGAACATATGTGCTTGCTTGGACGACGACACCCTGGACTTTGCCGGGCAATGTGGCACTCGCGGTGGGGAGTGATATCGAGTATGTGAAGGTGAAATTTTGGAATACTTCTCAAGGGGAGAGACTTTACGAACCGAATGATACTGAGTCTCGAAAAAATTGTTCTGAAGAGTATGTCATCTTAGCCAAGGAAAGATTACAGGATTTCATCCGGAGATCGAGCGGGTCAGTAAAGGGTGTCGAAGTTGGAACTGAGCTCGGGTATGCTCATGAAATCGTGAATTGTTTTAAGGGCTCTGATCTGCTTGGGAAAGCCTATAAACCGGTTTTTGAGAGCTACTCCAAAGATACGACACTGGAGAATCATGCAAATGGCTGGAAGATCTACGCAGCGGATTTTGTGACGACTGAGGAAGGGACGGGCGTAGTACATATCGCGCCGGCTTTCGGAGAGGACGATATGGAACTCGGGAAAAAAGAAGCACTCCCGTTCATCCAGCATGTCCGCATGGACGGCACCATCAAGGAAGAAGTGAAGGAATTCGCCGGAACAGATATTAGTCCACGTGCCAAGGGAAAGGTGAGTGAGATTCGAGAAGTCGATCTTTCCATCGTCAAATATTTGACCGGGAAAGGCCTTGTATTTTCATCGGATAAATATCTTCACAGCTATCCGCACTGCTGGCGCTGCGATACCCCGCTCCTCAACTACGCGACGTCATCGTGGTTCGTAGCGGTGATGAAAATCAAGGAAAAATCGCTTGATTTGGCCAAACAAATCCGTTGGTCGCCGGAACATATGAAAGAGGGCCGTTTCGGGAAGTGGCTTTCCGGAGCACGTGATTGGTCGATCAGTCGACAGCGTTATTGGGCAAGTGTGATGCCGATTTGGAAATGTACGTGTGGCGAGCTGTGTGTGTTTGGATCGGTTGCTGAACTTGAAAAGGCTAGTGGAAAAAAAGTAGATGATCTTCACAAACATATCGTCGATGAGATCGGCGTGCCGTGCGAGAAGTGTGGCGAGGTGATGCGTCGCGTACCAGACGTACTCGATACCTGGTTCGATTCGGGATCGATGCCGTACGCGCAGGAGCATTTTCCTTTCGAACATGCCGAACATTTCGAGGGGAGATTCCCGGCCGACTTCATCGCGGAGGGTGTCGATCAGACGCGGGCCTGGTTCTACTATCAGCATCTGCTCGGGACGGCGGTCCGGGAGAATATCGCGTTCAAGAACGTCATCGTCAATGGCATTGTTTTGGCCGAAGATGGCAAAAAAATGTCCAAGCGGCTCAAGAACTATCCGGATCCTTTGGAAGTCGTGGAACGGCATGGTGCAGACGCACTCCGTCTCTATCTCCTCTCCTCACCGATCGTTGCGGGAGAGAATCTGAATTTTTCGGAACGCGATCTTTCCGAGATGTCGCGCAATGTGTTTCGTATGCTGTGGAATTCGTATTCGTTTTTTATGATGTACGCGGCGATTGATGAATGGACTCCGAAGGAGCACGCGGACTCATCGACGAATCTACTCGATCGCTGGATGCTTTCAGAGCTTCAGGTACTGATTCGGAATGTCGATCAGGCGATGGAGGCGTATGAACTTTCCCGCGCGACTCGACTCTTCGCGCCGTTCATCGATCAGCTTTCGAATTGGTATATCCGTCGGAGCCGCGAGCGTTTCTGGAAGAATGAGAGTGATGGCGACAAAGAGCAGGCGTATCAAACGCTGTACGAGGTCCTAGTCACCTTGAGTAAGCT
>JAUPWI010000055.1 GCA_030916545.1 Patescibacteria group bacterium | reverse complement strand
TTTCTCCCGCCCTCAACCAGCGGGTTTTTTCTTCTCTCAGCAACTGCTTCGATTTGAAACGCATCATGCACCGCGCTATACTCCCTGTACGCTATCTTCTTTCTATTCCTTCCTCCTTATGACCATCAATGACCCACTCTCAACCCTCCCGCTCATCAAGCCACTCCAAGAGAGTAGGCTCGCGCACCTTGGTATAGTCACGATTTTCGACCTCCTGCTTCATTTTCCGAGTCGCTACGAAGACTATTCACAGACACTGCCTCTTGATCAGGCTGCTCCTGGAATGCAGGCTACATTCGCTGGGACACTTACTCAATTTTCCGTTCAGAGAAGTTTCAAGCAGCGTATGCTCCTCACCAGCGCCACACTCACTGATGAATCCGGCTCCATTCGTCTCATCTGGTTCAATCAAAAATTCGTCGGACAAGTACTCTCCCAAGGTATGGAGATCCGTGTTTCTGGCAAAGTGACCGAGGACAGACAAGGACTCGTTCTTACAAGCCCCGCTTTTGAACGCGCCACCCGTGACGCAACTCATACTGCTCGCCTCGTCCCGGTATATCCAGAAACTTCCGGCATCACCTCCAAATATCTTCGCTACCTCATCGCCATTATTTTCAAAAAACTTGACACCATTCCCGATCCGCTCCCCGAAAAACTCATCGAAAAACTGCATCTTCCTTCCTTGCATCGTGCGCTTTTCGATATTCATTTCCCCAAGAATGAAGAGGTGTCGCTCATCGCCAAAAAACGCTTCGCCTTCGATGAGATGTTTCTACTCCAACTCAAAACGCTCGAGATGCGAGCACTCTATCAGGGCGCGCACGCGACACCGATTCCTCCCCGCCGATCCGACATGCAGTCTTTCATCGCCTCGCTTCCATTCACCCTCACGAGAGCCCAGGACGCGGCTGCGGCCGCTATCCTTTCCGATCTTGCGCTCGACCGACCGATGAACCGTCTCCTGAACGGCGATGTCGGATCCGGCAAGACCGCGGTGGCCGCTCTCGCGCTCCACGCTGTTTCGCTCTCAGGCCATCAGTCGGCGCTCCTCGCCCCGACCGAAGTCCTCGCCCGTCAGCATTTCGAATCCCTCTCACGGCTTTTCGCCCACACTCATTTTCAGATCGCCCTCTACACCAAAAACTATCAGCTCCTCGACGGCGAAAAAGTCTCCAAAAAAACCCTGCTCTCCGCGCTCGCGGCCGGCATGCCGAGCATCGTCATCGGGACGCACGCTCTATTGCAAGACAAAGTTTCATTCCGTTCTCTCGCGCTCATCATCGTCGACGAGCAACATCGATTCGGCGTCTCGCAACGCGCCAGACTCCAGGAAGAGAGTTTCCGAAGCGATGACGGACAACTTGAATCCGTCCCTCATTTCCTCGCCATGACCGCAACACCGATTCCCCGCACCCTCTCACTCGCCTGCTTCGGCAATCTCGATATCTCGCTCTTAAACGAGATGCCGAAAAACCGCAAACCGATCATCACCAGAATCGCCCGCAATCACGCCGATCGTACGAAGATCGAGGACTTCATCCGGCAGGAAATCACAAAAGGCCGTCAGGCCTTCATCATCTTTCCGCTCATAGAAACATCCCTCGCCCTCAAGGATGTCAAAGCCGCCGTCGCGGAACACGAGACCCTCGAAAAAGAAATCTTCCCGGACCTCCGGATCGGACTCATACATGGAAAAATGAAATCCCAGGAAAAGGAAGTCGTAATGAAAGCCTTTCAAGAACGAGCCTTCGATATCCTGGTCGCGACTTCCGTCGTCGAAGTCGGCATCGATATCCCGAATGCTTCCGTCATCGTCATCGAAGAGGCCGACCGGTTCGGACTCTCACAGCTCCATCAGTTCCGCGGACGGGTCGGGCGCGGCGATCATCAGTCATACTGCTTCCTTATCCCGGGTGAGCACGCTTCTCTCGAAAATGCCCGGCTCGAAGCACTCGAAAAAAGCTCCGACGGATTCCATATCGCTGAGACCGACCTCGCGCTCCGTGGACCTGGTTCCTTTTTCGGGACGCGCCAATCCGGTCTCCCGGATGTCGCCATGGAAAGTCTCACCAATCTCAAACTTATCTCGCTCGCCCGTTCCGAAGCCGAAACGCTCCTCACCGCCGACCCATCGCTCGAACGACACCCTCTCATCCGACACTCACTCGCCCGCTTCACCACTCGCGTGCATATGGAATAGTCCGTGACGCTCCCCTCAGAATAATCCGCATACAAACAAAAAAGGCAGCCAACGGCACTGCCTTCTAAAATATCACCGAGAGTTTCCTCGGTGACGTTGCTCCTTAATATAATCGCGAGGCTCCTCCTACCCGCCTCTCAGTTCCAGCGCCGCAGTTTCAGCTATGCGCGGGCACACTCCATGCAGGTCGCACCATCGCCCCGAACGAAACCACGACAGCGGTCTTTGCCCCAAAGCAATAGCCGACACCGGAATGGACCGCCGACGGAGGTAACGGCGGCATGTTCTTGCGACCGAGCGACCCATTCTTGACCCGGATAACGCGTGCTTCCCGAACGGCATCTGATTCTACTTGACTCACTTTGTCCCCCTTTCAAGGGCTGGTTGAATCCCATCTCCGCCCGGAGACAGGTAAAAATAACTAGTTTCTATTATAGCACCGAAACAAAGAAACGTCAACACCTGGGTATTGACAAATTCCCTTAAAATAAGGTATAAATCATCCTTACCTTAAAAACCGAGAGAGGAGCATTTCGTGTCCACACGACAGCACATTCCAAAAGAGTGGCCGTCGGAACAACAAGAAATTCTCCGAAGGCTCCCACAATCACCAGTATCTCCAGCCAGAGGAACAGTCAACACCATAGTTGAGCTTTTTTATTCCGATGAACTCATCGGACCGGCAGACCAGGAATTTCTCGTGCACTCGCATCGGTTCCGGGCTCTCAGAAACGCCCGGTTTATCCATATCGAATGCCTCCATGCCACCGTCGATCGAAGAAAAGAATCTCGTACATCGAGACCGGGCGAGACACGCTCCTATTTTTGCATCGTCTGCCGAACATCGGGAAAGACTATCTGGCGTATCCCTGACGAACCGGACGATACGCGATTCGACTGCGTCACCATGACGTGGCACGAACTCCCCTGATCCAGTACACCCCGTGCTGGATTTCATTTTGCCCACATCCGTGACGAAGATAAGATTTACTGTTTCCGCATCTTTTCCGTCACCCAGAATTCACCGAAATACTTCCCGAACAGAAGCCGCGTCTGCGAATCGATAGCCGGAAAGGCTGAAAGAAAGGCGACGATGGGAAGAAATATCCACTGGAAGAACATGACGAGATACTTGCTCCAGTGATAGCGCTTGGGCTTAGGCGGCAGAGAGACCAGTGCCAACGGAATGGAGATAAGCAGTCCGGTCATACCGAGCGTTATGAGTGTCTTGGTCATAAACGGCAGATTATGCGCCAACACGCTTTCTTGGAACGCATTCCCCCCGAGAAGCAGCGGCAGCCACCCGACGAAGGTCAATATCATGGATGTCGTCGCCCAGGAATAGTGTCCCTCGAGCATTTCAAAAGAGATGCGGAGCTTCGTGAAGAGCGGGATCAGTCGGTCCGGCCAGAGTGCCCGCATCGTCACGGGAAAATTCTCGATACCATAGGCCCAGCGGCGCTTCTGCTTGTACTGATTCTGAATGGTCTTCCACCAAGTCTCAGCCAATACCGCATCGAGCGATATCGGCAGATGGATCGGCGTCACCTGATAGTCCCCATGGAAATACGCGAGACACTTCCAATAGATGATCGAGTCCTCACTGATCATGTTGACCGGCCAGAAACCGACCCTGACCAGAGTATCGAACGGTTCCGAGTGTGACGAAAAAGTCACCATCTGCCGGCGAGTACTCTGAAAGAGATGCCAGAAGCTCGATCCTGTAACCACCAGACGCACCACGGCAGCCGTGTCCCAGAGATTGTTGTGATACATCGGGATGGGCTGATACGCCCGCTGCAGGCGTTTCGGATCGGTGACATAAGCATGCGTGAGCGCGGCGAAATATTCCGGGTGCGCCACGCTATCGCAGTCGAAATTCGAAAAAATCACCCGGGTATAGTCGATACCCCGCTCATCGAGGTACTTCATCAGTTCACGGGCCGCGAACCGAGCGTTCGAAGCCTTGCACTTCATCTCACCCCCCTCGACGACATGCGTCGTCACCAAGAAATCACGGAAAACACCTGCAAAACGCTTACTCAGATACTCGACTTTCGGGATACGGGTTTCTGGATTCTCGCGCTCTTCCGTCGCCAGGAGCACGATCATCTGCTCCTTCGGAAAATTCGCCTCCGCCAAAGACTGAATCGCCGGCTCGATGATTTCTGCCGGTTCGCCCGCGGTCGGCAACAATACGACATGCAGCACTTCCCGCCAGTCCATGATCTCCTTCCGCATCGGAATCAGATTTTCGGTCTCCCGGAGAATATCTTTCATCCGTCGTATTTCCTTTCGTATCAGATGCCGGCGCCACCAGGCAAACAGTGACAGCGAACGTCGGCTTTCACCGAGACGTACAAGGCGCTCCCGAAGCAATATGGCATATTGTTCCGGGTGCACGGTATTCTGGCAGCGCTCCCACCAATCGATACGCTTGCCTTCGGAAACCAGATAATTTCCATACACCGAGAGAAGCGAGATATAAATCGCCCGATGCACCCAGTAAATATCGAAAAGAATAATGAACACGGCCGCCACGAGCGGGAAAAAATAGGAGAGAAGGGGCATTCCGAGAATGGTCGTCCACGTCAACGTTCCCGGAATCATCTCCAATACCCGTTGTATCCGCCGCTCTTTCGGTTGAGTCGATTTCGGGTCAGGAAAACGGAAATTCGGATCCATAAGAAAAAAGCAAGAAGAAAAAAATGGGAAACACACAAATTATTCATCTCAAGAATACTGAATTTGAGCCAAAAAGTCAAATTTTGCTCTTATTGACTTCCAACTGAATATATACTATAATAGCCAGTTACGTTACAAGACGTGACAATTCTTTTCGTGCAACTTACAAATTGGAGTATACGTAATGAAAAATACACTCTTCGCCCTCGTCCTCTCCCTGCTGGTTTCTGCGCGGGCGGTTGCTGCTTTGCCAGTAGCCCAGACGGAACAGCTCCACTATCAACAAGGCAACGTGCATCTGGTTGCCATGCTGGCCTGGGACAATTGCTGTTTCTACGAAGGCAGTCTCAGGGACGCTGGTTGGGTTTCGACAACAGCGCAAAACAAGAACGCCGCCAGGTTCATCTGCTACCTCACCGTCGGCGAAGTTGACATGGCACTCGCCTGCTACCGGGAAAACGAGCAGGGCCGCATCGGCACACGAGTCGTCGAGACCCACCCGAATGAGTGTTCAACCGACACGCTCCGGCTGCTCATCGGTGCCGGCATCAACAACATCATTCAGGATTTCCGAAAAAACGGCTACCCGGCTGGGTGCAATGCTGCCGGTTGTTTCGGCGAATCCGAAGGATCACCCTCCGATTGAGGGTATCACCCCCCTCTACCAGGGACGCACTCAACTCGAGTAGCGTCCCTGCTTTCTTTTTCCCCCGATTCACGATACTCTGGGAGAGAATACGTATCCTTTCAATATCTATGCGACTCGAATTCCCGAAAGATTTCCTCTGGGGCGCTGCAACCTCTTCGCATCAGGTCGAAGGCAGCAATCACAATGACTGGAGCGAGTGGGAAAAAGCCAATGCCGACCGTCTTGCTCGTGAGTCAGAACAGACTTTTAGTTGGAATCCGAATTGGAACACATTCCGATCTGAGGCAACAAACCCAAACACCTATATCTCCGGCGCTGCTTGCGAACATTATTCTCGATATGAATCCGACTTTGACCTCGCGGCCTCTCTCGGACACAATGCGCATCGCTTCTCCATCGAATGGTCCCGCATCGAGCCACGCGAAGGTGAATTCGACGAGGCGGCCATCGAGCACTACCGACAGGTCATCCTCGCCCTCCGTGCTCGCGGTATGGAACCTTTCGTCACCCTCTGGAACTGGACTCTCCCTCTCTGGCTCGCAGAGAAAGGCGGTGTCATGGCACCCGGTTTCTCGGAATACTTTGAACGCTACACAGAAATCATTGTCAAAGCGCTCGGCATGGACGTACATTTTTGGATCACGCTCAATGAGCCCGATGTCTATACTGCTCATGCTTATCTCACTGGAGCCTGGCCACCGCAAAAACATGGATTGATTTCTTTCTTTCGTGCACAATCAGCACTTATCCATGCACACCGACTCGCCTATCGCGCCCTCAAAAATCGATTCCCAGGTTCACAGATTGGTATCGCCAAACATAATATTTGGTTCGAAGCCGCTGACAACACAATGTGGAATCGCCTCCTCAAATGGAGTGCCGACATGGCATGGAACCAATTCTTCCTCACTCGTATCCGGAACACACAAGACTTCATCGGGCTCAACCATTACAATCATCACCGCATCGCCGGTTGGTTCCGGAAAAACGAGAATATCCGACAGACAGACTTCGGCTGGGAATACTCTCCTGAGTCACTCTATCATGCCGTAACCGAGCTCATCCCCTATCAAAAACCGATCTACATCCTCGAAAACGGCATCGCCGACGCTTCCGACACGCTCCGTCAGGAATTCATCCCGACCGCCCTCACTGCCCTGCACCGCGCCATCGCTGCCGGAGCCGATGTCCGTGGATACTTCTACTGGTCGCTCCTCGACAATTTCGAATGGGACAAAGGTTACTGGCTCCGTTTCGGACTCGTCCACATCGACTACGCCACTCAGACCCGCACCATCCGCCCGAGCGCCCGCGCCTACGCGGAAGTCTGCAAGACCAGCAGCCTTGAGATTGAGAAATGACAAAAAGAGACCCTAGGAAGTTCCGGGTCTCTTTTCGGGTTGTATGTAAACCTCTTCACTCCCTCTTATCGACTTTTCTCTCTATCGGATAGC
>JAUPWI010000007.1 GCA_030916545.1 Patescibacteria group bacterium | reverse complement strand
TTATTCGTTCCGAATAATAAATTATACTCTTTTTTACTAAGAAAGTCAATAGTGCAGGGGAGAAGGATTCTAGCTAGGATAAGGGGTATCGGATAAGGTTATTTCCTAAGAAACACACAGTTTTGCAAGCAGAAGATGTTGCGGTATACGCGGCCGTGATGGGTGAGGAGAAGCGTCAGGAAGAGGGACTCGAAATGATTGCCTCAGAGAACTATGTCTCAAAAGCCGTACTTGAGACACTTGGTACGGTGCTGACCAATAAGTACTCGGAAGGGTATCCGGGCAAGCGTTATTATGGTGGCCAGGAGTTTACCGATGCCGTCGAGACCTTGGCGATCGCGCGCGCGAAGAAGCTGTTCGGAGCGGAGCATGCCAATGTGCAGCCGCATTCGGGAGCACAGGCCAATTTGGCGGTGTACGCCGCGTTGCTGCAGCTGGGCGACACGGTGCTCGGCATGGACCTTTCACATGGGGGACATTTGACGCATGGACATCCGGTGACTCTGCCGGCCAAGGTGTATCGCTTCGTGCGTTATGGGACAGAAGCGGATGGCAGCATCGATTATGACCGGCTCGAAGCGTTGGCGGTGCAGGAAAAACCGAAATTGTTGTTGGCCGGGTTTTCCTCGTATACGCGGCAGATCGATTACGCGCGTTTCGTCGCGATCGGAAAGAAAGTCGGGGCAATCACGATGATGGACATGGCGCATATCGCCGGACTGGTCGCGGGCAAGGCGCTGCCGAATCCGGTTGAATATTTTGACGTGGTGACCGCGACAACACACAAGACTCTGCGGGGACCACGCGGCGGGTTGATTTTGTGCCGACAGACATTCGCGGCCACAATTGACAAAGCGGTATTCCCAGGAACGCAGGGCGGACCGCATATGCATGTCGTGGCAGCCAAGGCGGTGGCCTTCGGCGAGGCTTTGCGGGCGAATTTCAAGAAATACGCGAAGCAGACTCTGAAGAACGCGAAGGCATTGGAGACCGAACTCGTAAAATCAGGTGCTCAGATGCTGTTTGGTGGGACGGAGAATCATATGGTACTGGTGAATACGGTAGCGAGTTATGGTTTATCAGGTAAGGAGGCGGAGGAACGGTTGGAAAGTATCGGTATCACGGTGAACAAGAACGTCATTCCGGATGATACGCGTGGGCCGCTCGATCCGTCAGGTGTCCGCATCGGGGTGCCGGCGATCACGACTCGCGGGATGAAGGAAAAGGAAACCCGGTTGATTGCGCGCGCGATCGGGCGTATGCTGCAGGTATCGGCCGATGATGAGGGATACGAACGATTAGTCAGAGTGCTACGTAAGGAAATTCGTCAGTTGTGCAAACAATTTCCGTTGTATCGGTAGCTTTGGGTATCCGGGATATTTTTTGGAGACGAAAAAATACGGAGTACGCGTCGTTTTATGAAACTGGTTCGCTATTGAGAAGAGAGAGAAAAAAGATTTTTCTGATGCTTATGTTCCGACATGTCGCGAGGAAAAATCTTTTTTCTCTCTCTTCTCGGAGAGCGAATAATTATACGACTGATTTTTTCTTATGAAAGGCATCATTCTCGCTGGCGGAACCGGGACGCGTCTCCTGCCGCTTACGGCCGTTACTTCGAAACAGCTCTTGCCGGTGTATGATCGGCCGATGGTGTTCTATCCACTCAATACGCTGATCAGCGCGGGGATTCGGGATATCTTATTAGTCGTCTCACCGGCTAATTCGGGGGATTATCTTAATTTACTTGGATCAATGTTTCGGAAATACGATGTGCGGATTTCTTTCGTGGTTCAGAAGCGTCCGGCTGGATTACCGGAAGCCTTCATCCTTGGAGAAGATTTTCTCGATGGTGGTCCGGTGACCCTCGTACTCGGTGATAACATTTTTGAAGATGATTTCTCTCTGGCGATACAGTCATTTCAATCCGGTGGGCGCATCTTCGCGAAAGAAGTGGTTGATCCCGAACGTTTTGGCGTGGTGGAATTTGATGCCGACGGTAAAGTGCTCTCGCTTGAAGAGAAGCCGGCACATCCGAAAAGTCGATTTGCTATTCCGGGAGCATATATATTCGATGGGAATGTTTCGGAAATAGCGAAGCATCTAACACCGTCAGAGCGTGGAGAATTAGAAATTGTGGATATTCATAAACAGTATTTTACTGAAGGCGTGCTTGATGTGCGAACGATTACCGGCGCTTGGTTTGATACGGGTACGCATGAAGCTTTGTTGGCAGCGAGTGTTTATGCCAAGGAGCACCGGCTTGCCGAAAAATTCCATCCGATTATCAATGAAGCGATACAAGAATTCAACGCGGAGTTCAAGAAATCAGTCTCTCTGTCTAAGTAATTTCCACTCTGTTTTCGCGATGCGTCGAAAATGAAGATAGGAAAGCATTTTTCATACAGCTCATAAAAGAAGAAGTGTTATTTTTAAGATACAGACGTATGTCAGATATGAAGCATTGGAAAATCAAAAAAGCTATTATTCCTGTTGCTGGATTCGGGACACGTTTTCTTCCTGCCACGAAAGCGCAGCCTAAAGAAATGCTGCCAGTGGTGGATAAGCCGGTGGTGCAGTACTTAGTCGAAGAGGCAGTGGCTTCCGGTATCGAGGAAATTATTTTTGTTACTGGACGAGGGAAGCGAGCGATTGAAGATCATTTCGATGTCTCGTATGAACTTGAGGAGACCTTGGTGGAAAAAAATAAGCACGACTTGCTCGCGGTCGTACAGAAGATTTCGACACTTGCGAAGTTTTCTTATGTGCGGCAGCCCATTCCACTGGGAGATGGCCATGC
>JAUPWI010000002.1 GCA_030916545.1 Patescibacteria group bacterium | reverse complement strand
TCTTGAAAAATAAAAGTAAAGCAGAGGCCTTTTTGAATAATGTCAGGGAAATCGAGGTGCCGGAGAATATGGTTGCGACACACGTGAAGGCCTTGCAGCTGGCTTTGTTTTCGGTCGGATTGGCGGAGGCTTTTGGAAAAATCGATGACGATCCGATTGCTCAGATTTCCCTTTTGTCTCAGGTGCAGGGTCTGCTCGGTTTCGCGACCGGTCTTGCTTCGGATATACAGGCCGAATTCGAGAAGTTGGGGATAGATCTGATTCCGGTGGATCTGTAGTCGGGTTAAGAAAGAGTTATGGCGTGGAACACAATCCGTTTGAATATCCTGGTGGTTATGATGGTTTTCGCCATCGGTTTCGGCACGCCTCTCCATTCTGCGCGGGCTGAAATGTGGGGCACCAACATGATTGCGGCACTTGTACAAAAAATGCTCGATAGGCTTGATCGATACATCGAGGGCGTACTCCTTTCTCAGCTGAAGAGCGCGGCGATCAAGATGCTTGATAAGCAGGTTGACCAGATGTTCGGCGGTGGGGGCGGAAGCGAAGCTCTTTTTGTGACGGATTTCAGGGAGTATATTCATGGGGTATCGACCAATTATGCGCATGACGTCATGAATGATTTTTTTACGACCTCGATGCGTGGAAAGTTTTCGGTGTCGAATTATGTCGAAGTGGGAGGTATGGCTGGTACCTTTGCGAATGGTACGGGTTTGGGGATGAATGCGGCAGCGGAGGTGGCCCAATCGATGAAGTCGGCGGTTGAGAAAGAATTGCCGACATTCGATTTTGATACCAAGAGTTTGAATCCGGGTCTAAGGGGAGGTCTTTCTGTTCGGGATCTGAATCAGCTCGTGACCAACCCGATGAATAATTCCATTGGAGCTTCATTGCAGGCAAAGGAAATGTTTTACGCCACTCTTTCAGAGAAGGAAGAAATACAAAAGGTGAAAGCTCAGGCGTCCGGGTTCATTCCGAAGGAAAAGGACGGGAAAGTCGTCGCACCGGCAGGGCTGCTCGAGGGAATGGTCGTCAAGGTGAAGACGATGTCTGCTGACGTGATTTCGACTGCGGAAAATCCGGAACAATTGGCAGCAGGCGTCATCAGTTCGTATGCCAATCAGGTGATTAATAGGGTCGTACAACAGGGTCTTGGAAAAGCGGAGTCGATGATCGCGAGCAAGTTCGGCAGCGTGGGAACGCAGGTTGCGAGAGAAATCGGGTCTGGCATGGCCAGCGAAGGGTTGGGAGTGAATTTTTCACAGGAAACCCGGCAGAGAGGGAATGCACAACCGACTTCGATGTCGAAAACGGTCAATTCTGGATCCACCAATGCATCGTGTATCTTTTGCGCGGATAGCGGGTATTCTTTTTCATCGAATAAGCGCTAATCACTCTTGATGGAGTCGGGATTATTGTCGCGGTCAAACAAAAAACACCTTTATCGGGGTGTTTTTTGTTTTCGTATCCGCTTTTCATCTTCTTTGTGAGTTCGCCCAGATTCGAACTGGGGACCTCTACGATGTCAACGTAGCGCTCTAACCAACTGAGCTACGAACTCACAAAATTATGAAAGATGCTTTGGTGACGGCGGAATGAACAATCGCTCTTCCGACGACCGGTTGAGCGGCAGCATTATGACGGTGTCAGCGGGGCTTCACCTAGTTCTTTTTGGAGGAGAGGTGTCGGGCGTACGACCTTTCGGCTCTTGTTAGTGAGCGCAAGGAAGAAGTTGAGCCAAAAGACCTCGGTGAGGATGGAAACAAGGGTATTCGCAAGCAAAAGAACCGCATAGACGAAAACCCCTGATATTGCTAGGTGCTGTCCGATAAATGCATACTGAAGCATAACGAGATTTTCAAGAATTGTAAAGAGGAAGGCGAAGAAAAGAACGGAGAGGAACGTAAGCATTGAGAAATATCGATATCGGAGGAAGAGTCTTACTGAAAGAATGAGGCTTGAGCGAAGATGAAGGGGGGAAAGAAGGAGATAGCCGACGGCGAGGCGCTTGATGATGGTTGCGGAGAAGATGGCGAAGAAGAGTGCGCCGAGTAGGATGCTGATTGCGAGAGGAGAGAGCGCGCGTGTGGTTTCGGAGCCGAAGAGCGGTACGTTGAGAAGAAAGTAGGGAATACCGAGGAAGACGGAACCAAGCAGTATGTCCGCGGCAACGTAGAGGAACCCTCCGGTGAGACGGGCGCGCGGAGCCAGTAGATCGGGACGTCGAAAAAAATCGCCTGCTTGGAGGAGGAAGATCTGGCTGGAGGCGAATGCCCGCAGAAGAAGTACGAGCAGGATGAACAGAGAGGCTGGTGAGAGGAGTGCGGGGAAAGGATCGGTCGGGAGCTTTTCCGGAGACATCCCGAAAGCAGGAAAGAGGATGCTTTTGGTAAGCAATGTGAGGATTGCCACGGCAAGTCCGGACGCCAAGAGGCCTGGGTTCATGTACGTCGCGCGCCAACTGTGATGGGCGATCGTTGGGATTCGGAACGGAGAAGATGATGGCATAGTTCAAGGCAAAGCCAGGTTGGCAGAAACAAATCCCAGTTCAGAGTCGATTGAGAGGGAGATTTTTCAGGAATGACTGAGAGGGGATGGAGAGAGACTCTGTTTTACCAGGGCCTCAAACTCATCTTTCTCTATCGTCTCCTTTTCGAGGAGGGTGGTGGCGATGGCGTTCAGGGTTTCGCGGCGTGTCGTAAGAATCGTCGTGGCTTTTTTGAAGGCATTTTCTATGAGCCGAGTGACTTCTTTGTCAATTCGTTCGGCGGTTTCTTCGGAGTAGTTCCTCTCCTCATGGAGCTCTTTCCCGAGGAACACGAGTTCGTCTTTATGGCCGAAAGTCCGGGCACCGAGCTGACTCATTCCATAGCGGGTGACCATGCTTCGCGCCATATGAGTCGCTCGTTCGAGATCATTGGACGGACCGGTGGTCGTATCGTTGAAAACCAGCTTCTCGCTGGCGTATCCTCCGAGCAGGGTGGCAAGCTCATCCAAGAAATAGGCCTCGGAATGCAGGTACTTGTCTTCGCTCGGGACGGCAAGCGTGTATCCGCCCGCATGTCCGCGAGAGACGATGGAGACCTTATGGACAGGATCGGCGTGCGGGAGGGAGGCGGCGACGAGGGCGTGACCACCTTCATGGTAGGCGACTATTTCTTTCTCGCGCGGATTCATAACCTTGCTTTTCCGTTCCGGGCCGAGGATGACCTTTTCGATGGAGAGGATGAGCTCATCCATATCGATGGTTTTCTTGTCCCGGCGTGTCGCGAGAATAGCGGCTTCATTGACGAGATTCGCCAGGTCCGCTCCGGAAAATCCGGGTGTGCGTTCAGCGAGTCGGCGGATATCGACCGAATCGGCGACCGGTTTGCCCTTGGAATGGATCTTGAGTATCTGCTCGCGTTCACTGATGTCCGGTAAGTCCATGGTGACGCGCCGATCGAATCGTCCTGGGCGGAGAAGTGCCGGATCGAGGACGTCAGGGCGGTTGGTGGCGGCGATGACGATCACGCTCGTTTCCGTTTCGAAACCATCCATTTCGACGAGGATCTGATTGAGCGTTTGTTCGCGTTCGTCGTGTCCACCACCGAGCCCAGCTCCACGATGGCGGCCTACCGCATCGATCTCATCGATGAAGACGATGGATGGGGCGTTCTTCTTCGCTTGCTTGAAGAGATCGCGCACTCGGGATGCTCCGACGCCAACGAACATTTCCACGAATTCAGACCCGGAGATGTTGAAAAAAGGTACTCCGGCCTCACCGGCGACCGCCTTGGCCATCAGGGTTTTCCCAGTTCCCGGAGGGCCGAGCAGAAGGACTCCTTTCGGGATTTTGGCTCCCATAGCAAGAAACTTTTTAGGATGCTTGAGAAACTCGACGATTTCCTCCAGTTCCTGCTTCGCCTCGATGGCACCGGCGATATCTTTGAACGTGATACGCTTTCGCTTGTCTTTCGGATCGAGGATGCGCGCCTTTGACATACCGAAAGAGAGTGCCTGTGAGTTTCCACGCTGCGCCTGTCTCATCATGAACCAGATGAATCCGGCGATAAGCAGGAACGGGAGCAGGAACGGGAGAAGCAATGCCGCCCAATAGGAAGTGCCGGACGGATCCTCTACTGTCAGGGATACTTCCTTCAAACGGTCCGTATTGACTCCGTAGTTCGCAAGAGTCTCGGTGAGCGAGCTTTCGGATTCCTTGGAGGCTTTTGCCTGCTTCTCATCTTTCAGGGTGATGAAGAGCTCATTGCCTTTGATAGCGATGGTCTTGACCTTCTCCTGGTTGATCTGCTCTACCAGTTCGCTGAGGGAGATATCCGCCGGTTTGTTTTGGGGTGTTTCAACGAGGATGAGTATCCCCGAGACGACGAAAAAAAGGATAAGGAGAGTCCAAAAATTTTTGAGGAGCTTTTCCATAAGGTGGGGTATTTAAAAAGGTGAGTATGACAGGAATACTGTATCATGATTTCGTTCGCATTTCAAGGGTCCGGACATCACGGAAGCGGATGGTTTTTTGGTGGCAGCGATCACTTTTCTAAATTCATCGAGTATGGCCTGGGTCGGCGTATATCGCGTGCCCGAAAGCGTTCGCATAATTTCACGGAGGAGAGTTTTTTGAGACCCTGTCTGAAGGGCACAAAAGTGAACGCGGGAGAAATGAGCGGTGTCTTCGTGGTACGTTACGGGACACATATCGTGATTTTCCTCGTATTTCCGGGAAAGGTCGCCAAAGAGTGCTGCTGATCTGGCAAGGGTAGCTACGATATTCGGATTGAAGCGCTTCTGGAGGAGAGGGATGAGTTCATGCCGGATACGGTTGCGAGTATAACGCGTCTTGGTGTTGCTCACGTCCGAGTTGAAGGCGAGTCCGCGGACGGCGAGGTATCGGAGAATGTCTTCTCTCGGGGTGTCGAGGAGAGGACGGATGTAATCGCCGTGTTTGGGGAGCATGCTTGCGAGGCCGAGTGGTCCGGATCCGCGGAGTAGATTCATAAGGAATGTTTCGGCCTGGTCATCCTGCTGATGTCCGAGGGCGATGGTGTCGAAGTGGTGCTTTTTTGAAAGTGCGGAGAAGAACGTGTAGCGGAAATCCCTGAGCGATTCCTCGTCATCCTTCCGGGAATTTTTCGGATAACGTCGTACAAAGCAGGGTACCCGATAGCGTTTCGCGAGTTCTCGAACGAAGAGCTCATCCTTTTCGGATTCCTCTCCCCGGAGCTGGTAATTGACATGAGCGATAGCGAGACGGGTGGCGTATCTTTTTTGGAGAAATACCAGCATATCGAGCAGACAGACGCTGTCCGGCCCCCCCGAAACAGCAATGAGAATGGCCGCTCTCTCACGCAGGAGATGGGTATCGGAGGAAAGATTCCGTACGCGCTTCAAGATCCGCCTTGCTTCAAAGGGAAGGGAATGCCGTGCGTGTACGGATGATGTTTTCCACGTCGGAAACGGCCTGTTCGAGTTTTCCTTGCTCATTTTTGACGACATAGTCATAAATATCGGTGTGTTTGAGCCATTCTTTGGTATAATCCATGCGCTCAAGAAAGTAGGATTCATCTTTGAGAGTATCCCGAGAACGGATGCGTCGTTCCAGGACATCGAGAGGCGAGCTGATAAAGATGGCCGATATGTTCGGAAAGAGTCGTTTGATACTCTGGACGCCTTTCCAGTCTGTCTGCCAGATGCCGATTCGGTGTTTCTGATTGATGACCCGATTGAGTTCGTCGGAAGTCACCCCGTATGCGGCACCATTTTCGTTGACCGAGTGTTCGATAAAGATACCTTTCTCGACAGATGAGTCGAACGCCTCTCTGGAGAGGAAATAGTATGGATTTCCTTCCGATTCACCCGGACGTTTCTCTCGGGTCGTCGTCGTGATGATTCGTTGCAGTGGGAGACGTCGACCGAGACGCTCGATGAGGCTATCCTTTCCGGATCCAGTCGGACCGGAGATGATGAAGATGTGGTCGGTGTCCATAGTGGTTGAGAAGAAAACATCCCGTCTTGCGCACGGGATGCTCTTTTTCGGTTTTAGGCAGTGACTTTCGCTTCTTTTGTCTTTGCCCCGGCCTTGACCGGGAGGAGGCCGAGTCGATGACTCTTGGCTTCAATGGACAGGATGCGCCAGGTGTAGGTTTCACCGGTGGAGAAGACTTCCTCCATCTTGCGTCCCGG
Organism: Patescibacteria group bacterium; assembly: GCA_030916545.1. Classification (GTDB taxonomy): domain Bacteria; phylum Patescibacteriota; class Minisyncoccia; order Moranbacterales; family UBA1568; genus JAGOSP01. The sequence goes on along the minus strand of JAUPWI010000002.1, from coordinate 4,940 downwards.
ATATACGTCCGAGAATTCGCTGACATGCGCCAGTCCATGGATATCCTTGTCGAGGTACACGAAGGCCCCGAAGTGATTCATCTTGTCGATTTTTCCCTGAACCTCGTCATTGATCTTGTATTTTTCACCGACTTTTTCCCATGGATCGCTCTTGAGAGCCTTGATGGAAAGCGAGATCCGGGCATCTTCGATCCCGATGATCTTCGCCGAAACGTGTTCGCCGGTCTTGATGATTTCCCGTGGATCATCGATCAGTTGCCAGGCAAGCTCGGAAATATGGACGAGTCCTTCGAGTTTTTCAGTCGCTTTTTTACCCGTTTCGCTTTCCGGGGCGGAAAACTTGACGAAAGCACCGAAGTCGACGACGCCACTCACTTCTCCCTCGATGATGTCGCCTACCCGGAGCCGGTTGATCAGCTCGCGCTCTTTTTCGCTCTGAGCAGCCTTTTCACTGACAATCAGTTTTTCGCTCACCCGATCGGCATCGAGGATGCGGACGCTCATTTCCTGGCCGACCAGTTTTTTCAGTAACTCAAGAATCTTGTTCTTGTCGCCATCTTCGACGCGCGGATAGTGTTCGCTTGAGAGCTGGGAGACCGGAAGAAAGCCGCTGATACCATTGACTTCGATCATGAGCCCGCCCTTGTTGGCATCGGTCACCTTGGTCTGCACGATTTCGCGGGCATTCAGTTTTTCTTCGATATCTTCCCAAGATTTCTCGTAGGAGGCTTCCCGGATGGAGAGTTCGATATACCCTTCCTCCGTCTCGAAGCTTGTCAGGGTCGCGTTGACTTCCGCTCCTACCTTGAGTTTTCCGTCGACGCCGAGTCCGTCGCGCATTTCTTTGCCGAGGACGATGCCTGTTCCAAGTGCACCCAGGTCGATCAGGGCGTGATTCGAAGAGACGTTCATGACGATACCGCGGACCACATCTCCGACACTCGGAATTTCGATGAGGTGCTTGGTGAGAAGGTCTTCCATCTGGCTTACGGCGGCTGTATTTTTGGTCTCAGTCATAAGGATTGTACGGGTTATGTTCGCTCGGCGAACGAAAGATAAGAATTAAAGCCGATGTATCTGTGCTCTGTAAAACGAAAAAACACCTGAACGGAGCGAGGTGCCTTTAAATGGAGGTGAAAAACGTATCGAAAACCGATAACCAAGGGATTAAAAGCATCCCGATATTCAATTGTCTTTAATAAACGTTTCTTACGTCAAGCAAAAGCAGTGTAACAGGTCCTGCTGATTTTTGCAAGTCCCGATCGCTTTTTTTGGCTTGTTTGAGTATCGACAGGGGAATTATCCTGTGCTACAATCCGGAAGTAATCGGATACCCTTGCTGTATGAACATTCAATATTACGGTGATTTTTGCTTTAGAATAAACACGAAACCGAACGGTCGGGCGACGGAAGATGTCGTCATCATTACGGATGTGCCGGACAAAGTGACCGGTCTCCGGGCTCCGCAAGGAGAGGCGCAGGTAGCGGTTCTTTCCCACCAAAGGCGCGATATTCCAGAGATTTCTCTCATCAAGGGTTCTCCCCTGGTTCTCGATGCTCCGGGTGAGTATGCGGTCAGTGGTATTACGCTGGTCGGACTTCCGAGTTTTCGGGACGGTACCAAAGGTTCCGAAAAAGGGAAGAATACGATTTTTCTGATCGAATCGGAAGAGATCAGGCTGTGCTTCCTCGGTGCTCTGGGGCATGAGCTCGAGCCGTCTATGATCGAAAAATTAGGGGACGTGGACATTCTTTTCGTCCCGGCCGACGGAACGGACACCCTGAATCTGGATAAGATCGATGACCTGGTCCGGAAAATCGAGCCGAAGGTGACCATTCCGATGCACTATGCTCTTCCGGGGATGAAGATGTCTCTTGGGGAAGTGACGAAATTTTGCGATGTATTGGGGAATTGTCCGGAAGAGACGATTTCTAGGTATAATGTCAAAAAGAAGGACCTCGAAGGAAAGATCATGGAAATCGTCCTTTTGAGTAACAGCTAGACTGAGATACGGACCTATGCGTTCATTGTGGGATATCATTGATGAAATCCGTGAGAAGCCGGAGGCCGTCCGTCGTCGGTATATGTTCGTGTATGTATCGGTGACGATGGTCCTGGTAGTAGGCATCTGGTTTATCTCCGTTCAGGAAAGCTTGCGTTCCGTAGCGGTAACGGACACCGTCGATGATATGAAGAATCAAGCTTCACGGATACTTCCCGGCTCCTCAGGAGCGACATCACTCTCGGAATTGCTGGAGAGGGGAGACCGATTGGACGCTGTCAGTGAGCCTGCTCCGACGGAAGACCTGTTCGAGAGTGAACTGCGGGCAAAGAATCAGGGGAAGAGCGGTGAGGTCAAGACGATGGACGAAACGCAGTAAGACGGACACGCGAAGGAGAATACAAATCAGCTAACTTGATTGAGAAGGCATATGTCGGATTCACACTACCACGATGGCAAGATAGAGCTACGGAATATCACGGATGAGGTCAAGCAGTCTTATCTCGATTATGCGATGAGCGTCATCGTGGCGCGTGCTTTGCCTGACGTGCGCGACGGTCTGAAACCGGTGCATCGGCGTATTCTCTATTCAATGTGGTCGACCGGTCTTCGGTCCAGCGCGAAATTCCGCAAGTCGGCGACCGTGGTCGGTGAAGTGTTGGGAAAATATCACCCGCATGGCGATACGGCGGTGTACGACACGATGGTCCGTATGGCGCAGGATTTTTCTTTGCGGTATCCGCTTATCTGGGGCCAGGGAAACTTCGGTTCCATGGATGGCGACGGGCCTGCTGCGTATCGCTACACGGAAGCGAAGCTTTCCCCGATCGCCGAGGAGATGCTTCTGGATATCGAGAAGGATACCGTCGATTTCATTCCGAATTTCGATGGCGTGCATGAAGAGCCGACGGTTCTCCCAGCCAAACTTCCGCAGCTTCTGTTGAATGGCACTGTGGGTATCGCCGTAGGTATGGCGACCAATATTCCGCCACATAATCTCAACGAACTGGTGGATGGCATTTGCCATTTGATCGACAAGCCGGATGCGACGATCGATGAGCTCATGGGCTTCATCAAGGGTCCGGATTTTCCGACCGGAGGCATCATGTACAACAGCCGCGATATCCATCATGCCTATGCGACCGGAAAGGGCCCGATTGTCACGCGGGCCCGGGTCAATATCGTGGAAACGAAAGCCGGGAGTTTCCAGATCATCGTTTCCGAGATGACCTATCAGACCAATAAGGCCGCACTCATCATGAAGATTGCGGATCTGGTCAAAGAGGAAAAGATAGTCGGAATCAAGGATCTGCGCGATGAATCGGACAAAGACGGGGTGCGGGTCGTCATCGAACTGAAGAAGGACGCATATCCTCAGAAGGTCTTGAACGCGCTCTATTCCATGACAGATCTTCAGAAGAACTTCAATGTGAATATGCTGGCGTTGGTGGACGGAGTGGATCCGCAGGTGCTGAATCTCAAGGCGATTCTCGAACACTATATTAAGCATCGGGAGACGGTCGTGACCCGTCGGGCGGAATATGAGCTTCAGAAGGCCAAGGATCGCGCGCATATTCTCGAAGGACTCAAGAAGGCGCTCGATCATATCGATGCGATCATCGAGACCATCAAGAAGTCTCCGAACAAAGAGCAGGCGCATGTGAACCTGATGAAGAAGTTCCGTCTTTCCGAAAGGCAGGCGACCGCTATCCTTGAGATGCGTCTGCAGACCCTCTCCGGACTCGAACGGAAGAAGATCGAGGATGAACTTGAGGAAAAACTGAAATTGATCGCTTATCTGGAGGACCTCTTGAAGCACCGATCGAAGATCCTCGGGTTGGTGAAGAGTGAGTTGATCGAAGTGCGGGACAGATTCGGCGATGAGCGTCGGACGAAAGTCATCAAGGGAGGCATCGGCGAATTCAAGCAGGAAGATATCATCCCGAACGAGGAGGCGATCATCACCTTGACCGAGGACGGATATATCAAGAGGATGAATCCGACCGTGTATCGCGTGCAAAAACGCGGTGGTAAGGGGGTCATCGGTGCTACGACCAAAGAAGAAGATCGTATCGCCATGGTCCTGACCATCGAAATGCATGATAATCTCATGTTTTTCACGAATTCCGGGAAGGTGTTTCAGATCAAGGCCTATGAGATTCCTGAGTCTTCCCGGACCGCCCGCGGACAAGCTATCGTGAATTTCCTGCAGATTTCCCAGGAGGAAAAGATCACGGAAATGATTTCACTGAACAAGGATGACGCGTACAAGTATCTGTTCATGGCGACGAGCAACGGTACGGTCAAGAAGTCAAAGCTCGATGAATTCGAAAATGTTCGCCGAAGTGGTTTGATTGCGATTACACTTGAAAAAGGTGATGTATTGGGCTGGGTATGGCCGACGACAGGAAGCGATGAAGTCGTCATGACGACGGCCGATGGTCAATCCGTCCGTTTCAAGGAATCTGATGTTCGACCGATGGGCCGGAATGCCGGCGGAGTGCGTGGGATGAAGCTGAAAGACGAGAAAGACCGGATTGTCGGTATGGATATCATTGGCAAGGACGCCAAGGATATGGAGCTTCTGGTGTTGTCACAGAACGGATATGGGAAACGTTCGGCTTTGAAGCAGTTTAAAACACAAAAGCGCGGTGGTTCCGGTATGAAGGCCATGAAGGTGACGCCAAAGACAGGAGATATCGTCGGAGCCTTGGTGACGAGTCTGGCCAATATCGAGGATGACCTGATTCTGACTTCAGAAAAAGGTACAATTATCCGTGTGCCGTTCAAATCAGTGCCGCTTCTCGGGCGGGTGACTCAAGGGGTACGCGTGATGAAGCCGCAGACCAAGGATGGAGTAGCGGCCTTTACTATTCTGTAAGAAGAGAAATGCCCGGGAAAAGACAGCTACGTGGAGAGTGAATCAACTCAAGAAAG
>JAUPWI010000054.1 GCA_030916545.1 Patescibacteria group bacterium | reverse complement strand
TGGCATACGCCCAGTACCAACACCAAAAGCAACCCAGACGCCCCCGAGTTGTGAGACTCGGTTATCAAAACTCGCATATTGATTTATCGAGCAACAGGAAGACTTCTGTTGCTCGTTTTCTTTTTTTTCAACACATCACATGATTGATGGATTGATAAACGGTCGTAGAATAGAGAAGGAGTATTTCTCTCCTCTGTTTTGTGGGCAATTCTAGGTGTTTGCGCGGCTCTTTTGGTCATATATCTCTCTCCCAAGAGAGGTCCGTGCGCCTCGCCTGTAGAACAAAGTGAGAGAAGTTCAGTCTTTCTCTATTTTTTGTCGATACGAATTTCGCGATGAGTATCACTGCCTGTTTTCAAAGAGAGCGTGATGTCAATGCGCGTATTCGACAAAAGCGCCTCGATCCGCTCCGGCCATTCGAGAAGGACGATACCCTCAGGATCGGCGCACCATTCGGTGAAGCCGATTTTTTCAAAATCTTCGGCCCGTTCCATCCGATACGCATCTGCATGATACACACGCCGGATGCCATTCGCAGTCGGCGTATCCAAATCATACTCTTTCATGAGGATGAAAGTCGGGGAAACAAATGGCGGTCGAGCCCCGAGCACCGCAAGCATCCCCTGAATAAACGTCGTCTTGCCGGCTCCTAGATCCCCACGAAAGCAAATGAGCGTTCCCGGCGATAGCGTATTCCCGAAATCTCTCCCGAGAAGACGTGTCTCCTCAGCCGTCTCGGAAAAATATCGTTTCTCTTCCAACATAAATGCGTATATCACAATAATTTCGTCGATGTCTTCTTAGCTATACCAAAAAACCGGCTCTTCGTCGAACATGCTCTGCTCTCCCAAAACGGACGACGATCCGCATATTTGACGTTTCGCTTTCCCCCTGCTAGGCTGATTTCTTATCTCATCCGATTTTTTCCGCCTATCCGAATCCACACACTATGTCCCTCTCCCCCGATCAGCAATTCCACGATCTCATCAAAAAATCCTCCCATCCGCTGATCCTACTCGCTCCCTATCCGAGCCGCGACGATATCGCGTCAGCCCTCGCCCTCTCGCTCTTCATCGAGCGTCTCGGAAAATCAGTCACGCTCGCGGCCGACCGCATCGAAACGACCCTGGGCGAACTACCTTTCATCACCCGTCCAAAGGAAACGCTCGCGGCTCTCTCGGGAGCGAGGGATTTCGTCCTCTCCTTCAATACGAGCTACAACAAGATCCTCGGTATTCGGACCGCCCAAGAAGGCGACGAGTATCGCATCTATCTCACTCCGGAAAAAGGGACGATTGATCCTCGTGATTTCTCGTTCATTCCGGCGCACTATCGATTTGATGCCGCCATCATCATCGGGGTTCCGGACAAGGAGCATCTCGGAAAGATTTTCGAGGATAATCCCGACATCTTTTACGAAGTTCCACTCATCAATATCGACACCAGCTCACAGAATGAGCTCTTCGGACAGATCAATCTGGTTGATATCACCGCCTCCTCGAAATCGGAGATTCTCGCCGAGCTCCTCGAACGGACGGTTCCCACCTTCATCACCGAGCCGATCGCCGAAGCGCTCCTCGCCGGCATCATGACCGCGACCGAAAGCTTCCAAAAAAAGAACACCACGCCAAAGGCCCTGAAGGCCGCCGCCGGACTGATCGGACACGGTGCCGATCAGCAGAAAATCGTCCGTGCGCTCTACCGGACCGAGCCATTGCCGCTCCTCAAGCTCTGGGGTCGGGCGCTCTCACATATCCGCTGGGATGAGCAGCACAAGCTCATACTCGCGCCCGTCTCGCTCGAGGATCTCGTACAGTCCCGAGCGCATACGCACGACCTCTCGCTCGTACTGGAAAAGATCCGGAACAGCTTCTCTCTCGCGACTACTTTCGTCCTCTTCTTCCAGGAAAGCCCATTGACCGTCCAAGTGCTCCTGAAATGCCATCACGCCGAAGCACTCGACAAACTCCGACAGGCCCTCGTCGGATCGGAGATGCGTGGCGACGTGCTCGTGTTCTCCATTGCGGCGAACTCCCTCGAGACCGCGGAAATCCACCTCCAGTCACACCTCGTCCCCTTGCTTGATCAAACCGAGGCCTGAGGCTGCTTTCGTCCGAACGCATACCGCCCATCACATCAGCCTCGCCGGCTGATTTTTTCATTCCCCAATTCCCCGTTGTGCGCTAGAATGGACTCGATTACGATACAAAAAAATATGGTTACCGTCATTCAAAATAGTGGGAGCGTCGATCCGAAAATCGAGAAGACCGAATCCGTTCTCAAAAAGCTCCGAGTCTCCTCCATCGAGGAAGTCGCGTCGCAACTCGCGCAGCATTCCGGTTACCCCTACATCGACCTTCATATCTTCCCCATCGGTTCCGAAGACGTGCTCCTGATACCGGAAGAAAAAGCACTCGAGCTCGGGGTCGTGCTCTTTCACAAGAGGACACTCGAGGTCCGCTTCGCCATCCTCGATCCGCACAATCAGGCAGCACTCGATTTCATCACAGAAATCAGCGAGAGCCACGGCTGGGAAAGCGAGATATATGTCGTTTCGCGACCCTCATTCGATCGCGCCGCCGAACAATACAAGAAGCGCACCTTCATCGACAACCTCGATCTTGTCCGCGTTTCCCTGAGCGGCAAGGACCTCGAGCAATTCGATCACGATTTCAAGGAGCTACTCTCTCTCAAGGAAAGCCGCGACATCAACACCTCCCGCGCCATGGAAATCATACTGGCCGGAGCCAAAAAACTCGATGCGAGCGATATCCATTTCGAAACAGAAGAACACTCCACTCGGCTGCGCTTCCGTATCGATGGGGTTCTCCAGGATATCGGGGATCTGCCGGAGGCCGTCTATCATCTCCTCCTCTCGCGCGTCAAAATGCTTGGGAAGATGCGCCTCAACATCAGAAAAGAGGCCCAGGACGGACATTTTTACATCGATATCGCGGGCAAACGCATCGACATCCGCGTCAATTCGATTCCAGGGAAACACGGGGAGAGCATCAACATGCGTCTCCTCTCAAGTGACGATATCATCGTCGACGTCAACGATCTCGGCCTGCGCGGACTGGCGAATGAGCAGGTCATGAAAGAAATCCGCAAACCGCACGGCATGATACTCAATACTGGTCCGACGGGATCCGGCAAGACGACGACACTGTATACTCTCCTTTCGACGCTCAATGGCGCCGGGACAAAAATCATCACCATCGAGGATCCGATCGAATATTCACTCCAGGGCATCGTCCAGACCGAGGTCGCCAAAGACCGGAGCTATACCTTCGCCACAGCGCTCCGGGCCATCGTCCGTCAGGATCCCGACATCGTCCTCGTCGGTGAAATCCGCGACGACGAAACCGCCGATATCGCCATCAATGCCGCCCTCACAGGACACCTCCTTTTCTCAACCATCCACGCCAATTCCGCCGCCGCAGCGGTACCTCGACTCATCGAGCTCAGCGTCAAACCGACTCTGATCACCTCGGCCATGAATATCATCATCGCCCAGCGCCTGGTCCGGAAACTCTGTCGGCACTGCTGCGTATCCTACGTACCCGCCAAAGAGACCTTCGACTCCATCACCAAACTCATCTCCATCATCTCACCGAAAGCGAAAGTCTCGATCCCGAAAGATATCAAGGAGCTCTGGCAGGCCAAAGGCTGCCAGCACTGCCACATGACGGGATATAAAGGACGCATCGGCATCTTCGAAGTCCTGACCATGACCCCTGAGATTTCTGAGATCATCAATAATCTGGGAAGCGAGGAAGAGATATTCAAAGTCGCCCTTGAAAACGGCATGATCACCATGACCCAGGACGGCATCCTGAAAGCCCTCGAGGGCATCACGACTCTTGACGAAGTCTGGCGCGTCGCCGATCAGACCGAGATTCTCCAGAATATCTACGCGAAACTCATGCCGAGTGCCTTGTCCCGCGCGTCGCTGGTCACCGAGAGCCTCTATGCGGAGACGAAGCGATCCCTCGGCTCCCTCAAATCCTTCGCGGAGTTTGTCGAAAAACAGGACTCCAATCTCCGCCTCCCGACCCTCTTCGCCGCAGCGATCGCGATGAAAGCCGGCGACATCCATATCGAACCGAGCGAAACCATGTTCGATGTCCGTTTCCGTATCGATGGCATCCTCCAGACCGTCGCTTCGTTCCCTCTCAACGAGTATCCCGGATTCATGGGAGAGATCAAGCTCCTCGGCGGACTCAAATCAGGGGAAGTCGCGGGGGTCACCGACAGCCGTTTTTCCATCAACCTCGAACGAGCGAATGAGAATGTCGAGGGTAACAAGGTGGATATCCGTCTTTCCATCATCCTCGGCGGCTTCGGCGAAACCGTCGTCATGCGTCTCCTGAACCAATCCGTGACCAAACTCGACCTCACCTCCCTCAATATCCGAAAGCAGAGCCTCGACCGACTGCTCACCGCCATCGAGAAGCCCTATGGCATGATACTCAATACCGGTCCGACGGGATCCGGCAAGACGACGACGCTCTATAGTGTTCTCGCCCGTCTCAACAGACCGGAAATCAAGATTATCACCGTCGAGGATCCGATCGAATACCAGATACCCGGCCTTCTCCAGACGCAGACGAACGATGAAGGCGGTTATACATTTGCTACCGCTCTCCGCGCATTGATGCGCCAGAATCCGGACATCATCATGATCGGTGAAATCCGAGACAACGAAACGGCCGAGGCGGCCATCCAGTCGGCTTCCACCGGACACCTCGTCCTTTCGACGCTCCATGCCAATTCCGCGGCCGGAACCGTCTCCCGTATCATCAAGATGAATGTATCTCCTGACGATCTTGCCAACGCAAGCAACCTCTTCATGGCCCAACGCCTCGTCCGACAACTCTGCAGCCACTGCAAACAGGAATCCGTCCCGACGCCCGAAGAAATGACGCTGATTGAAACGGTTGTCCGGTCCATCTCGCCGGCTGCCGGCGTCGATGTCCCTCTTTCCCGAACGATCTGGCGGGCGGGCGGCTGTCCGGCCTGCAACGGTACCGGGTACACCGGCCGGATGACCATCGTGGAAGCGCTTCCTGTGGAAACGGATATCCAGGAGCTTATCGGTCGGAACGCGCTCGTCCATGAGATCGAGGAACGAGCGATTGAACTCGGAATGATCACGATGACACAAGACGGCATACTGGCCGTACTCGAAGGTCATACTTCGATCGAAGAAATCAAACGTGTCACGGAAATCTAGCGGTCCGACAGGAGAAGAAACCAAAATCCCGCTTCTGGTAAGCGGGATTTTCGTCGAAGAAAGATGTCTTGATCTGTAGACAGGCCTCTCACATGGGAGCGAGAGGAAAGGAACAGTGTCGAGGAATAGCGCAGCCGAAACCACCCTACCCGATCTGGACAAATCCCGCGCCTCTTTGAGATGCGAGCTTCCACAAACTCACACAAAAAGATTTCCCTTCCGATACGGAGGGGAAACCGATCTCAAATAGGTGCGGGATGGAAAGTTCCCGAGATCAGAGGCAAAGATAGAAACCTCCGATTGTCTACAGATCAAGCAATCCTTCTTTTGTCAAACCAAACGTATTGGAACTTTGCCGCTATCGCATTCCAGCACAACGACTTTTCATGTTAGCACAGCTTGGATTTCCTGTCAAGACGTGGTATTCTGTACTCAGAAAGACCTTATTTTTCTCTTATTGAAGCCGATAGTCCGGAAATGCGCTTTGCGGATTCCTGCCGGCGTCCTGCTCAAAAAAATGCGCCGCGCATGCCCAGGCATATCATTCTCCGCCTCGTATTTCAGAACGGAGTCCGAGCGGGACTTCCTGTCAGCACGCGAGCGACCGTCTCCATCATCCGACTAGACATCTCACCGTATGCTTACCACCGCACAATCGCTCCCCGAAGAAGAAGTGTTTGACAATACGCTCCGCCCGCAGGCATTCGCGGACTATGTCGGACAGGAGAAGATCAAACGCAATCTCCATATCTTCATCGAGGCCGCCCGGCATCGTGGCGAAAATATCGAGCACGTGCTCCTCTACGGTTCCGCCGGCCTCGGAAAGACCACTCTCTCCCATATCATCGCCAAGGAAATGGGAGTAAACATCCGTATCACGTCCGGACCCGCGATCGAGAAAGTAGGAGACCTCGGTTCCATCCTGACCAATCTCGAACCCGGCGACGTGCTCTTCATCGACGAGATCCATCGACTCAACAAATCCATCGAGGAAGTCCTCTATCCGGCGATGGAAGATTACAAGCTCGACATCATCATCGGCAAAGGCCCTTCGGCCCGCACCATCCAACTCGAATTACCCAAATTCACCCTGATCGGAGCCACGACCAAGCTCGGTTCACTCTCCAATCCCCTCCGTAATCGCTTCGGCTCCACTCACCGACTCGAATTCTATACCCCAGCAGAAATCAAGCGTATCGTTCTTCGCTCGGCCCGCATCCTCGGGGTCGAACTCGATGACGCCGGCGCCGATATCATCGCCCACTCCAGCCGCCAGACCCCGCGTGTCGCCAACCGCATCTTGAAGCGCGTCCGCGACTACGCTCAGGTCCACCGTGAAAACCAAATCGATGCCGCCTCGGCCCGCGAAGCGCTCGCGCTCTTTGAGATTGATCCGCTCGGCCTCGAACCGACCGACCGCCATATGCTCCGCGCCATCATCGAAAAATTCCGCGGCGGACCGGCGGGTATCCGTGCGGTCGCCTCAGTCATCGGCGAAGAGGAGCAGACCATTGAAGATGTCTATGAGCCATACCTGATCCAGCTCGGCTTCATCGCCCGAACCCCGCGCGGCCGCATCGTCACCGAAGCCGGCTACCAACACCTCGGACTCCCCATGCCCGAAAGCCAGCGGGAGAAATTTATTTGAAAGATATCGGCAAGACCCTGGGCAACAAGAAGCGGATGCGATAGAATTGAGTTGAAATAAAAATCTTCATGCAACTCATCGCTTGGGCCCTCTATTCCGTACTCATCATCACCTACCTCGCGTCAGCGGGGTTCGTCGTGTTCCATATTCTCCGCTATTCGCTCTGCCGCACCAACGCGATTTTCGGCGTTTCGTTCTTCCTGGCCGTATTCATGCTCCTCTTCTTCATCAACCTCTCCCTTTTTTCCAATCTCCCACTCGATAAGCTCATCGGGAACGGAATACCGTTCCCTCGTTCCAGCGGTTTCTGATACCTCGCCTATGTCCCCATTCTCCCGATACCATTTCCAAGGCCAGCGCGAAAACGAGGAGGTGCTCCGCATCATCCATCGTCACTGGTTCAGCATTGCCATGCAGTATTCAGCCATCGGATTCGCCGCCATTCTCCTGGTCATCATCTTCTCCGTCCTTCCGAAGATCGCCCCCCTTTCTCCAGATGAGCTCCCGCCCGTCTTCCTGGCTTTTCTGCTCAATACTTTCCTGCTCTTTCTCTGGCTCTATGCGTTCCTCATCTGGATAGATTACTACTTCGACATCTGGATCATCACCAATGAACGCATCGTCAATATCGAACAGAAGAGCCTCTTCAACCGCGAAGTCAGCGAGCTTCAATTCGCCCGGATCCAAGACGTGACTTCCATCGTCGACGGCTTCATCCCGACCATGCTCAATTTCGGCGATGTCTATGTCCAGACCGCGGCCGAAGAGACCCGCTTCGTCTTCCGACAGATTCCCGATCCCTACACGATCAAAGACATGGTGATGCGACTCTCCCGCTCCAGCACCCCCGAGGAAGCCCGGCAAATCAATGCCAAGATTTCCGTCGGCAAACGTGTCGCTTGACGTGAAAGATGCTCCCAGAAACCCCAGACGGACCATTCGTCTTGATTTTTTTCATTTTTCTGTCTACGCTTCATTCTGTATCCCTTTTCTCTTTTTTCTATGTCAGGACATTCCCACTGGGCCGGTATCCGGCACAAGAAAGGCATCAATGATGCCAAGCGCGGTGCCGTCTTCACCAAGCATGGCCGCATCATCACCATCGCTGCGCGCGAAGGCACCGACCCGACCATGAACTTCAAACTCCGTCTCGCCATCGATACCGCCCGCAGCATGAACATGCCGAAAGAAAATATCGAGCGAGCCATCAAGGCCGGAAGCGGCGAACAAAAAGACGGCGCCGTCATCGACTCCGTCCTCTATGAAGCCTACGGGCCCGGCCAGGTCGCGCTCCTCATCGAAGGCCTGACGGACAACAAAAACCGCAGCGTCGGTGACGTGAAAACCATCCTCACCAAGAATGGTGGCAAGTTTGTTCCAACTGGCTCAGTTTCCTTTATGTTCCGTCATGTTGGAATTATCGTCTTCCCCCTGGAGAAATACCCAGCCGAAAAACTCGAGCTCGTGGCTCTCGACTCCGGTGCCGATGACTTCCGTGTCGAGGAAGACGTCTTTCTCGTCATCACCCGTCCGGAACACCTCCAAGCCGTTCGAACCTATTTCACCGGCAAGGATTTCGAGCCGGCAAGCGCCGAACTCGGCTATCTCCCCACAGAGACCATATCCCTCTCCCCGGCCGACCTGGAGAAATATGAAAATCTCAAAGAGCTCCTCGAAGACCACCAGGATGTCCAGACGGTGTGGGATAACTTGGCCTAACAGATGCACCATCTAAACAAAAAAGGGCGGGCCATATTATGTGCCCGCTTCGATTTGTGATAAGTTTCTACATTCAATCTGATTTGAAAACTCGTCGCATCCGCCTCCCTATTCTCTGCCACCATGGCCCGCAGATAATGGCCCACATTCTCCGCGGAGAAACCAAAATAGCCTTTTCGATTAAGGTCTCCGTGACAGAAATCTCATAAGACGGCGACGCACGATAGGAGGTAGAAGCGTAGATTCCCGCTCGAGTGATGGCCACCCGAGCATACTGCGCCAATGTACCCATATCGGCATAGCTCGGAAGGTGTGGCGCATACACCAAACACTCCCCTTCCATCAAAACGACTTGTATCGCGGGAATCCCAATAGGATTAAAACCGTGCTTCCACCATGCATGCAGATAAAGTCCAACAAAATCAGTCTCCGGTGGCTGAAAATTCCCAACGAGCCAATAGACGCTATTATGCCCAACCTCATCCGCCGGCAAGTCCTCATCCTTCCCGATCGCCAAGCGAAACTCTGTCCATCTCGGCTCTTCCAGCCGTAGCGGCTCATATCTCTTTTCCATTTTTTTCCTCACTCTCGATGAAATATTGTTAAAAGACATCAATCGTTCTATTTCCAGAACCACACACAATACCAGTAAATACATCACCTATCAAGACGAGTGCCGTAATTTTGTATAGTAATATGATACTTTTTATTGATTTATTTTAAGCAAAGTATTATAATTTGTAGTATTGTTGTCGATTGGAAT
>JAUPWI010000053.1 GCA_030916545.1 Patescibacteria group bacterium | reverse complement strand
GAAGCGGTTCGCCGTTTGCCGAACGTCGCAGAGGTCTATGCCGGCAGCATCGGCCAGGAACGGGCGAGCTATCGGGGGACGCATAAGCGCATTCTTTTGTTCGGTTCGTCCGCTACCGCGCCGATCGTCGATCCGAATCTCAAGCTCGAGAGCGGGCGTTTTTATTCAGTGGATGAGGATGATGGATTGGCCCAGGTGGTCGTGCTTGGGGCCGATATCAAGGACGCACTTTTCGGAAAAGAGAATCCGGCGATCGGAGAGACGATCCGTATCAAGGGACAGGGATATAAGGTGATCGGCGTTCTGGCTCGGCGCGGATCGGTCGCTTTTCTGAATTTCGATGAGATGACCTATGTGCCGGTGCAGACCTTGCAGAAAAAGATTCTCGGTGTCAATCACATCGCGTTCTTCACGTCGAAAATGAGTGATGTGTCACGCGAGGACGAGACGGTAGCACTCATCCGCGAGACTCTCAGGAGGCGGCATGATATCACGGATCCCGATCGGGATGACTTCATCGTGACATCGGCTCGTGAGGCCCAGGAAACGGTATCTTCCATACTGGGAGCGATGAGCCTTCTTCTGATGTTCCTGACCTCGATATCGCTCGTCGTCGGGGGGGTGGGCATCATGAACGTCATGTATGTTTCCGTGGCGGAGCGGACGAGTGAAATCGGGCTTCGAAAAGCGGTCGGGGCCTCCTCGAAGAGCGTCTTGTGGCAATTTCTCTTCGAAGCTCTCATCATCACGATACTTGGCGGTCTCATCGGCGTGCTGCTCGGCGTGATTATCACTTGGGGACTGACTTTCCTGTCCGGGCAACTCGGATACGGGCTCAAACTGGCTTTCACTCTCAATTCGTTTTTTCTCGGAGTCGGGTTCGCTGGTCTGGTCGGTATCGTTTTCGGACTGGCACCCGCCTATCGCGCCTCGCGTCTTTCGCCGATGGAGGCCTTGCGGAAGGAATAAAGGGCCTGTTTCCGATATATACCGTACCGATTCGGAGTGTTGTCAGGGCGTCTCAGGAAGAAACGGATCGGATCGGATGATTTGATAACGTTTCTTTTTCATCTTCTCAGCTTCATTTCGAGGAATTTCGCGACCGGTTTTCCGGTCGATGTAGAGGGTTCTTCCCTCGATGGGAGCGAGAGCGATTCCTGGTGGGCGGACTGGAAGGGAACTGAGGGAACCGGATGGTGTGTAGGCAACAAAGTTCGTTTCGGGTGCATTGAAACCGGCGGCATCGATGAATGACCGCCAGATGGGAGCGGCGACGAAGATGCCATCCGAGCCGGCGGTCATCGGTGAGTGGTCGTTGTTCCCGACCCAGACGGCGGCAGTGATGGAGGGAGTGTATCCGACGGTCCAGGCATCGTTGAAATCCTGCGAGGTACCGGTCTTGGCGGCGACAGCTTTGCCGGTTGGGAACGCAAGAGGACTCTTCGGCCCGAAAATCGGTGTTCGTGCCGCGTTGTCCGAAAGGATGGAGTTGATCTTGCGAGCGACCTCCGTATCCAGGACGCGCTTTCCTTCCGACGGAATGGATTCGAAGAGGGTCTTGCCTTGAGAGTCGGTGATGGAGCGGATAGGAAGTATGTCGTGAGCGATTCCTTCCTGACCGAAGACGCCGAAGGCCCGTGCCATGTCGAGCGGCCGGACTTCCGCTCCGCCGAGGGTGAGGGACAATCCGTAGCGTTTCGGTTCGGTGAGCGTGGTGATACCGAGTCGGGTGGCGGTTTCGATAGTCGCATCGATTCCGGCAAGGGCGAGTGTTTCGACCGCCGGGACATTGAGCGACATGGCGAGCGCTTCCCGCATGGTGATGAGACCATGGAACTTGCCGTCGTAATTGCGGGGGATATAGTTCGCACCTGAACCGTCAGGTCCGAAATCGACCGGTACGTCGTAGATCTTCGTTTCCGGTTCATAGCCTTTGCTGAAAGCGGTGGCATACGTGAACGGCTTGAAGGCCGATCCCGGTTGGCGCGCACTCAGGGTGACATTGAAGTTGCCGTCGATTTCGGAATCGAAGTAGTCTTTCGATCCGACCATGGCGAGTATCTCTCCGCTCTCTGGATCGGTCGCTACGAGAGCGGCATTGCTCGCGCGGCGCGGCGCATTGCGCTTGGCACCCTCCGCAACTACCTGTTCGGCAGTCTCCTGGAGATGGAGATCAAGCGTTGTGACGATGCGGAAGCCGGCGGTGCGAAGCGTACGCTCGTCGTAGGTTTTCCTGAGTTCATCAAGGATGAAAAAGACGAAATGGGGCGCCCGTATCGATGCCTGTCTCGGTGGTATGCGATCCAGGAGATCGACGGCATCGGCCTGTTTGAACGCATCGGTTGAGACGAATCCGAGATCATGCATGGCGATGAGTATGCGCCGTTTGTGTTGGATGAGGTCGTGTTTCCGGTCACCGTACGGAGAGAGGGCCGAGGGGGCCGATGGAAGTGCGGCGAGCAGGGCGGCCTCTTCAAGGGTGAGATCGACGGCCGGTTTATTGAAGTAGGTGTTGGCAGCCGTCTCGATGCCATACGCATTGGCACCATAAGGAACCGTATTGAGATACAGGTCGAGGATCTCATCCTTGTCGAGTACGTGTTCGATCTTGAGCGCGAGCACGATTTCCTTGAGTTTACGGGAGAAGGTTTTTTCTCGGGTGAGGTAGAGTGCCCGGGCTACCTGCTGGGTGATCGTGGATCCTCCTTGGCGGATGCTCCCGGATCTGAGATTGGTGATGAGGGCGCGGAAAAGGGAGGGAACATCGATGCCCGGGTGACTGAAGAAACTCCGATCTTCGGCGGCGAGAGTCGCTTGCCGGACGATGTCGGGAATCTGTTCATGCGAAAGGACGATGCGATTCTCTTCTTCGTAGAGCCGGTAGAGCTCTCGTGTCCCGGTCCGGTCGTAGAGGATGGAGGTGCGGTCACGCGGAAGATCGCGGATATGGTCCAGTGATGGAAGTCCGACCAGAAAGATCGCGCCACCTCCGAGCAGGATACCGAGAATCAGAAGAGAGGCCAGCCAGCCGGATTCTTTGAGGATGCGCAGGAAAATAGCGGAAAATGAAGAGAATCGGACGGGCATAGGGGGGGATGATCAGGATTGACTTTGTCAGGGACAGTGTTTCAGTGTACCCTAAGAGAGGGCTGGCGTGAAGCCCACGGTTTTCAGCCAGATATTCCGGAGGATGATCTGCAAATGGCTTCTTTCCGGGATGGAACACTTATTTAAAGGATGTTTTCTTATGAAGCTTCCAGTTATCAGGCCTCTGTATTTGTTTCTCCGCTGGATCGGTGCACCGGTGATTTGGGAAAAGTCAGTGGGAGCGGTGTTGTTTCGGGAGACGCAGGCGGGAAGAGAGTATCTGCTGCTCCGGTATCCGAGCGGACACTACGAATTCCCTCGGGGGCATGTCGAAGAGGGCGAGACGGAAGAGCAGACTCTGCGCCGGGAAGTGGAAGAGGAAACCGGAGTGAAGGATATGGAGGTTTATCCTTTCCGGACGGAGAATCGTTTCTTTTATGTGGCGCACGGGAGCGAGAAGATCCG
>JAUPWI010000052.1 GCA_030916545.1 Patescibacteria group bacterium | reverse complement strand
TGACGTATCCGACAGCCACCAATCCACCCAGATCTCCTCCTCGCGTGCTGGTCGCATCACTTCATTCCGAAGCAGGGAAAGATTTCCCCCTTTTTTTTTGTACGCCCAACCGGATGTAAATCGTGATGCGCCTATCGCCATATACTCATTGCAAATTTGAGATTTATGATTGCAGATTTTAGAATGATGATTGCGGAATGAGGCTCCGTTCTTGAGTTTTCAAATCTGCAATTCCATTTAGCCTTGCGTCCAGATAACATGCCCCGCGATATTCGATGAAGTGGTCGTCTGTGGAATGAAGATAAGAAACGGTACGGTGTTATCATACGCTCGCGCAAAACCGGCGGTCAGAGCATCGGCGGCATTCGGGGAATTCGCCAGCGTGATCTCCAGCCGAGCAAGGACCCGATACGCGACCAGGGACAATGTCCCTGAAATCCATGAGGCCGAAAGCGTCAATGATTGGACGGTTTGCACGCCCGTATCGCCTGCGGCGAGACCGATCGGATAAAAGGTCCCCTGTGTCGGCGAGTTGGCGGTCGCGACAATATTGGTTCCCGTCTTCGCTCCGGTCCCCGCCGAATTGGTATAGGAGACGGTCAAGGTCGGCGCGGCAGCCCCGGCGGCACCGCTTACCTCGACTCCAAGAAAGACTCCCTCGCCGGCGATCGCGCCATTCATATCCCGTGCCGGCTGCGCAAGTCCGACGGTGCCCCCTGTCCCACCGCCTGTTACATTGACCGGGACCGTAAAGCTCGTCGCGGTCACATTGGAAATCGTATAGCTCCCGGAAACCGCCGGGGTAGAACCCGTGTGACCCTGAATATTCACCACATCACCGTTGGCAAAGGGATGGTTGGCGGACGTCGTGATAACGGTCGGGTTCGCTACCGACGAACTGGTGATGGTATTCCCGATGACCTGCGCGCCCGTCGAAGTGATCGTATAACCAGAATTGTGCCACAACCGATCGCAGAGAAGAAGTGTCCCACCCTGAGGCGCGGCTGCCTGAAGCCTCGCCACATAGGTATTCCCAGAGGTCGGGTTGGTGAATGGGATCTGCCCGCCATACGAAGTGAGAGCCGCGCCCTTCAGTCCCGGAGTCGGAGCGACACCGGCCGCAGGACTCCCGGCAAGATACAAAAGTGACTGCGGACGCCCGGCAACAAGCGTGCCGGTTACCGCCTTCACGAATTCACGCGTATATTGCATGCCGGAAATCGCTCCAGCGACGGTCGTGATAGCCATAGGAAAAAATATAGAATGAAGATTTTAAATTGATGATTGAGAATCGCGGAGCATAGATCCAATCGGGGTCTCCAATCTACATTCTACGATCTGCAGTCTGCAATAAAATCATCCTTGGGTCCAAATGACCTGTCCGTTGATGTTGGATGTCGTGGTCGTGTTCGGGATGAAGATGACAAACGGTACCGTATCATTATACATCCGGACGAATCCACCGGTGAGCGCATCGACCGCCATCGGCACGAGTGCCGTCGAAAGTTCGATACGAGCCAAAATACGGTAGAGAACGATATGGATCGTACCACTCGTCCACGTAGAATTCCCCCTCGGGAAGTCGCACCGAAAAATCGAATGACGAGCCACCCTCTCGGGGTCTTTCGGATTCCGTGTCCGTCAGTACGACGATCGTCCTTGCCGTTTTGTGGTCATCCGCTTCGGATTCGATACGTATTCTGAAGTCGCTCGTCGCAAACAAGGAAGCATCCCCGGGATCAGTCGCTCGAAGGGATACTGTATATCGATCGTATTCCAGTTTTCCACCATAACTCCAGGAAAAGTACCCGTTGTCATTCGCAAAAATGGTCGCGAACACCTTCTCGCTTCCGCTCTCCAACACGATATCGATCCGGGCATGAAGCAGATTGGTGATCCCGCTGAAACGAGGATTCCGATCGGTAGTCGCGTACGGCTGCGCTTCATGAGCGATGTTTCTTCCCGCGAAAGTCTGTACGGTAATCGTCGGGACCGGATTCACGGCGCAAGACGCAGGCAATGTCACACTTATCGGGTCGGAGATCTCGAAACCCGGACCCATCGGCCCAAAGGCGGTGACGACATACGAATACGTCTGTCCAGGTACGGCGGTGGCATCGGCATATTCGGACAGGATGACTCCGGTCGAAAGCGGCGCGCCATCACGATCGATATCGTAACTCAGGGAATTCTCATCATCCGCCCAGTCAAGTAAACCCGTGGGAACGCCCACCGGACACCCGCCAACTCCGCTCACTATCGGTTTGACCGGTGGAGCCAAAACGCGTGCCAAAACCGAAACCGTTCCGCCTATCGCCCGTATCTTTTCCCGGACATCCTTCACGAGGAAAAGCGGATGAAGAAAGAATCCAGCAAAAAAATAGGTACTCAAAACGATCAAGGTCACCACACCGTATATTCGGGCCATCTTCCGAGCGCGTGAACGCTGTTCTTTTCGAAAATGCGTTTTTTCAGACATATGTAATTCTCCGAAGAGGGTGCTCCCCTCAACGCTTGAGGATATGCGCTTCGGACCCGAAAGAGACTCAGGAAATATAGGACCGGACTTTCGCGATCACTTCCTGCAGGGGAACATTCGATTTGATCAGGTATTCTGTCGCACCCATATCCATCACGCGCTTGATATCCTCATCCTGACTCAGATTGGAGAGCACCAGCACGACCAGGTCCTTGAAAACCGGATCCGCTTTCAGCTCTTCCAACACCTGGAAACCATCCTTCCCCGGCATAATCAAATCGAGAACGACCACGGCCGGCTTTTCCTTTCTGATTGCCTGCAAGGCGGCGGCTCCATCATGTACCAAAACCGAACGGAGTCCTTCTTTCTCCACCTTAGTCTTATAGATGCTCGAATAAAACGGATCGTCTTCCACGATCAACACGTATTTTTCCTCGCTCATACTTCTTCCGCCTTACATGATTTAATCTTCTCGGGATTCCTCCGGAATGGGCAGTCGGATCAAAAACGTGGTTCCGACATTTTCCTGGCTCTCGAAGCTCACATTTCCCCCGTTTTCTTCCACATACGACTTCACCACGGAGAGACCGAGACCGCTTCCATCAGTGAAGGAACGTACGGCATTGGAGGCCCGGAAGAATTTCGAGAAGATCTTCGCCTGATCCGTCTGGGGAATCCCGATTCCCGTATCAGAGACCCGAATTTCCAACATACGCTCCCTGACACAAAGAGTAATCGTCACCCTCCCCTGCTCCTGGCTGTACCTCAACGCATTCGACACGAGATTCTCGATCGCCTCGAACATATGTCCGCGTGTCACCCGGACCTGTGGCAAAGCCTTTTTGGGAACAGCGAACGTCAATTCGATGCCGCGCTGCTTCGCTTCACCGGTAAGGGCAACGATGGCTTCCTGAATCACCGAGGTCATATCCACGAGCACGGGTTCTTCGACGGCGCGACCCTGATCGATACGCGAGACGTCCAGCAGGCTGTTAATCAAAGCCAGAAGACGCGCGCTGTTATCATACAGTTCCTGAATGGCTTCCTGCGCCCCGAAAGGCAGCTCACCGAAATCACCACTCCGCAACAGCTCCATACTCCACCGCATACTGCCGATCGGCGTCCGCAACTGATGGGCCGCCACCGAAAGAAAGCGGTCCTTCATCTGTTCCAAAGCGTATTTCTCCGTTATATCCTGGAAAATGACGATGACTCCGATGAATACCTTCCGTTCATCGAAAATCGGGGCGGCGGTTCCGGTAACCGGTAGCCTAACACCGTCCTTCACGACAAACATGTGGTTTGGAAACACGAAAGTCTTCTTGGTTTCCAAAACCATCCGAATAGGTAGCTGTCGATCTGATGTATCGTCATTCCCGACTTCGAAAGTGAAGTATTCGGACGTATGCGTTCCGACGACGGACGACTGGGGTTTCCCGATATAATCAGCAGCTGTCTTGTTGATGAAGATGATTTTCCGATCCGCATCGGTGACATATACCGCTTCTCCGATAGATTCGAGAAACCGGAGAATCCCTTCCGCCCGTTCTTTTTCGGCTCGGATCTGAATATTTGCTGCTTCCAACTCACGCGCATGACGTTCGATATCCTCCTGATGCCTGCGTTCCGCGGTAATATCGCGCTCGATACCCACGAAAAAGGAAACATCTCCCTTCGCGCTTAGAATCGGCGTGATGGATACGCTTGCAAGATACCGGTCGCCGTTTTTCCGCCGATTGGTAATTTCACCAGAATACGGCTTCTTTTCCTGTTTGATGGTATGCCAGAATGCCTCGTAAAAATCGGCCGACATCTGCTTCCCCCACAACGCCGGTGTTTTCCCTTTCATTTCTTCGAAAGAGAACCCGGTCACCGATTCAGCCGCCCGGTTGGCATACAGGATGACGCCGTCGGAATTCGTAATAACGATATGATTGAAACTGCTGTCCACGGCCAGCTTGAACTTGTTCAGCTCCTCTCTCTGGATACGCAGCTCTCTTTCCGACTCCTGAATATCCTCAAGGATATTGATGACCGCCCGCTTGTTCCGCTCCAAGAAACGATTCCGCTCTTCAAGCAATGCCAAAAGTTCCTCTTCGTGCGAAAGCGGCTCCAAAAAATCCATCGGCTTCCGTTCCGATTCGACACGAACCGATCCTGTATCACCGATGGCGGGACCCGGCTCCCCTGCGGATTGACTCTGCTCGATCATATCTTCTCCTGTGAATCTGCTTTCAAACGCCTGATCTCTTCCTTCAACTCGGACATTTTCTCTTCCCGGGCCATGAAAATCTCGTTCATCTCCTCAATTTCCCGAGTGAAGGCTTTCGACTGGATCTGGATTTCCTTCTCCTCATGGATATCGGTGACGACTCCGAGGTATCCCATCAGCTTGCCCGATGCGGTTATATGAGGCACCGCCGATTCAGAGACCCAGACGTGCCCACCTTCCTTTTTTTGCATACGGTATTCGAGACGAAACGCTCGTTTCGCCGCCTGAGCCTCCTCGATCAAGGCCTTCCGCACACCAAGGTCCTCGAAAAAAACAGCCTCGTCCCAATGACTCTTCCCGGAAATCCTGGAAATGAATTCTGTGGCACTCTTGTTCATGTACATATACTCCCCCTGGACATTCGTCATCCAGATCATCACCGGAGCCAGATTGGCGATGACATCGAAACGCCCTTCACTCTGCCTGGTGCGTTCCGCCATAT
>JAUPWI010000051.1 GCA_030916545.1 Patescibacteria group bacterium | reverse complement strand
GGAGATATTCGCGAACATACATGACGAAGTGCGGTGCGGCGATGATGTTCTTTTGGGGCTTGATCTTTTGGAGAGTATCGATGGCGATGGCCTCATCTGCCTGTTCATTGGTGATATATCCGAGTTCCGCCATCTGTTTCAGGGCGTAATTCTTGCGGTTCACGACCCGTTCCGGACGCGAGCCATACGGGGAGTAGAAGGCGGTTCCGCGTGGCAGGGAGGCGAGGAGGGCGGCCTCATCGAGGGTGATTTCCCGGGCTGATTTACCGAAGAAGGTCTGTGCAGCCGATTCGATACCATAGGCATTGGATCCGTAGGGGATTTCATTGAGGTACATGCTGAGAATTTCGTCTTTACTGAATTTTGCCTCGATTTCCAGGGAAAGTATGACTTCTTTGACCTTTCTCGTGATAGTCCTCTCATTGGAAAGGAGGGAGTTTTTGACGAACTGCTGGGTGATGGTCGAGGCGCCCTGGGCGGCGTCGAAGGTGATGATGTCCTTCAGGGCGGCACGGAGGATGGCTTTCGGTTGGATACCGAAATGCTGATAGAAGCCCTGATCTTCCAGCGAGAGTGTGGCCGCGATCAATGATTCGGGAATATCCTTGAAGTCGATGATGGTGCGCTTTTCTTCGCCATGCACCTCGTAGAGGAGGTGGGTGCCGGTTCGATCGTAGATCTTGGTCGATTCGATGATGAAGCGGTTGTTGACATTCCCCGGGTTTGGGAGATCTTTGGCGATGAAAGCGAAAAGCGCGGCTGTCGCAAGGAAGCCGAGAATAAGCAAGATCATGAAGATCTTGAAGATGATGCGGAGGACCTTTTTAGTCCGGGTAGGGGAACCATCTTCTTCAGGGTCCCGCTCGGATTTTTTCCGCAGAAACAAAGGATTTCTCATACAAAACCGCTTAATCAGGTAAGCGGAGTATAGCGGAAAAAGAGGGTGAATTCAAGTAAAATGTATACTTTTTTCAACCGAGGGATAATTTTATTTGAGGAAGTCAGAGCGAATGACGGTACCCCTGCCTTCTGCGAGCATTTTCCTTGGACAATAGAGTCAGCCTTCGTGGCGTTGATAAAGGGTCTGTGACATGATGAAAAGAACATTTCTGTGTTCTGACCCAACGAAATCATTTCTTTCTTCTGGTGCAGCCTTGGAATTTTCAGTATCAATGAGGAAATTGCTAACAGGGGAAAGTGAGCGCGAGGCTTCGGCAAGGATTTGCTCTTCTATTGAAGTATGGAAGCCACACAGTCTGGCACAAACAAGAAATTCGAACTTATTGTCGAGTGATATCTGTTGAAAATGATCGCTAATGATTTGCTCTATTCTTTTAAGCATTTTAGTATATACGCCGATATCTTCATTATTTATTTTTTCACTATAAAACATCGATGCGCCGATAATACAGTGAGTGAAAAAATAAATCTGGAGCTCGAAATTATTCACAGGGTAGGAATTCCCGACTCGTAAATATCGTTCAAGATCTATCCGCCCTTCGTTTGTTTGAATATAGTATTCAAGCAGATAGAGATAATTAAGCGCGTGTGTTGAGAGGATTCGAAGAGCGTCCTCATCACTTTCAAGGCTATTCTTGAGACTGATAAATTCATCGTTTGTTACGATTTTTTTGATGAGTGGGCGGAGATTAATGCCATATATCTTTTCCGCGAAGAGATTCTTGAAGAGGAGGTTAAG
The DNA here is from genome assembly GCA_030916545.1 of Patescibacteria group bacterium. GTDB lineage: Bacteria > Patescibacteriota > Minisyncoccia > Moranbacterales > UBA1568 > JAGOSP01. The sequence continues at coordinate 2,946 of JAUPWI010000051.1, read as the reverse complement.
ACAGGGTTCAAGGTTTGGGTATTTTGTAAATAATTCCATGCGTGCCTCACGAGCGACCATTTGATTACCATGCTCTGGTAAAGTCATGTGAACTTTTCGAAGAATAATTTCATGCTCACGCTCGGTTTCGCCTATGTAAGTTTTTTTGAGATCGGCGATCATTTTTTCATACGTTTCTTTTCCAGTCCAAAGGAACATGCGGGAAAGAAAGTGAAATTTTTTCCCAGCCAAGAAATGAATCTGAGTAGCATATTCTTCTTGTACGAGCTCAGGGATTGTTTTTATTTGCCGATCGGAAAGTCGCTTACAGAAAAGAATTATTTCCTTCGCGACATTGATGCCGGTTGCTTTTTGAAATCCTCTCCACTGCGGAACAGTGTTCACCTCAAGGAAAAAAAATTTTTGTTCTATTTCATCATATATAACGTCCACGCCGCAGATAGTTAGATCGAAAATTGAAGCGACTGTTGTTCCGACGCGCCTCAGAACATTGAACGTTTTCGGATCGGTTACTATCTCTGCTGAGCCCCCTCGGGAAATATTATTAAGGAATCCTCCTTCTCGCGCAATTCTTTTAATGATACCGAGCACTCGTCCGCCGAGTACGAAAATGCGATAGTCACCTGAGTTTTTGATGAAATTTTGGAATACAAGATCTTCGATCGGCTTTTCCGCTTGGTCGAGATCGTTGAGAGTTTTAATAAGAGCAACTCCTTCACCTTTTGACCCCTTATTCGGTTTTACGATGAATGGGAAACGCAAAGTTTTTTCTTCAATAGCCCGAGCAACCGCTTCTTTAGATTGGAATCGAAATGTTGGGATGCAGTGGATGGTTTTGGTCCTTTTCTGGACGTATTCTTGCTGAAAATATTTCTCGGTCGCTTGCGGAATACGAGCGAGACAGCGATTGATGAGAAATCGGTCATTCAAGATGGTGTTCATCACCTTAAATCGGTTTTCTCCTCCACCGAGAGAAGAGGATCTCCAGAGCACAATATCTCCTAAGTTATTTGGAAGAGAATCGACCGAAGGAATATCGAGGACTTCAAGCGTAACAGACAGCTTTTCGGCCTCTTCTTTCAATCGTTCAACTTGCCACTCTCTTGTTTTGCAGATGACGGATATTTTCATGAGACTATATTTTTTGGTAACTGAAAAAAAATATCTTCCAAAATATCTTTGATTACGCGGCGTGGTTTTCCGACGGTTGGATCGTAGTGAATACTGAGACTCGGGAAGCTGTTTGTTTCTAGAAAAGAGACTTTTTGTGTATCGGGATCGGCGGCAATATTCTCGCAAATAACGTCTATCCCCGCAAGACGCATATTCACCGCGCGAGCCGCTTGTATCGCAAGCCGTAGCATTTTTTCATGGACGATGTCCGTACAGTCTATAGATGAGCCGCCTTCAGCGAGACATGAATTTTCCTGAAGTAGGACGAGAACTGATTTTCCCGGGATGGAATCGAATGACAGACCGTTTTTCCCAAGTGTTTGTAGCACTTTCTCGTTGAGAAGAATCTTTTTTTGGAGGTGGGTATTTTTATGTTTAATAAGGGTCGTTATGGTATCGATTCCATTCCCGATTATTTGCGGCGGGGCCAGCTCTAGCGCTCCAAGCAAACGTTCTTTGTAGATAAGCAGGCGGTATTCTTTTCCGAAAACCATTTCTTGAACGATAAAACTCCCGTCAGATTCCGCCACGATTTTTGCAAGTTCTGGAAATGAAGTGATGTTTGTGCGAATGCCGATACTCTTCTTCCCATTTGATTTTTTGAAAACAACTGGAAACCTCAGGTTTAGCGAATCAGACTCAAGAGGGAACTCCGCTAGGGATTTGAAATAGCAGCTATGTGGAAATGGAATGTTTTCTCGCTTCCAGAAATGGTAGGTGATTTCTTTATTTCTTGCGAGTACCGCGCTGGCGGAAAAAGGGTCGTTCGGAAAAGAAAAAACCTCTTTGACGACAATTTTTCGGGAAGAATTTCGTATCTCGACAACTTCTTTCTCTGGATACAGAATATCCAAAGAAAGACCCAATTCGCGTGCTTCTTCCAAGAGAAACTTAAAGTTTTTTGTCATAAATTCGAATCGATTATTTACTTACATCAACGAGAAATTTTCGCAAGTCGCGTTTTCCAACGATAACTGGATATTCGAGGTGTGCGCGGTCGACGATGGTGACGCGTGTAGAAATCTCAATCGTATCCATAACAAAAGAGACTTCTACTTTTGGTCGCATACCCAGTCCGTTTGCGGAATAGGTGAAGGTTACCGCTTTCAGATCTGGATGTGCACCTTCATATTTTTTATCGTATTCGTCAGAAATAATTTTCAAGGAAGAACGAGTGCTGGCCTGTGGTTTTGGGATAGTGGCAAAGAATGCCAGCATATCTTCGAACCCAAGCTGTTTGGCGAGTTCGGTGTCGATGGAGGTGGAATCGGCGCCGGTGTCGATCTTGGCCTCAACGGTAATTTCTTTCCCGTTCTTGCCGACGAGCCTCACTTTTTCGATGCAGCCGATGACGCGACGGCCGGAGATCTCCTCGATTTCCTCCTCGATTTCACCTCCGAAGAGATTGCGTCCGAGGCGCACCCCGCGTTCCGCCGTCTTGATGTTGATGCCACGTACCCGGTCGAGTCGCTCCTTGAGTCCGGCAAAGTTGGCCAACTGGATGGAGAGGCCGGGACGGGCATTGAGTTCGAGAATCACCGGTCCCTGATCGCGGTCGATGGCGATGTCGGCACCGAGGAAACCGAGCGAGGAAATCGATTGGGCCTCGACGGCCATGGTGAGGATCTGTTTCCAATAGGGGATTTTGATACCGGAGAGTGGGAGACGGGTTCCGGGAACCGATTCGATGACCTGCCCTTTGCCTATAATGGCGGAGGTGGTGGTTCCGGTCGCGAGGTCAATGCCGACCCCAATTGCTCCCTGCTGGAGATT
>JAUPWI010000050.1 GCA_030916545.1 Patescibacteria group bacterium | reverse complement strand
TCACCCAAAAGCATCACGCCCGCCTCACCTTCCTCGAGATTCAAAGCAACACCGTAAGCACCGTTCTCGAATTCAATCATTTCAGAAACCATAACCTCAGACAGACCCGACACACGGGCTACTCCATCACCCACTTCGAGAACGACCCCAATGGCTTCGGCCTTTGGCTCATGATGAAATTCACTGATCTGCTTCTTCAATTCTTCAATAAGAGGATTCGGCATAAATTTTCAGAATATCGAATTTAGAATCTACTATGGAGCTCGAGAATCCGCTCCATACTATATGCTATATCCCATACACATGTGTTGTTTCTTCATTACCCTCTGAGACTTTTTCCAAGTCGTTCGAAACGAGTTCTCAGCGTAGCATCATATAAGACTTCTTCGCTCTGCATTTTTGCTCCGCCAATCAAGCAGGCATCAGTGGCGAAAGAAGTCTCCACTGCCTTTCCGATAAACACGCTCTCCGCCTGCTTTCGCAGAAGAGTCTGCAGCGCTTCATTCGCCGGATGCGCGGTCGTGATACGGACGACGGCCGTTCCGGACCGCTCGCGTATCAGGCGCTCCGCCTCATGCACGATCTTTGCCAACTTCTTCGTCTCACCCCGACGCGACAGCCACACGAAAAAACGCTCACCGCTTCTTGCTGCCTCCTCCGCCCCTTGTTCCCGCTCAAGATCGAGGAGCGCTTGCGCATATTGTCGTATCGAAAGCCGCATATTTTAATTCAGGTTCCGTTCGATGAGTTCCTTTTCCTTCGCACTATCCATCTTTTCGGAGAGCACTTTCTCGACCGCCATAAGAACGGTGCCCGCCAATTCCCGCTTCGCTTCCTCAAGCATTTTCTTCCGATCTTCCGCGATCTTGTTTTCCGACTCTTCCAGAAGCTTCTTCACTCTCGCTTCCGTTTCAGTCATTTTCGCAGCATCACGTTTTGCAGCCGCTTCATCGGTTTCAGCTAGAATACGCTTCGCTTCCGTCCGGGCATCAGCCAGAACAGCTTTCTCCTTCATCTCCATTTCGCTCAATTTCCGGGAGGCGCTTTCGGCATCGACCAAGCCTTTCTCTATCTTAGCCGTACGTTCATCGAGGAGTTTCAACATCGGCTGATACGCGAAACGCTTGAGCACGAGAAGCACCACGACAAAATTAACCACCTGTGCCAGAAGGAGCTTCCAGTCGATACCAAGATTCGCAAGTGCTTCCATAAGAATACGTCGTTTTTCTCTCGGGACTCAAGAGAGATGCTTATCGGAACAGAATCATAAGGGCGACCACGAGGGCGTAGATGACGACCGCTTCGGTGAAAGCGATACCGAGGAACATAGTTGTCTGAATTTTTCCAGAGGCTTCCGGATTCCGTCCGATTGCTTCAAGAGCCTTCGAAAACAACAGACCGAGACCGATACCAGGGCCAAGAGCACCAATTCCGATAGCCAAGGCGGCACCAAGCATTTTCGCTGATTCGACTTCCATACGCTTCTCTTATTGATAAATTATAATCCACAATTACTGAGTATAAGGCAAAACTCCGTCCTTGTCCAAACTCCTGAAATTTCTCAATCCCCTTCCATTCTTCTAGTGTTCCGCCGGCGTGGTCGCCATCTTAAGAAAAACTGCCACGAGCATCGCGAACACCGCCGCCTGGATGAATCCGACGAAGATCTCGAGAAACAGGAACGGGAGCGGGATGAAATACGGCACCAGATGCAGCATGACCGTCAACAGGATTTCCCCCGCGAAGACGTTGCCGAACAACCGGAACGCGAACGAGAGGATTTTGGCGAATTCCGAGACGAGTTCCAAGATGCCCATCAATGTCCCCACCACATACGGCTTATGGAACGGGCTGACGAAGAATTTCTTGGCGTACCCGCCGATGCCGAGCGCAAGAATTCCGGTCACCTGGATGGTGATGACGACGAACAAGGAAAGTCCGAGGGTGAAATTGAGGTCCGCTGAAGTGCTCCGCAAAAACGGGATGATCGTGGCGTGTCCGGCCGCGTTTTCATGCGCGAGCCCGACCGTCCCGAGTCCCGGAAGCAGTCCGATCCAATTCGACAGAAGAATGAAGAGAAAAATGGTCGCGATGAGGGGAAAAAACTTCCGCGCCATACCTCGATCCTGCATGATACTCTCAAGCAGTCCGAGTACGCCATCGATGACGATCTCGGATACGTTCTGAAGACCGCGCGGCACCGACTGCCAACGGGTAAGCGCTCTCTGAGTGATGAGTACGAGAAGAACGCTCACTAGCACGCCGATGAACAAGGCGTTCGTCACCGGCAAGGTCCCGAGCATGAACAGTTTTTCTGCTGCGATCGAAATTTCCATGAAAATACCCTCACTTATCGGAATATGCTTCCTTGAACCGGAAAAAGGTGTATCACGCCCTTTCGGAACACAGGAAATCTTTCCCCAGTCTACCCCCGATTCGACGAAAAAGTCAATTCTCCGCTCCCGGTTTCGGATCTCGCCCCCGTGCCTCTTCGGCCGCGGCTTCTTCCATCATCTGGTTCTGGATATAGGCGTCCATCTCAGAACTCAACACTGATCCGGCATGCGAACTGGTCGCCTCTGCATCAAAAGTACCCCGCCGAATCCGCGCCTCACCGATAGCGCTCGGAGGTACCACAGGAATCTCTTCTACCGGTAGACCCATCGCTAATCTTTCGTCCCGCAGGTACTCCTTAACATTATACGGATCTTCGGCTGAACTCCCCCCCTGCTTACCCGAAAATGGGGCCGTCGACATATTTACGGGTTCTCCTTGCTTCCCCTGTGCATCCAACTGAGCCCGTTCCCATAGTCTATCCTTCCTCTTCCGTTCTTCTTTGGCAATCTCTTCCCGCTGAATTCTCTCCTGCCTTGCTAGCGGGCTTTCGGGCTTACCTCCTTTATTTCCTTTGAAACCTAAATTCTCAAGAAATCCCATAGGTATATCTTAAATATCGAGAAGCTTCGGAAAAATACGCCAGGTATTGTCTCGAAGCTGTTCCTCAAGGGAAGTATACGGCATTTTCTTCGTCTCCGCGATATGCTGCGCGACCAAGGTGACATAGGCCGGTTCATTGCGTTTTCCCCGATGAGGTATCGGGGCAAGATACGGGCAATCGGTTTCCGCGAGTATCCGATCGATCGGAATCATTCCGAGCACCCGTTCCGTATCCGATCCGGCCCGCGCCTTATACGTGATATTGCCCGCAAATGAGAAAGAGACCTGCGGAAGACCGAGGAATTTCTCCGTCACTTCCGCATCGCCCATATAGCAGTGCAGGATGACCGGCGAATGATCCCGACCCGGAGAATTCAAAAGAGTATACATATCCTCATAGGCATCCATACTCCCGAAAGAAGGGCGCGTATGGATGATGATCGGAAGCCGTAATTCTTGTGCAAGAGCGACCTGTGCAAGGAATCCAACCCGCTGCGCACGTTTCTGCTTTTCGGTGATGATCCCGTCCGCATCATGCGAAAAATAATCCAGTCCGCATTCCCCGATCGCGATGACCTTCTCCGAAGACCGACAGATATTCCTGAGCTCTCCCACCGATGCCACTACCGTCTCCTCATCCCCTCTTTCATTGAAGACATGCGGATGGATACCGACGCTCGCCCACACGCCGGGATACCGCTCCGCGCACGCCACTGACCGACGGCTCTCAAGGAGATCCGTCCCAATGGTAATCAGATTCTCGATACCGGCCGATTGAGCCCGCTCGATCACCGCATCCCGATCTTCATCGAAAGCCACATCATGGACATGCGTATGCGCGTCTATCATACCCGATCAACGAGGTTTGCCTGGCGGCTTATTAAAGCGGAACGGCCCAGTTTCCGACCGAGACCGCGATGTGATGCGCGGCTGCACCGACGCATCATTCATATACTCATCCTCCGGAATCATGACTCGCCCCAGCCCCAGCCGGTCAATCGTATCCGACAGGGAAGCAATCCTCGCCTGAACCGCCGCGATCTCCCGCTGGATCTCATCGCACTCAATGAAAGCGGTTTTTTGCTCGTTCTCCGAAGCCTCGGTATTCCAAAGCACTCCAAAAAAAACTTCATGTTGTTTCTGCAGATCGAGGAGTTCCTGCCGCTTCATCTCCAATTCTTTCGTTGCTTCTCTCGCCCTCTCCGTCTCCGCCAAAAAACTCTCGCTGACTCCGCTACCGGTTTCAGATGTATCTCTGCTGTCTTGCCATCCTGGTTTTTCAGACATCATAAGCTGATTCATTCATACGGGCCATTTCCGCTTCGCATCCGATACTCGGTTCATCGGCTCCATTCACTTTCATCATCTTCTCCCACGGGAGAAAGAGGCTGTGCGTGCGCATCCCTCCACTTACGTAGGTCCTGCTCGGTTCCTGACTTCAGAAGCGTCCTCAATTCTTTCATGTCCGATTGTATTTGACGGCGTGTATCAGTCTCCGCCACCGGTGTCCGGCTCAATTCCGCGAGAAGTGATTGTTGTGCGGAAAGGACATCCGCATGCATTTGCGCGAGTTCCGTCTTTTCGATTTTTTCCAAAACCACCCTATTCGTTCCGCTCGCTTCCGCCTTCCGCCGCGCACCAGCCGCAC
>JAUPWI010000049.1 GCA_030916545.1 Patescibacteria group bacterium | reverse complement strand
TTCCATGTCATAAGTATCTCTCTCAAATCTCACCGCATGAATAAGCAAGAGACAAGCGCTTGTCGGTGAAAACGAGAGAATCTCGGCTGCAAACCTTTCAAGGCTTGTCAGGTTACGAAAGTAACCCTCTGTACTTTTCAAGGTTTTCGCACGAAATTCTCTCGTTTTCCCTCGACATGAGATTTGAGAGAGATACTCAGGTTGCGAAATGATTAAATATACATTATACTCTAAATCTATGAAAAAGTCAATATTCCATATCCAATCGGACTGGGCTCCGGCCGGGGATCAGCCGGAGGCGATCGCGGCGCTTACCCAGGGCGTCGAGTCGGGTGCTCCGTTTCAGACGCTTTTGGGAGTGACCGGATCCGGGAAGACGTTCACGATGGCCAATGTCATCGCGAATATCGGTAAGCCGACTTTGGTCATCGCGCATAACAAGACTCTGGCGGCTCAGCTGGCTCAGGAGTATCAGACTTTCTTTCCCGATCATGCCGTCCATTATTTCGTCTCTTACTATGATTTCTACCAGCCGGAAGCGTATCTGCCGGTGACGGATACGTACATCGAGAAGGACGCGCAGATCAATGAGGAGATAGACCGGTTACGCCATGCGTCCACTCAGGCGCTCTTGACCCGGCGCGATACGATCATCGTGGCGTCCGTGTCCTGCATCTACGGTCTGGGAAGTCCGGCGGAATACGAGAAGAAGAATCTGCGGCTGTCGGTCGGGACACCCATGACGCGGACAGAGCTGCTTCATACCTTGGTATCAATCTTTTTTGAACGGACGAATGCTGATCTGACATCCGGATCGTTCCGGAGCCTCGGGAATCGCGTCGAGGTGATGCCGGTTTCGGAGAAATATATGTATAGCATCGATATCCTGGCGGGGAAGATCGGACGTATCGTGAAGATCGATCCGGTGACGCAGAAGATCCTCGAGGAACCACAGGACATCTTTCTTTTTCCGGCCAAGCATTTCATCACCAACGAAGATGAGAAAGCGCGGGCACTGTCCGATATCCGGGAGGAATTGGCGCTGCGTCTCGCGGAACTCGAGAAGGAAGGCAAATTTCTTGAAGTCGAACGCCTGAAGCGACGGACCACGTACGATCTCGCGATGATCGAGGAGATCGGATACTGCAGCGGTATCGAGAATTATTCGCGGCACCTTTCCGGGAAGTTGCCGGGTGAGCCGGCCGAAACGCTTCTGTCGTATTTCCCGCATCTGCCGGATGGGACACCTGATTTTTTGACCGTGATCGATGAGTCGCATGTGACTGTGCCTCAGCTTCGCGGAATGTATGCCGGCGATCGGTCACGCAAACAGACGCTGGTTGAATTCGGGTTCCGCCTGCCCTCGGCGCTCGATAACCGTCCGCTCCGGTTTGAGGAATTCCTGGAACGGGTCGGACCGGTCGTCTTTACTTCGGCTACGCCTTCGGACTATGAGCGCGACGTGAGTGCACGGATCGTGGAGCAGGTGATCCGACCGACCGGCTTGCTCGATCCGGTGGTCGAGGTGCGCGGGGTCCGAGCGGTACTGGAGGCGGCGTATCCGGGACAGATCGGGGATTTCATCGCTGAGACGGAAGCGGAAGTCAGGAGGGGTGGTCGGGTGATCGCGACAACGCTTACCAAGAAGATGGCGGAAGATCTCGCAGTGTATCTGAAAGAGAAAGGAATCAGATCGGAGTACCTGCATAGCGATATCAAGACCATCGATCGGATCAAGATCCTGACATCCTTCCGTAAGGGGGAATTCGACTGTCTAGTCGGGGTCAATCTGCTTCGCGAGGGACTCGACTTGCCGGAGGTATCGTTTATCGGAATCCTGGACGCGGATAAGGAAGGGTTTTTGCGGTCGGAGACTTCCTTGATTCAGATCATTGGACGGGCGGCACGCAACGTGGACGGACGGGTCACCTTGTATGCCGATCGGATCACGAATTCGATGAAGTACGCTTTGGATGAAACGGATCGGCGGCGGAAGATCCAGACCGAATACAACGTCTCGCATGGCATCACACCGGAGACCATCAGGAAGACGATTCATGATATCACCGAGCATCTAGAAAGCGAGCATGATAAAGCGGTGCGCGTGAGTCTCTCGCTTGATGAACAGGTGTTCGCCAAGGATCCCGCCAAGCTCATCCGTCTCAAGGAGAAAGAGATGAAACAGGCGGTCAAGGCGCTTGACTTCGAGACGGCCGCGCTTCTGCGTGATGAGATCCGGGCGCTTGAGGCGAAACGGAAGCAGGCACTCTGATAGTCTCTTATCTTGCCCGACGGTCCGGTGGTGTCGAGTGTGAAAAAATGTTTTTTCGGGTATACTGGAGGTGATATGTCCGAAGGTCGGGAAGGAGGGTCGACACTTTCTCTTCGGGCGGGTCCGTGCCAGCTAATCAAATAAAAAAAGATATTTCTTATGGATGCCAAAAAAATTATCGGCGTAGCCATAGTCGTCGCACTCCTGATCGTGCTCGGGTATGCGATTGTGCGGGAGATGTCAGGAATGACGTCTGTACCGGCCGCAGAGAATCCGATGGCCGTTTCGCCGCGGAATACCCAGCCGGTGCGCCCAGGTCTCTCCGAGGAGCCGCAGAGCGCCCCGCTTCTCGATACGCGCAAGCCGGCTACCGTGGATGCGATCATCGGTGATTTGGAAAGAGAAGGAGCAACTGAACAGTCCGCTCTGGAAAGCGAGATATCGGGTGAATCATCGATTCTCGAAGACGAAGCGACATCACTTAATGAAGTAAGCCAATTCTATGATGAAAACAGCCTCTAGTGCGATCAGGATCGCGGTCGGCGCAGTCGCCGTTTTGGCCGTTCCATATACCGTTTCGGCGGCCATGATGGACAACGAAGCGCGTCAGGCCGAACGGGCAGCGCAGATGGAAGCGCGACAGGAAATGCGTCAAGAAAAGACGGCGGAGCGTCGTGCCGAGCGTGAGACGCAGATGGAAGCGCGCCAGGCCGAACGTCAGGAGAAGTTCTGTGAGAATTTCACTTCCCGGATGGAGGAGATGCAGAGTCGGCTGACTGAACGGAAGGGAAAATTCGTCGCTCGGAAGAAGAATCGGATCGATTATCTTGATGAGAAGCGCGATACGCGGGATAACGCGTTGACCGAGGAGCGGGAAGAACAGGATGCCAGACGCAATGCCTGGTATGAGAAATTGGAAGCCGCAGCTGATACTGCTGAAAAGAAGGCGGCTGTCGCGGAATTTAAGAAGACGGTCGAGGCGGCGGCCGATACGCGACGTGAGGCGGCCGATGCGGCGATCAGCGCTTTCCGAAAATCAGTCGATGCGGCCGTGACGGCACAGAAAGAGAATCGCGCGGGTGGAGTCGAGACGTTTCAGGCGATAGTCGAATCCGCGCTGACACAGGCGAAGCAGGATTGTGCGGATGGAAAAAGTCCGGAGACGGTACGGAGCACGTTTCAGAATTCGTTGAAATCCGCTCGCGATACCCTCCAATCGGAACGTAAGGAGGGGGAGAACCTCGGTCTCATCGTCAGGGATCTCGCGGCAACGAGACAGGCGGCAATGAAGAGCGCGCTGGATGCTTTCAAAGCGACCCTCGAACAGGCCAGGGTCGATCTGAAGAAGGTTTTCGGAACAGAAGAAGTCGAATAGCCTGTTTTCCGGATACGAGGATGTTAGGAGCTCCGTTTTCGCGGAGCTCCTTGGCTTTTGTCCTCGGGGATTGGTACAATGCGGTTGTAAGTATCTATCTCAAATCTCAGTCGAGGGAAAACGAGAGAATTTCGTGCGAAAACCTTGAAAAGTACAGAGGGTTACTTTCGTAACCTGACAAGATTTGAAAGGTTTGCAGCCGAAATTCTCTCGTTTTCACCGACAAGCGCTTGTCTCTTGCTGATTCACGCGGTGAGATTTGAGAGAGATACTCAGGGGAAATTCTGTCGGCTAAGAGCGGTATCTGTGTCGTGCATATGGAGGATTCGGAAAAAAACTTCGTTGAGGCGGTTCGTGCAATCGTGGTGCGTATTCCGAGAGGATCCACTCTTTCGTATGGGGAGGTGGCGGAGCGGGCCGGTTTTTCGGGAGCGGCGCGCGCGGTGGGGAGTCTTATGAAAAAGAATCACGATCCCGGGATCCCTTGCCATCGGGTGATACGGAGTTGCGGTCGAATCGGAGCGTACAACCGCGGTGGTGAGGAGGGGAAGGCGAAACTTTTAAAACAGGAAGGTGTTCGGCTGGAAAGAAAGATCCGTGCGGGAAATTCGACCTGGTCGGTATCGTGTACGGTATCCTGATTCGAGAGGATTTTGTATGTGAGGCGTTCGGAAAAGAAAGCCTGAGGATAAATGTCGGATGAAAGTACTATGGAGAAGAAATTGATCGTTGTCGCTGATGATTACGGGATACGGGGAGCATCCGCGCCGATTCTCCAGCTGGTGAGAGAGGGCATCGTGGACCGGGTCGCCGTTCTCGCACGCTTCGTTTCGGCGGAAGACGCCTTGGCGCTGAAAGAGACAGGAATCGCTCTTGATATCCATCTCGAGCTTATCCGTTTGCTGGGGCGGGGTGACCATGAGGGGGATTCATCCGTGAAGCGTCTGGGGAATTTTTTCTGGCATGCGGTACGCGGTGATCTGGCCCCACGACTGGTCGAGGAAGAATGGCGGGGACAGATGGAGCTTTTTCGGGAAAAATTCGGCCGCTTGCCGGACGGAATGAATTCCCATGAGCACGTCCATTTCTTTCCCGGTTTTTTTTCGACGTTTCTCCACATAGCCGAAGAATATGGTATCGGTCATGTCCGTTTCGGCGCACGAGGGATTCTCGGTGATGCGCGTTTCCATCTGGCGAAGAATATCCTCTCTTGTCTGCATGGGCTGAATCGGTGGTCATGGCGAGGAGAGCTCCGCCCGACTTCGGAGTATCTGGTGAGTGCCGACTGGATCGATGATATCCGTCATTTCCTCCGTCATCTGCCGGAAGGTCGGACGGAAGTTGTTGCCCATCCGGAGCATCCGCATGAGACGAGATTCCTTCGGGCGCTCAAGAAGGCCGCGGAGAAGAGGGGATGACAGGTTGCTGGAAACGTGTTATCGTCAGAGACCGATCGGGAGCTTTCCGCTCGCGGGTAAGTCGAATTTTTTGAAAATCATATGCCGAAGAAAATGGTACCTCAGGCACCGTCTCCGCCGCATACCCCGTCCGAGTGGATCGAGGTGCGGGGTGCCCGTACCCACAATCTGAAGAATATTGACGTCGATATGCCGCGCAACCGCATGGTCGTCATCACCGGGCTGTCGGGATCCGGCAAGTCGTCATTAGCTTTTGATACGATTTTCGCCGAGGGTCAGCGACGGTATGTCGAGTCGCTGTCCGCCTATGCGAGGCAATTCCTGAATACGATGCAGAAGCCGGACGTCGATGAGATTCGGGGTCTGTCGCCGGCTATTTCCATCGATCAGAAGTCGGCCAGCCGGAATCCCCGCTCGACCGTCGCGACGGTGACGGAGATCTATGATTACCTGCGTGTCATGTTCGCGCGCATCGGGGAACCGCACTGTCTTACCTGCGGACGGAAGATTGAGAAGCTTTCATCGGAAGAGATGCGTGAGCTGGTGCGTGAACGGGTTCGGAAAACGAAGCGGTCCGGGAGTCTCATCATCACGGCTCCGGTCGTGCGGGGACGCAAGGGCGAGTACTATCAACTCCTGTATGCCGCCCTCAACAAGGGGTTCGCGGAGATTTTTCTCGATGGTAAACGACAGAGCCTGCGCGAGCAGATCCTGCTTTCGAAGAACAAGAAACACGATATCGATCTGATCGTCGATGAGATTCCTCTGGGGGAATTCAAGCAGTTTCCCGAGACATCTGAGGAACGTCTGTCGGAAGCGGTCGAACGGGCGCTCGAGGAGAGCGACGGGTTGGTCAAGGTCATTCTCGGTGAGGAATCCACCCTGCTTTCTTCCCGATTCTCCTGTCCGTATGACGGGTTCTCCTATCCGGAAGTCGAACCGAGACTGTTCTCATTCAATTCTCCCTACGGTGCCTGTCAGGCCTGCAACGGTCTCGGAACGAAGCACTTCTTCGGGGACGATCCCTGTGAGACCTGTCGGGGATCACGCTTGCGCGAAGAGGCCTTGCATATTTTGATCGGAGGGAAGAATATCGTCGAGATCACGGCGCTGCCGACCGGTGATGCGGAGCGGTTTTTGGCGAAGCTCGAGCTTTCACCGCGGGAACAGCAGATCGCGTCGGTCGTCCTGCGCGAGATAGGGAGTCGATTGCGTTTCCTCTTGAATGTCGGACTCGATTACTTGACGCTCGATCGGCGGGCGAATACGCTTTCGGGCGGTGAGGCGCAGCGTATCCGTCTCGCGTCCCAGCTCGGAAGCCAGCTGGTAGGAGCACTCTATGTCCTCGATGAACCGACGATCGGACTGCACAGCCGGGACAATGATCGTCTCATCGAAACTTTGAAAAATCTTCAGGCGCTGGGGAATACGATTCTGATCGTCGAACACGACGAGGATACGATCTACGCGAGCGATTATCTGGTCGATATCGGACCGGGTGCCGGGGTGCACGGAGGGAATGTTGTGGCTTCCGGTTTCCTTGAAGAGCTGCTGACCGCGAAAAAGAACGATTCTGGATCGTTGACTCTGGCGTACCTTCGTGGAGAGGAGAGGTTTCCGGTGCCGGAAATCCGTCGGAAGAAGGATAAGGGCGTCCTCCGGATACGCGGGGCCAGGCTTTTCAATATCCAGGATATGGATGTCGACGTGCCGCTCGGGCGTTTCGTCTCAGTGACCGGCGTATCCGGTTCCGGGAAATCGACATTCCTGTACGATATCCTGCATAAGAATCTCCAGGCCCGTTTTGATCGGCGCTACAAATCCAATGAGACCTTCCACTGCAAGAGTTTTTCCGGGAGCGAATACCTTTCACGGGTGGTACTGATCGACCAGTCGCCCATCGGTCGGACGCCGCGCTCGAATCCGGCGACCTATACCGGCGCCTGGACACATGTGCGCGACCTGTTCGCTTCGACGGAAGAAGCTCGGGTGCGCGGGTGGCGGGCCGGACGCTTCTCCTTCAATCGTCCGGGCGGACGTTGCGAGACCTGCGAGGGCAACGGCTTCATCGCCGTCGAGATGCACTTTCTTCCGACCGTGTATGTCCCTTGCGACGTGTGCGATGGGAAGCGTTTCACGAAGGAGACACTCGAGGTGAAATACAAGCACAAGCATATCGCCGAGATACTCGATATGACGATCGAGGAGGCGTATGCGTTTTTCCATGAGATTCCGGCGATCGCGGATCGACTGAAAACGCTGAACGAAGTCGGTCTCGGCTATCTCAAGCTCGGCCAATCGGCGACGACGCTTTCTGGCGGTGAGGCGCAGCGGGTCAAAATCTCTTCGGAACTGTATCGGCAACAGATTGAGCGGACCATTTATCTCCTGGATGAGCCGACGATCGGGCTGCACTATGCCGATGTGAGAAAGCTGGTGGAAATACTCGATCGTCTGGTCGCAAAGGGGAATACGGTCGTGACGATCGAGCACAACATGGACTTCATCAAGTCTTCCGACTATGTCATCGATATCGGTCCCGAGGGAGGTTCGGGTGGGGGAAAAGTCGTCGCGACCGGAACGCCGGAAGAGGTGGCATTGAAGACCGGAACGCATACGGGGCAGTATCTGAGAAAGGCACTGAAGAGATGAGTGAAATAGAGGACAGTAGGGGTAGACCGGTCCGGATCCGTCGCCGTCGCGGGTCGCGGAGTCTTCGCCTGGTGGTGGCGCATGACGGGCAGGTGACGGTCACCGCTCCGCGTCTGGCACCGCTTTTCCTGATCCGTCGTTTCCTGGCGAATCAAGAGGCTTGGGTAGCGGAGGCTCAGGCCCGTTTTCGAGATGCCGGACATGTGCCGCGGCTTCCGGCGGCGGAAGCACGTGAGCGGTTTCTCATGCATCGTGAGGCGGCCCTGGCACTCGTGTACCGACACCTTGCCATCCTGAATGCGAAGGGTGCGTGGACCTACACGACGCTCACCATCCGGGATCAGCGGACGCGCTGGGGGAGCTGTTCGGCCCAGGGTGCCTTGTCCTTCAATTATCGTTTGGTCTTCCTGCCGCCACGTCTGGCGGAATATATCGTCGCTCACGAGCTCTGTCATCTTCGTGAGCATAATCATAGCC
The DNA here is from genome assembly GCA_030916545.1 of Patescibacteria group bacterium. Lineage (GTDB taxonomy): Bacteria > Patescibacteriota > Minisyncoccia > Moranbacterales > UBA1568 > JAGOSP01. The sequence continues at coordinate 53 of JAUPWI010000049.1, read as the reverse complement.
CGCGGTTCTGGGCGCTGCTCGAAACAATTCTGCCAGGTGCTTCCCTTCGGCGA
>JAUPWI010000048.1 GCA_030916545.1 Patescibacteria group bacterium | reverse complement strand
TCATGGATATGGAAGGCGGTATGGCACTTACTGAGGAACTCTATCGGGATATCGTGCGCGCGGTTGCTGGAGAGGCACTGACGACCGAATACGAAGGTGTGACGATTGATTGGTCGAAACCTTTCGCTCGTGTGGATTATTTTGAAGAATTCAAAAAAGAAACCGGTATTGACCTTTCTCGTGATGTCTCGGTTGAGATGCTGCGTGCCAAGGCTGATGAACTCGGTATCAAATACGACCAGGCAGCAGGAGAAGGTCGTCTGATCGATACCTTGTACAAGAAGACCGTCCGCAAGCGACTCATAGAGCCTTGCTTCCTGGTTGGCCATCCGCTTCTCGTCTCACCGCTTTCTAAGATTGATCCGACCGATCCGAAGCGCGCCCTGCGCTTCCAGCCGATCGCCGCGGCGAGCGAACTCGGCAACGGTTTCGCGGAACTCAATGACCCAGCCGATCAGCGACGCCGCTTCGAAGAACAGATGAAGCTGCGTGCGGCAGGGGATACCGAAGGTATGATGTTGGACGAGGATTTTCTCGAAGCCCTCGAGTACGGTATGCCGCCAGCCTGCGGTTTTGGAATGAGCGAGCGACTCTTCGCCATCCTTCTCGACCGTTCCGTCCGCGAAACGGTCATCTTCCCACCGACCCGTCTGGCATCCAAGGAGTAGAGAATGACAATACAGCAGAACAAAAAAATATCTCTTCTTGCGGGAGAGATATTTTTGTATACTAGGGTTAATCAATCTTTGGATAACACCTATGATTTTCTGGCAGAGTATTCGGTTTCGATGGGTAGGAATATTTTTTGTGGTATTCGGACTGAGCGTGGCATTCTTTATCGCGCATGCAGATGATGATACTGGTTGGACGAACTACGATGACTATGTTGTCATCGATCATGATACGACCTGGCAGGGTACTTTGACTCGAGCCGATCTGGCCAAGCCGGTGGTCATCGTCAACAATGCGACTCTGACTATCGAGGCGGGAACGCATATCGAGATGGATCGAATCATGGTCTATGACGGTCGTATCTTGGCCCACGGGACGGCAACCGACCGCATCGTCTTCACCAAGCAGGAACCGGATCTTTCGGTGATTCCGGAGGGCTGGCGCGATGAGTATGACACCGAGTGTTTTCCTGAAGTGTTCCCGAGCGGGACGATCGAGTTTTCCGAAAACGTGGAGAGTGATGACGTGAGCGAGGATTCTGTATTCCGCTTCGTCGATTTCGATCATCTCGGTCGCCAGGTATCCGATGAGGGCAAGCACTGTCCTACCCAGGTCGGCATGGGGCGGAGCGTGAGGGATATGTTTTCTATCGATACCGCGGAAGCGAACCGGGTGAGAGCGTTCCGTGACCCGGCGCTGCACTTGACGAACGGTCGGGTGAAGATCGAGCATTCAGCATTCATCGGAAGCGCGGCAGCGGCCATCGAGGCGGAACTTTCCTTTGGAGACGACTGGACCTCGTACGACTTGCTTTCCGTGACGCAATCCGATTTCGAAGGGAGTGGTGACCGCATCGCCGTCGAGACGCATTTCTCGTTTCCGGAGGGACATTGGGCGAGTGAATATTCCGAGCACGTGCGATTGATGGACAACTGGTATGGACATGCCGACGGACCGAGTTATGGACCGTTCTTCTCGTCACCGGGCGAACGACTCCTCGGAGACGTGACCTTCATCGGATGGAACCAGGCTCCGTTCCGGTGCACGGGTGTCTGCCCATCGAATGTCCTCTTGCTTCCCGGGATCAAACTGAGCCGGCTCTATACCAGTGGCGCTCACGGCACCGAAGATCAACTCTGGCCGCCGAATTATTTCGGAGACGATATCGAGGACCTCGAGCTCGATGCGGACGGGAAGAGTATTAAGCCGGTGTACATCAAAGAAGGCGATGTGTTGAGCGGGGTCGGGGCGTCCGATATTTACACGTCTTTTCTCGATCGACTCGAGGAATTGAAGTCGGCAGGCACGATCAACGAATACGAGTCGTTTGCGTATGACTGGCGGGGGAATGTTGAGGAGGTCGCGCGCTCCGGGTCGCCGGGTGAGCATGGTCAGCTCCGGTCGGCGGTCGAAGCGGCTCTCGCGCTTGCGGCATCTTCCCGGAGCGGCAAGGTGACGATCGTCGCGCATTCGAATGGCGGACTGCTTGCCAAAGCGATCCTGATGGAACTCGAACGCCAGGGGCTCGCCGATCGGGTGGATACGGTCGCGATGGTCGGGACGCCGCAGATGGGCACGCCGATAGCGATGCTCTCGCTCCTCTACGGCTACGACGAATCGGTGCTTTTCGGAACATTGATCGCTCGGGACGAGGCCAGAAAATTGGCCGAACACATGCCAGGAGCCTACGGCCTTCTCCCTTCGCGTGAGTACCTCGAGCGGACAGGGGAATCACTCGTCTCATTCGACGCGACCCGGACGCGCTATCGGGCGTTCACGGATGCCTATGGCAAATCGATCGGAGATATTTCTGAGTTCGGGCGATTTCTTGCGGGCCAGGACGATCATCGGGACAAGCCGGATGCGGACGATGTGGAACGGGAAAATGTCCTACCCCCGTCGCTCTTGGCAGAGGCCTGGGAGATGCAC
>JAUPWI010000047.1 GCA_030916545.1 Patescibacteria group bacterium | reverse complement strand
GCGCCCGCTTCGAAGCGAGTATGCCGCTCATCAGGGAAGTCTGCGGTTACCCACTCATCATAAAGGATATCCGGGGATCCAAAGGCAAAGATTCCGAATATGTCGCTACCGAAACGGAGCTGCTTGAAAAAATGGCCGGTCTGCCGAAAAATAAACGATTTCTTCTTCAGCGTTTCATCCAAAATGAATATGACTGGGGTATCATGGTCGTGAACGGCAAAGTCGTCTCAGGCGAAAAAAGCTATCCCTCCCAGGGAGAATTCCGCAACAATACCTGTAACGGCGCCAAAGAACACTTTGTCGATGTCGAGAGCATACCGGAAAATATCCGGGACATGGCGATATGCGCCAGCGGACTCCTCGGACTCTCCTGGTCGCGCGCCGATATCATCATCGATAAGCTGACCGGACTTCCGTATCTCCTCGAAGTCAACCGCTATCCAGGCATCACTGCTGATTCGACCGAAGTCCTCGGCGCCTATACCTTTCTCGCTTCACACATCACTCCCGAACTGTCAAAACGATATGTCCTGCCGACTCCCTGAGATGGATCGCATCCCGCTTCCGTTCGCTCATACTCTTTGATATGATGAGAGCATCGGTTCCGCTTTTTTTCTCTGAAACAATATGCTCATCCTCGACCACGTCACCAAACACTACGGCGAGAAGACGGCCGTCGACGATGTCAGTTTTTCGGTCACCCCGGGCGAAATCTTTTCCTTGATTGGATCGAACGGTTCCGGCAAGACGACTCTTCTCAAAATGATCGTCGGCCTCCTCCGTCCGGACCGAGGCGTCATCACCGTCGGTCAGGACGATACCACCAAAGAACCGCTCAAAACCAAATCCCTCATCGGGTATATCCCGGATGAACCGGCCGCCTGGCCCGGCATGACCGGCGAGGAATTCCTTCACTTCGTCGGGGCGCTCTATGATGTCGATGCGACCACGAGAACGAGGAAGATCCGCGAGCTCCTCCCTCTCTTTCGGATCGATGGGAGCGAAACGGATGACTTCGATGGGTATTCACGGGGAAACAAGCAGAAATTCAGCATCCTTGCGGCCCTGCTCCACGAACCGAAACTCCTACTCGTCGATGAACCCATCGTCGGCCTCGACCCCGAAAGCGCGCTCGTCGCCAAGGACATCTTCACCGGATTCGCCGAACGGGGCGGCTCGGTACTCCTCGTCACGCATACGCTCCCGGTCGCTGAAACGATTTCAGATCGTATCGGCGTGCTCAAACACGGAAAACTCATCTCGACAGGAAGTCTCGCGGATATCCGAGAACGCCTGCATCAGACCCAATCCGCTTCCCTCGAAACCGTTTACAATATCATCACCGCCTAAGACTGTGTTTCCACTCCTCTCTCGCCATTTTGCCCGAAGGATCATCCGGTACTTTTCGCAAAATCGCGCTGCCAAAATCACCACCGCCTCGCTCTTTCTCCTGCTCCTCCTCGCACTCTCAGCGGGGATTTTCTCGTTCTTCCTCCACGGATTCCGCTTCCTCTCGCTCTCCGGATACTTTAAGGAAACCATTCTTCTTTACCTCTCCGAGCTCTTCATGTTGACGGTCCTCATCCTGACATTCATGAGCGCGCTCATCACGGGGCTCTTTAGTCTGTTTTCAGGAAAAGACAAGCTCCTCGCTCTCTCCCCGAAATTCTTACTGATACCAACCCTCGTTCTTTCCCGCATGTTTCTCACCTCACTCTGGCCGATACTGCTTCTGGTCGTTCCCGCCCTCCTCGCACTCAGCCTGTCCTACACCGTCTCTTTCTCAGGAGCGTTCCTGACCATCTTCGCTCTCACCCTCTTTGTCGCCTTCGCCGTCGTGTCTGCACTCTCCTGCATCTTTCTGGCCGCCAAGACACTCTCCTTTTTCCAAAAGGTACTCCTCAAAAAACAGACTCTCATCCTGCTCGTTTTCCTCATCTCCGCCTTCCTGATAGGCATCGCCTGGCAACACGCCCGATCAGTATCACTCCATACCCTTTTTTCCGTCGAGACCGTCGAAAAGACCGTCGCCGATACCACTCTCATCCGATCGCATTTCGCCGCACTCCCTTCCCATCCGGCGGCGCTCGCATTCTTTGCCGCAAGCCACGACGACACCGGACTCCTATTCCGAAGCATAGCGATACTCGCCGCTCTCCTCGGCATCGCCCTGATCCCGTTCCTGCTCTTAAGGAAAGATCATCTCTTGTTCTGGCAGCATCTCCAGGAAACCGATTCCGCGCACATAACACGCATCCATTCCTCGATCGGCGCTCTTGCGCACGCCAGAGGTCCACTCGACGCGCTCTTTCGGAAGGAAATCCTCGCCTTTTTCCGCAATACGCGAAACATGAGCTGGTTCGGATTCTTCTGCCTCATCTGGCTGCTCCAAAGCGGCTCTCTTTTCATCCTGAATCATCAGCTCTCCGAACGGCCGACTGTGATTCCCTATATCGTCATCACCTTTCAAGTAGCCGCTGCCATCTACTTCGTCAATATGTTCGTTCTCCGGTTCGTCTTTCCCTCCTTCAGTATGGAACAAAAAATGTACTGGGTCGTCGAAAGCGCCCCGATTGACGGATCCAAGACTTTTCTCGCCCGCGCCGGCTTCCATATCCCGCTCATGACCTTTCTCGGCCTCCTCTTCTCCCTGCTCAATACCATCACAATCACACTCTCCTTCTCCGAGCATGTGCTTGTTCTCGGTATCATCGGCATCGCTTCGGCTACTGTGACGCTCTACGGACTCGCCCTCGGTGCCCTCTTCCCGAACTTCGAAACGGATGATCCGGAATTCCTCAGCACCTCCCTTCCCGGACTCACCTTCATCTTCACTTCTGTACTCTACGGAGGCTGCGCAGCCGTCTCGACAAGAAACTTTCTCGTATCGGGAGAACCCGCCCTGCTCGTCCTCTTCCTATCTTCTTCCATACT
>JAUPWI010000006.1 GCA_030916545.1 Patescibacteria group bacterium | reverse complement strand
CCATGAAATATCCGGCTGTCTATCTGGCTGGACGTGGTGCCAGAGGCGAAGTCCTTTCCATCGCCTACGCGGGATCAGGACAGCATCAGGACGCCGGAGCCAAGATGATCCATCAGGCTCCCGATACCACCTCGCGTATCGTTTCCAAATCTATCAGCAAAGACGGCGGACGAACCAGCTATCGCGGCCTTGTGCATATCGGACGCGGGGCGACCGGAGCCAAAACATCAGTTGTCTGTGATGCCCTGCTCCTCGATTCGCTTTCCCGTTCCGACACCTACCCTACCATGCGGATCAATGAATCTTCCGCTCAAGTCGAACATGAAGCTACCGTCGAGAAAATTTCCGCCGAGAAACTTTTCTATCTCCAAAGTCGTGGCATCAAAAAAACTGACGCCGAGGGACTCCTCGTCAACGGTTTTCTCGATCCGGTCGTCAAGGAAATTCCTCTCGAATACTCCGTCGAGCTCACCCGTCTCATGCAACTCGAAATGGAAGGCAGCGTCGGATAAAACACTTACTCGCTATCCATGGCTGACAACTCATAACCTCTCACTGGCAATAAACGATGAGTACCTAATGGAAAAGTCAAACTCAAAACATCCAACTCCACATAAGCAGGGTGCAGGGATATGTTTTTTCCGATGCTGGTGTTTCCGAACACGTCGCAAGGAAAAAATATATCTCTGCACCCCGACTGAACAAAAAATCGATTCTAGTATTTTTCCTCTGAGATTTCTCGTATGAGTTGTGAGTCATAGGTTATAAGTTACAAATGGTGAGTTATAAATTATAAACGAGAAATATGTTCTCCTTCCGCGACATCACGCACGATACACAGACGACCTACCGCCTCGCCGCCGACGAGCAGACGGTGTTTTTTCTTCATAATCGCGGTGGCAATATCTCCTTCGAACTCACCGGCCCCCGAGCGGAAGCGCATATCTTCGCCCTGTTCGAACTCGCTGAGGACACCCAAGTCGACAGCACCATTCACCAAGTCCATGTGGCGCCACAAACCGTTTCTTCTTTCACTGGACGAAGTATTCTTTCCGACCAGGCCATTTGTCATTGGAAAGGATCGCTCTCCATAGCCAAAAATGCATCCCAATCAAGCGGACACCAGGAAATGCGTCACCTGCTGCTCTCGTCAGACGTCAAAGCATCTTCTTTCCCCTCGCTCGAAATCGAAACTGACGATGTCCGCTGCGGCCATGCGGCCACCATGAGCGCACCCGATCCAGAGCAACTCTTCTTCCTCCGAAGCCGTGGCCTCTCCGAAGCTGCCGCCATCGCACTCATCGCCCAAGGATTCAGTCAAGACCTCTTCGAAAAAATCCAAACACTCGGAATCGATTTTCCTGTTCCCGAAACTACTCATTTGAAAAAGCGTATGCACATTCCTTAAAAAGGATGCTAGGCGTAGGGTAACAAGCTTTTTCTGATGCCCTGTGTTTCCGAACACACAGCAAGGAAAAAGTTTGTTACCCTACGCTCGATCACGCCTCATCTCTTTTCCTTCATTTCTATGCTAAACACTCATACCATCAAACACCATTTCCCCCTCTTCGACCGGCATCCGAGCCTGGTCTATTTGGACGCGGGCGCGACCTGCCCCAAGCCGCAAGAGGTCATCGCCGCAGAACGAGAATACGAGGAAGCGTTTTCGACCAATGTCGGACGAGGACTCTACCCCCTCGCCGAAGCAACGACCGAACGCTTCGAGGCCGTCCGCTCGCAAGTCGCCCGATTCATCGGGGCCGAAAGCGAACGCGAGATCATCTTCACTTCCGGCACGACCGCCTCGCTCAATCTCGCAGCCGCCCTGCTTGCTCCTACACTCCGATCGGGTGACCATATCATCACCACCGAACTCGAACATCACTCGAACTCTCTCCCTTGGATCGAACTTGCCCGCCACTCTTCAAAGGGAGAGCTTGCTCACACCAAAAACATCCCGCTCCGTCTCATCCCCTTCACCGAAGAAGGGAGTATCGACACCGACCAGCTCATCGCGCTCATCGATTCCAAGACGAGGATAGTCGCTCTCTCAGCTCTCTCGAATGTCTTTGGAACCCGGAATCCGATCACTGACATCATCAAGCGTATCCGCAACCGAAATCCGGAAACCATTGTCATCGTCGACGCCGCACAGATGGCCGGTCATTTCCCGATCGATGTCGCACAGTGGGATGCGGATCTGGTCGCATTTTCCGGACACAAGATGTACGGCCCAACCGGTGTCGGCATACTCTTTGGAAAGCAGGCACTCCTCGAAACGCTCAGGCCGACTACTTTCGGTGGTGGCATGGTCGTCGATGCCTGTGCAGAGCCGACCGAGTACAAAGAGAGTCCCTTCTGTTTCGAAGCCGGAACACCAAACATCTCTGGCGTCATTGGCCTCGGTGCCGCCATCACGTTTCTCGAACACATCGGCTTCGAGACCATTCGCACACACGAAAAAAATCTTCTCACTATGACTCTTACTCGACTGCGTGAAAATTTCGGTGATCAGATCCATATTCTCGGAACGGATGATATTGAAAAACGAGGTGGCCTCATCTCCTTCACACTCGACCATATCCATCCGCATGACCTGGCGCAGATCCTCGGTGAGCACGATATCTCTATCCGCGCCGGCGAACACTGCGCCGCCCTGCTCCACCGGAAACTCGGACTCTCCGCGACAGCCCGCGTCAGCTTCGGAATATATAACACCGAAGAGGATGTCGAAAAACTCATCTCAGGCATCAAAAACGCCCGAACTCTCTTCGACACAAAAACTCCTCTCCATTCGTCAATCTAAAATCTCTATTCGAAAATCTCTCATGTCTTCCCTCTACCAGGCCATCATACTCGATCACTACCGGAATCCGCGCCACCACGGTACGCTTGCCCGGCACACCCACGCTGCGAACGCCCACAATCCGACCTGCGGCGACCGTCTCGAGATGCAGCTTCTCATAAAGGATGGTATCATTGAAGACGTGATGTTCTCCGGTTCCGGCTGCGCCATCTCGCAGGCCTCCGCGTCGCTTCTCACGGAATTCCTCATCGGAAAAAATCCCGAGGAAGCCCGACGGATCGGAAAAGATGATCTCCTGGCCCTTCTGGGAGTGGACCTTTCTCCGAATCGCCTCAAGTGCGCGCTGCTCTCGCTCGAGACCTTCACGAAAGCCCTTAAATCATAAGCATGCATAATCCTATGGCATGGAAAGATGAAGCGCGTCCCTACGGACCAGTGAAACTCGCGAACGGTTGGACCGTCGAAGTCGACTCGAATGTCTGTATCGGAGCGGCCCCTTGCACCGCGATCGCTATGAAGACTTTCGCGCTCGATGAAAGCGGCAAAGCCGCCGTCCTCGCGACGGCCGATGAGGAAGATACCGAAACCCTGCTCAACGCCGCACGCGCCTGCCCGGTGGCCGCCATTATCATCAAGGATCAGACCGGCAAACAGGTCTTCCCGGAATAACGAAAATCCTCCGGTTTCACCATCACCGTTCGATGACGGATTCGCGGGAAAACGTCTCAAAAACAAAAAGCCAGCCGAAACACGGAAAAAGAGAAGTCTGCAATATTTCCGAATCCCCTGTTTTGTCTGGTTTTTGTATTCAAGAAAGCATACGTCCGCATCTATGAAAAAATCAGTCAAAAAACTGACGACGGAAATCACCGGGAAACTCAAGCTCGTGCTTGATCCGGAGCTTGGCGTGTCCATATATGATCTCGGACTCGTCTATTCGACTGCTCTTTCCCAGGAAGGTATCGCCACCGTCACCATGACACTGACCACCATCGGTTGCCCGCTCTTTCCCGCCATCCAGAAAGATATCGAGGATCGGCTCATGGAGATTGACGGGATCGAGGAGGTGAAAATCGATCTCGTCTTCGATCCGCCCTGGACACCGGACAAGATGAACAAGGAAGCCAAAATCCGCCTCGGCTGGGACTGAAAGCCTCTCTCGATAGGGATATACAAAAAAACCGCCCCAGTAGTACGTCGGGGCGGTTTTTTGACTCTCTTATTTCTTCACGTACGAATCGACGAGTGCTCGAACCTTGGCATCGTCGCGTGTCCGATGGAAGAGCAGGTCGTCACCTTCGCGAACCAAACTTTCGTAGGTCGGTCGTCCGGTCTGGCGGTAAATGACTCCGAGTGCCAAACGTTCCTGATCCATACCGATCTTCCAGGCCGCGGCCTGATCGGTCGCATCATACGCCTCATCGAGAAGATATGTATGTTCCATGAACCACTGATACGTATTCTGTTTATTAAACACCACACAAGGCTGAAAGATATCCACGAGAGCATACCCTCGGTGTTCGATAGCCTGTTTCACGATGGATATGGCTTGTGGGATATTCCCCGCGTAGGCCCGCGCCACGAATGTCGCGCCGAGTGAAATCGCGACCGATATCGGATTGAACGGCTCGACGATGACCCCTCCTGGTTGGAGCGGCGTCACGAGACCCTGCTCGGAAGTCGGCGAGGCTTGACCCTTGGTCAAGCCATAGATCATATTGTTGTGCACGATATTCGTGATATCCGGATTGCGACGGATGGTATGAAGAAAATGATTCCCTCCCTCCCCATAAGTATCGCCGTCCCCGCTCTCCGCGATGACTGTCAGTTTCGGATTGGCGATTTTGGTCGCGACCGCCGGTGCGAGCGCCCGACCATGTAGACCATTAAAGTAATTCACACGCAGATAGTGCGGCGTCTTGGCAGCCTGTCCGATCCCCGACGTGATCACGACCTCTTCCGGAACCCGACCGAGCTCGGCCAGCGCGGTCTTCACGATGGTCAGGATGGGAAAATTCCCACAAGCCGGACACCAGGCATTGTCGGTCCCATGCGGCATGTCGTAGAGTTTTTTGTCGATCATAAACAGATTTTAGAATTTGGATTTTAGATTTATGATTTGAGTATCTCCTTTGATTTGCGAATCAATCCGATCAAAAGTTTGTGTGCGAGATTCGCTTGTTCAGCTAATACTTGGAAGTCTCCTTTCTTTCCATATCCTATATCCCGAGCGATCAACAGCTGGTTTTTTAATTCCGTCAGGGATCCCTGAGCTATATAATAAAATTGCACCTTTTCCTTATATGTCTGTCTCCCAAAACCTTCTGCGATATTTGATGTTACAGACACCGCAGCTCGACGCATCTGATCCACCAACGAAAAAGTCTCTTCTTTCGGAAATGTTTTTGTGAAAACGTATACCTGTACAGCAAGTTTGTGGCCCTCCTGCCAGACATGCAAATCAGTAAATGATTTTATCGGTACGATGGCCGGAGACATATTCTAAAATCAAATATCGGAAATCTTCTTAACCTGTCCTATGACTTCTTCAACCGAAAAAGGTGAGCCGTTATATTTCAAGATCCGTTCCGAGACTTCGATTCCAAGCTCTTGTTCTAAGAGCTGTGCGAATTGTCCGGTGGCATTATTTTCCATCACCACGATTCTTTTCCGTGCCAACATTTTTTTCACCTGTGGATTGATCGGGTAGACTTGAGCAAAATGTAATCCCGCGACGGAAGGATCCTTGATATGAGCGAGCGCTTCTTCGAGTACTCCCCGATTCGAGCCCCACGTCACTACCAATGTTTTGGCTCCTTTTACAGCCTCAATCGACTCAGGTAAAAGAGCATTTTCTTTCAGAAGATCGAGTTTGCGCAGTCGTTTCTCGTGCATCGCAACTCGAACTGAGGCACTCTCGGTGATATGTGCCGACTCATCATGTTCATCGCTATCAACTCCGACAAGTCCGGTTCCATACCCCGGAATACCTCGTGGCGACACACCGTCCTCAGTCACGACATAACGCTGATAACTCACAGTCGTCTCGGTAACATAATTCGTCATTGGCAAAAGCTCCAGTCGTTCCCGAGGAACTGTGGAGAGAGCATCTAATGAGTATTGATCGGAAAGCACGAACACTGGTATTTGAAAACGATCCGCCGTCTCGAATGCCTGCTGCATTGCATGAAAAGATTGTTCTGGTGTTCCTGGCGCAAAGATCGCGCGCGGAAATTCACCGTGCCCGGCGTAGAGCACGAGATTGAGATCCGCCTGTTCGGTGCGGGTTGGCAGCCCCGTTGCTGGTCCTGGTCGCTGACCGATATGAACTACCACTGGTGTTTCAATCATCCCTGAAAGACTGACTCCTTCGCACATGAGTGCAAAACCACCACCTGAAGTCGTGACCAAAGCGCGCGCACCAGCATACCAGGCTCCAATAGCCATATTGATAGCTGCGATTTCGTCCTCTGCCTGATCAATGACGACTCCAAAATCACGACTCTTACTCGCCAAAAAAGTCAGGACTCCTGTACCGGGTGACATCGGATACGAAGAAATAAAATTACAGCCGGCGGCAAGTGCCCCAAGACCGAGCGCTGTATTGCCATCCAAAAGAAGCTCGCTGCAAACGGATTCGTCTTTTTTCAGAGTCACCTCAAATCCTTCCATAAAGGCGATATGCTTACCGAGATCCATTCCTTTCGCTGCTGCCTCAAGATTTTTCGTGACAACTTCGTCACCCTTCCTTGCAAAATGTGCTCGCAAATATGCTTCAAAAGGTCCCCTTTCGGCTCCGAGCATCCCAAGCACCGCCCCCACCGCAATCGTCGAAGCAAAAACAGGGTTGCCAAGCTCGGCTGATAACCGAGTGAAAGGGACATCGATGATATGGATATCCTCGCGGCCTATCTTCTCTTTTTCTCCGAGAAGAATCGTGTGTTTACTGATACGTGAGGCGAGATGTTCAACCACTGCCTTATCAAGTGCTAACAGAAAATCAATCCGATCTACATAAGCACGGGGTGTATGTCGACCAATACGGATTTCTGTGGAATTCGATCCACCCCGAATGCGTGACATATATTCTTTGGATGCGAAAATGCGATACCCTTCGGCTTTCAAAACCGACACAAGCATTGCTTCAACCGTTTGGATTCCCTGTCCAGCCGCTCCGCCGAGCACGATAGAAATATCCCCAGAAAAATGTTTCATACACACGTATTTTGGTATTGATTTTTGTCTGCGTCTCTAGTATATCACGAGGAGGCGTGAAGAAAAAAAGCGCCCCACTGGAGTTCTCTTGAGTTCAAGAGGGTGCTCCAATGGGGCATT
>JAUPWI010000046.1 GCA_030916545.1 Patescibacteria group bacterium | reverse complement strand
ATCGATATCGAAAGTCCCCGGCAATGATCCGCAGGTGAAACCGAACAGGCCGACCCCGATGAAGCCGAAGGCGAGAGCGAGCAGGAGTATTTTTTGCATAAGGATATCCGGGCGATTCTTTTTTCAGTATACACCATCTCCTCGAATCCCGTCACGCGGAAACAGGAATGTCCGGGCGATCTTTTCCAGCGCGTCCGTACCCATACGAACGAAACGAAAGACCCCGGCATCACTGCCGAGGTCTCCCGATACTTCTCAGACGAAAACTAGTTTCGTGGTCGATCTTCGAGCGGTCGAGCCTCATTGACCGTCAAGGTGCGGCCGTCGAGTTCTTTTCCGTTCCACATATCGATGGCACGCTGCGCTTCCTCCGGGCTTCCCATCTCGACAAACCCGAAACCGCGCGAGCGACCAGTCATGCGATCGGTGATGATTTTCGCGGATACGACCGAACCGGCCTGCGCGAAAGCTTCAGCGAGCGAATCTTCCGTCGAACGGTACGAGATACCGCCGACATACAACTTTGTTGACATACTGTGTTGCTTCGAACTGATTACACCGTAAGACGACCTTCCTTCTTGGCACTTGACTGGGAGAAGCAACAACTTCGCCACCGAGAAACGCTTGCGAACGCTATCCTGCCCTCTACTGCAGGACTCGAAAGAAAACTTACTTGTTTCCATGGTAGCACATTTCGACGGAAAATGCAATAGTCATCCTTCCCCCGGAAAGTCTTTATTCAAGCCCTCAAACCCTTACCTGTCCGGAAAAGCCACCACGTAAAGGAGAACGCCGAAAATACGAACAGGAAAAGCGCCCCGAAAGCTAGCCTAATATCCGTGTCGGTAATACCGAGCATGCCGTAACGGAACCCGCCGATGATGTATACCATCGGATTCCAAAGAGACACCGACTGCCAGAATTCCGGCAGCAGCTTCACCGAATAGAAGACGCCTCCGAGATAGGTCAGTGGTGTCAGGACGAAATTCGGAATGATGAACACCCCGTCGAAGCTCTTCGCAAACACCGCATTGATAAGACCGAACAACGAAAAGAGAATGGCGGCCAGAAGTGCGAACAGAAAGACGGCCAGCCAATGCTCGAAGTGGATACGCGTGAAGAAAAGCGCCACACCGAGGACGAGCGAGCCCGTAAGCAGACCTCGTATGACCCCTCCGGTGACATAGCCAGCGATGACCACCCAGTACGGAGTCGGCGACACCAGTATCTCCTCGAGAGTCTTCTGGAATTTGGCGAAATAGAAAGAAGACACGGTATGCATAAAAGCGTTCATGATCACCGACATCATCACCAGTCCCGGGACAATGAACTGCATGTAGGAAAAGCCATCGATATCCGCTATCTGTGAACCAATGAATTTCCCAAACACCACAAAATACAGCGCCATTGTGATGATTGGTGGTAGAAGTGTCTGTGTCCACACCCGCAACATGCGAGTCACTTCCTTGTGAACGATGGTCTGATAGGCAACATAATTCCGCTTGAAATTCATATGGCGCTCATACTATCCAATTTATTCATCCTCCTTCTTGGTCATCCGGAGAAAATACGCCTCCAGACGATTCGACGCATTCCGAAGAGAGAGTGCTTCGAGACCGGCAGCCGAAAGCAGCTGTATCAGCCGGGAGATCGAATGCTGCTTATTTATCGTCACTTCGAGGGATGTTTCGATTATTCGAGGATGAAATGCGGCCAAATCAGAAAGTGCCCCCTCGTCCGGAGCATGGTCCAGGTCAAGTATCACCGATTCATCTTCCATCGTCGCCAGCAGATCCCTGATCAAACCTGACGCCACAATCTCTCCCCGATTGATAATCGCCATATTGCGACAAAGCTCCTCCGCCTCATCCAGGTAATGTGTCGTAAGAAGAATGGTCACGCCTTTGTCACGATTCAATTCACGCAGAAAATCCCACATTCCCCGACGCAATTCGATATCCACTCCGGCGGTCGGTTCATCAAGGATAAGGAATTTCGGATCATGCACCAATCCGCGGGCGATCATCAGCCGTCGCTTCATGCCGCCCGACAATTCACGTGCCTGCACGTCTTTCTTCTCCCAAAGCCCGAGTTGTGCGAGATACTTCTTCGCATTCGGATAAGCCTGACGGCGGGAAATCCCGTAATACCCGGCCTGATCGAGCACGATATCGAGCACTTTCTCGAAAATCCCGAAATTGAACTCCTGAGGCACGACCCCGACCCGCAGCTTCGCCTGAGCGGCGTCATCGTCGATGGAAATACCATGCACCGAAAGTTTCCCCGAAGTCTTGCTCACCAGTCCGGACAAGATATTGATCAGCGTCGTCTTCCCGGCGCCGTTCGGTCCGAGCAGCGCAAAAAAATCCCCCTCCTCGATGGAAAGATCGATTCCCTTGAGTGCCTCGACACCCCCGACATACGTCTTGCGTATCTGTTCGACTTCCAGCGCTTTCTTCATCATTTCGATCATTAATCAGATATCACCGAAGGAGGATGCCAAAGTATACCAAGAAAACTGATACCAGACCACCCGGCTTAGTATCTATCTCAAATCTCATGTCGAGGGAAAACGAGAGAATTTCGTGCGAAAACCTTGAAAAGTACGGAGGGTTACTTTCGTAACCTGACAAGCTTTGAAAGGTTTGCAGCCGAAATTCT
>JAUPWI010000045.1 GCA_030916545.1 Patescibacteria group bacterium | reverse complement strand
TGACGATTGATGCGGAGAATTTCATCCAGATAGTCCAGGAGCAGGTGGAGGAGAAGTATGATAAGACGGAGAACAATCCGAAGAAAATACTCTCCGATCTGTCCGTGGAGGTCTTCGATCGTATGACGAAAATCGGAGACTATCGGGAATTCCTGCGGGTAGCGGAAATCCTGGTCCGAGGTCTCAATGAGAAGCACGTGCTCCTGTATGCGAGACATGCTGAAGTCGAGGAGATGATCGACCATGCCGGTTGGTCGGGGAGGCTGCTGGACACGGAAAAGGATTTCGTCAGCGTCGTCCATAGCAATATCAACGGATACAAGACGGATGGCGTGATCGAAGAATCCGTTTCGCACCGGGCCGATATCGCGGTCGATGGTTCGATCACCGACACGCTCCTGATCACGCGTCGGCATACCGGCGGGCATACTCCGTATGAGTGGTGGAATAAGGTGAATGCTGACTATCTGAGGGTCTACGTCCCTCTCGGTTCGGAACTTCTGTCGGTCAAGGGGACGACGTGGGAATTTCCTGAGCCGCCGCTCGAGTACGACGCTCTCGGTTTCCGACGTGATGCATCCGTGGAGGTTCAGGAGGGAAATGAGCGTGTCCATGAGGAGAGTGGTACTCGTATCGGGGAAGAGAATGGGAAGACAGTATTCGGAGCCTGGGTATACGTGAGTCCGGGCGAGAGCGTTACGGTGGAATTGACGTATCGGTTGCCCTGGAGCTTCGATATGGAAAAACTCCGACAGGGTGGAGCGGAACGGTTTTCCGTGCTCTATCAGAAACAATCGGGGACGCTCGGAAGCGCACTGCGATCCGAAATCACGTACCCGGAAAGGTGGCAGAGCGTTTGGCAGACGGGCGGGGATTTGATACCGTATGGACGGAGAGTCGTGTTCGAAGGGAACCTGGAAACGGATCGATTCATAGGAACCGCGTTCACGTATGAGCGGTAGGCGGTCTTCCGGAAATAACATATTCCTCCACCATAGGAACAGATGATACGATTGTGGCGGCGCATAGGACTGAAAACGACGCAGACCATCGGGATGGCCGCTTTCATCATTTCTCTTGCGGGAATCGCCAGTCGTTTTCTGGGATTCCTGCGGGATCGTCTGTTGGCCGCTCGGTTCGGGGCCGGGGATACGCTGGATGCGTACTATGCCGCTTTCCGTCTCCCGGATCTTTTTTACAGCCTGATCGTCCTCGGTGCTCTTTCCGCCGCATTCCTTCCGGTGTTCACGGAGCTGCGGTCTCGGGGCAAGGAGTCTGAGGCTCGGGCATTGGCTTCGGATGTCTTATGGTGGCTCATATTGGCACTCGGTGGGATCTGTCTGTTGGGGATGATATTCGCCGACTCTGTGGTGACGGCCGTCGCACCGGGATTCGTCGGGGAGAAACGCGAGCTGACGATCGGTCTGACTCGGATCATGCTCTTCTCACCCCTGTTTCTGGCGGTGAGCGCCGTTTTGAGCGGGGTACTGATGTCTTCTCATCGCTTCATCGCTTATTCTCTCGCCCCGATTTTCTATAACGTGGGAATCATCTTCGGTATCCTGGCATTGGTGCCGTTTTTCGGTGCGCGTGGCCTCGGTTGGGGAGTGGTGGTCGGCTCCCTATTGCACATGCTGACACAATGGCCTGCTTTCACGATGGTCGGGTGGCGTAGTCGTTTCCGCCCGATAACATCATTCCGGAATCCGGTGCTCAGGCGAGTGGTCCGCCTTATGATTCCGCGTTCTCTCAGTATGGGAGTGAATCAGGTCAGTCTCCTGGTGATGACCGGGTTTGCCTCCCTTTTGGTCTCAGGGAGTCTGGCTGCGTTCACGCTCGCGAATAACATTCAGAGTGTCGCTTTGGGGATTTTTGGAGTTGCTTTTTCAGTGGCCGTGTTTCCGGCGCTGTCCGCCGCCGCCGCCGAGCATAAAGAAAGAGTTTTTTTCACGTTGCTGGCGGATACGACACGACGTATTTTGTTTTTCGTGTTGCCTCTCTCGGCCCTGATGATCGTTTTTCGGGCGCAGTTTGTTCGGGTGATTCTCGGGAGCGGACAGTTCAATTGGGAAGACACGATTGTGACCTTCAATATCTTAGCACTGCTCTCGGTCAGTCTTTTCGCACAGAGTCTGATCCCGCTCTTCTCTCGAGGTTTCTTCGCTCTTCAGAATACGAGAATACCGCTCTTGATTGCTTGTGGGGCAGGCATCCTGCATATCTTCCTGCTTATCATCCTGTGGCAGTCATCTTATTTTTCCATCGAGATGCTCGCGCTGGTATTCTCATGTGTGACGATAGTAAACTTCGGGTTGCTGTATTTCATGCTCAAGCGGCGGTCTTCTTATTGGGACGATACCCGGATGCTGATTCCGGCCCTCAAGATCGTGCTGGCCGCGGTACTGGCCGGAGTGCTCGCTCAGGTATCGAAATACGTATTCGCACTGACAGTCAGTGAGCTGGACACCTTCTTCAAGGTTTTCTTGCAGCTGTCCTTCGGAATGTTCATAGGCGGAACCGCCTATCTGTCTTTGTGTGTGTGGCTTCGGGTGGAGGAGCTGCATGTGCTCCGGCGCTTCCTCTGGTGTCGTATCCTTCGCCGACCGGAAACGCTCGTATCCGCCGAAGACCATCCGGAGAAGGGGGATTGGTAGATTCTGTGGATTGTCAATCGGTTTTCCGACGTATGATGAAATTAGCTGATCTGAATGGGTATGAGTACGAACTGCCGCCGGAGCTGATCCGCAAGCAGGGGGTTGAACCACGTGATAGCGCACGCCTGTTCGTGTATGATACCCGAACGGATACGGTGTCATTCGATACCTTTCGGAATATCGCGTCGTACCTGCCTGAGCGATCGCTTCTGGTCCTGAACGATACCCGGGTTCTTCCGGTCCGCTTGTGGTTGACGAAGGAGACCGGAGGCAAGATCGAAGTGTTCGTCCTGATGAATCGGAGGGAAAGCGACGACCGCATACCGGTATTGGTCGATCGGAAAGTCTCGGTCGGACAAAAACTCTTCTTTCCGAATGGGGATCATCTTGATGTCATCGGGCAGGATGAACAGATTTTTTTCGTCCGATTGATCAGTCAGGAATCGTTTTCCATTTCCCAGATGATTGGGCGGTTCGGACAGACGCCTCTGCCCCACTATCTTGAAGGGGCCGGGATTCCCGAGGATATTCTGAGGGAGCGTTATCAGACCGTGTTTGCCCGTTCTGGCGCATCGGTCGCGGCACCGACCGCCGGATTGCATTTCACCGAGAGAGTCTTCGATTCGTTGGAGAAGAAGGATATCCGATCCCTCTCGGTCACCCTGGATGTCGGGCAGGGGACATTCGCGCCCCTATCGGAGAAGAACTTCGTGTCGAAGTCTCTCCATACCGAGTCTATTTCGGTGTCGGATGACGTGGCGCGCGACCTGAATACGGCCAAAGTGAACGGTCATCTGATTGTCGCCGTGGGGACGACCGCTCTCCGTACGCTCGAATCCGTCTGTCGGGCCGGACACTTTGCGGCTTTTTCTGGACCGACCGATATTTTCATCTTTCCGCCGCACCATTTTGAAGGAGCCG
Organism: Patescibacteria group bacterium; assembly: GCA_030916545.1. Taxonomy (GTDB): domain Bacteria; phylum Patescibacteriota; class Minisyncoccia; order Moranbacterales; family UBA1568; genus JAGOSP01. The sequence continues at coordinate 22,967 of JAUPWI010000045.1, read as the reverse complement.
ATATGCTCCTGACGAATTTCCATCTTCCGAAGACTTCTCTCATGCTTTTGGTTGATGCTTTTCTCCGGGATAAGGGGGCGAAGCGGGATATCGTTCCCCTCTATCGGTTGGCGATCGAGAATGGATTCTCCTTTTATTCTTTCGGGGACAGTATGCTGATCCTTTAGTGTGTATTTTCGGGATCGGATCGGAAATGGCCCGGCTTCTTGCCAAGAAGGAAGCGTTTCCTGTACACTGAAAAACGTATTAATACGGTGAAATATTCGGGTATGAAGGTTATTCTCATGAAGGATAGTCCGAAAATCGGCAAGGTCGGCGATGTAAAGGAGGTGGCGAGCGGGTATGCCTTGAATTTCCTGTTTCCCCAGGGGATAGCGAAGGTGGCCACTCCGGCCGGAATCAGACAGGCGGAAGAAATCAAGCGGAAGCTGGATGAGGAGAAAGCGGATGAGAAGAGAGCGCTGCTTCTGCAGGCGAACGCGCTACGCGATCGTTCGGTGGTCATACGCACCAAGGCCGAGGAGGGACGATTGTTCGGCTCGGTTGGGGCGGAGGAGATCGCCGCCGCATTGTCGGTCGAGGGCATCGAGATTGATCCGAAGATTCTCGATATCCCGAAGCCGTTCAAGACGGTGGGCCAGTATGAAGTGATGGCCCGCTTCGGGAAGGGAGTGGAGGCTTCCTTCGAGGTGAAGGTGCAAGGCGCATAGCCTTCTCGTTTTTCAGAGATGTAATTTCCCAAAGAGTCGTTTCCTCACCCGTGACGGCTCTTTGTCTTTAGAAAAAAGAACCGTATGGCAACACGAAGTCCTCAGAAAAAGAAAGCGTCGACCAAGTACATCTTCGTGGTCGGAGGCGTGATGAGCGGTGTCGGGAAGGGTGTCGCGACTTCTTCCATCGGTCTGATATTGCAGTCGAAAGGGTACGCGGTGACGGCGCTCAAGATCGATCCCTATATCAATGTCGATGCCGGTACGATGAATCCGACTGAGCACGGAGAGGTGTTCGTTCTTCGTGATGGGTATGAGACCGACCAGGATATGGGGAACTATGAGCGTTTCATGGGACTGGAACTCTCGAGGGACCACTATATGACGACCGGGCTCGTGTACAAGACCGTCATCGAGAAGGAGCGGAATCTGGAGTACGGAGGGCGTTGTGTGGAGGTGGTTCCGCATATCCCCCAGGAAGTCATCCGGCGCATCAAGAAGGCAGTCCGGACGTCCAAGGCCGACATCGCCATCATCGAGATTGGCGGTACGGTAGGCGAATATCAGAATATCCTCTTTCTCGAAGCGGCCCGGATCATGAAGCTCGAACATCCGAACGACGTGTTTTCAGTGTTGGTCAGCTATCTTCCGATCCCGAGCAAGATCGGTGAGATGAAGACGAAACCGACCCAGTATGCCGTCCGCACCCTGAATAGCACGGGCATACAGCCGGATTTCATCATCGCCCGTTCCGACCGTCCTCTTGACGAGAAGCGGAAAGAAAAGCTGGCCGTGAATTGCAGTATCCGCAAGGAAGACGTGATTAGCGCGCCCGATGTCGAAAGTATCTACGATGTGCCGCTCAATTTCGAGCAGGATCACCTGGGCGACCGCTTCCTCAAGAAACTCGGTCTGAAGGCGAAGAAACGGGATAATCTCTCGGTATGGGAGAAGCGGGTCATGAGGAATCGAAAGTCGACCGAAACCGTACGGATCGGCGTAGTGGGAAAGTATTTCAAGACCGGAGACTATGTCTTTTCCGATGCCTATATCAGCGTGATCGAAGCGTTGAAGCATGCGGCGTGCGAGGTCGGACGGAAGATAGAGCTCGACTGGATAGACAGTGCCGACTTCGAAACGGATCCGAAACGGTTGGAGTCGCTCCGGCAGTACCAAGGTATCCTGGTTCCGGGCGGGTTCGGCGGACGAGGTATCGAAGGTATCGTTTCGGCTATCCGATTCTGCCGTGAGGAGAAGGTGCCGTATTTTGGACTCTGTTACGGGATGCAACTCATGGTTATCGAATACGCGCGTTCTGTCATGAAGCTCGCGGATGCGCATACGAAAGAGGTGAACGGCACGACGAATCACCCGGTAATCGATATCCTGCCCGAGCAGGTGGAGAAACTCCGGAAGAAGAATTTCGGTGCCACGATGCGGCTCGGGCAGTATCCTGCGATGCTGAAATCGGGGAGTATCGCCCGTGAGGCGTACAAATCGGATGCGATTCTCGAGCGGCACCGTCACCGTTACGAGGTCAATCCCGAATACATCGGGCAGATTGAGGCGGCCGGCCTAATCTTCTCGGCCACGTCTCCGGACGGAGTGCTGATGGAAATCGCGGAACTACCGAAGAAGCAGCACCCGTTCTTTCTCGGGACACAATTCCATCCGGAATTCCAGTCCTCGCTGATAGCGCCGCATCCGCTTTTTGTCGCTTTTCTGCGGGCGGCGGTCAAGGAGGGGAAGTGACCGTTCGGGGGAGCGAATCGTGGGAAGGAGAGAATGGGCGCTTTTGCTTTTTCTTCCCGAACGATCTAATCTGGAATAAATCGATAGCGTACAGAAATCATACCGAATATGCTTGATATCCGATTCATCCGTGAAAACGAGGCCATCATCCGCGAGGCGATCGCACTCAAGAAGAGTGATTGTGATTTGGATTTGCTTCTCAGGCTCGATCGGGAACGCGCGGAGATGCAGAGGGAGCTCGAGGAACTTAAGTCCCTGAAGAACGATATCAACGATCTCATCATGCGATCACAGACGCCGGAGGAGCGGGCGGAGGTTATCGCTAAAGGGAAGGAGATCAGGCAGAAGATTGATGAGGTCGAGCCGGATTTTCGCGCGCTGAGTGAGCGGTTCGAAAAAGTGGCGGCTTCCGTGCCGAATGTGGTTTCTTCCGATACGCCGCGGGGCAAAGATGAAGCCGAGAACGTCGAGGTTTTCCGTTCGGAGGAACCGAAGATGTTTCCGTTCGTTCCGAAGGATCATATCGCTTTGGGGACGGAGCTTGACATCCTGGATTTCGAGCGTGGGACGAAAGTGGCTGGTTATCGCGGATATTATCTGAAGAACGAAGGAGCGCTTTTGGTCGTGGGTCTGATGGCATATGCCTTGCAGAAGATGGCTGCGAAGGGTTTCCTGCCGATGATACCCCCGACATTGATCAAGGAATTTCCGCTTTTCGGTTCGGGATATTTCTCCGGGACGGCATACGATCCGGAGAAGGATGAGATCTATCGGCTAGGGACATCTGAGAAGGAATCGGATGGGAAGGTGAATCGGGAAGAAAAATTCTTGGTCGGAACGGCGGAGCCGTCGCTTCTGGCCTATTATGCGGGCGAAGTGATCGAGAAAACGGATCTTCCGCTCCGCTTGTCCGGATTTAGCCAGTGTTATCGGAGTGAGATCGGGTCGTATGGCCGGGATACCAAGGGACTCTATCGGGTGCATGAATTCTTCAAGGTCGAACAGGTGGTTTTGTGCGCGGCGGATACGAAGGAAGCAGATGTGCTTCAGGCGGAAATGCTTGCCATTTCGGAGGAAATGCATCGTGAACTCGGTATCCCGTATCGGAAGCTCCAGATCTGCACCGGCGATCTCGGTACGGGAAAGTATCGCCAATTTGACCTGGAAGCATGGATGCCGGGACTGAATCGGTGGGGGGAAACGGGATCCTCATCGAATTTTCTCGATTGGCAATCGCGTCGATTGAACGTCAGATATCTCGATAAGGAATCCGGCGAGCGGAAATACGTATATATGCTCAACAACACGGCCTTGCCGAGCCCGCGTATCCTGATCGCGTTGATCGAAAATTTCCAGGAAGAGGACGGGTCGGTTGTGATTCCGGAGGTTCTCCGTCCATATGTCGGGAAGGAGCGCATCGTTTCGAAACCGCGATAAGAAGGGGGAGCGCATATATGATCGTCCAAAAAGCACAATCCCCGTTTATGCGGGGATTGTGCTTTTTTCGAGTGGGTGCGGGGGGGATCGAACCCACGACCGTTGGCTTAAAAGGCCACTGCTCTACCGACTGAGCTACGCACCCGGTTTCATCTCCGAAACAAAGGAATTCTACCGGTTTTCGGTTTGCGCGTCAACAGGCGCGTGTCGATTGTGGTATACTGTATTCGATCGTGAATGATTTTTTTTCGTATCGTAAAGCGGAGGAAACGTATGCTGAACAGAATATGGGTCGTGGCGGGAATGAGTCTTTTTCTTGCGGGTTGTGGTATCGCTCCGAATGATGGTGGTGTGCCGGTAGGATCGGGAACTGATGCTCCAGGAAGCCTGTATAAGAGTTTTGATTCCGGGAAAACGTTCGCGCCCAAAGTGACCGTCAATGAGAAGTTGCGTATTACCTCGGCGGATATCCTGTCATGGGCGATCGTGCCTCAGGATCCGCAGACAATGTATATCGGGACGATGGATGACGGGATGTTCCGTTCGAAGGATGGTGCCGAACATTGGGAAAAAATGGATTTTCCGCCTGAAAAGATTTACGGAATCGCCATTGATCTTTCCGATCCGCGCCGGATCTTCGCGACGGGAGTCTACGGGGGCGTTGGGAAAATCTATCGGACGGAAGATGCAGGAGAAAACTGGAAGGAAGTCTATGTCGAACCCGGACCCGGGACGGTCATTTCGTCCCTGGCCATGCATCCTGCAAATTCACGCATCCTGTATGCGGCGACCGATAAGGGTGGGGTGATGAAAAGCGCCGACGGCGGTGCACAGTGGAAGAATATCTATGAAGCGGATGGGCCGGTTACGAGAATCCTGCTTGGAACGAAGATTCCGGAGTCGGTCTCCCTGCTCGTATTCCAGAGCGCGGTTCTCTCCTCCTTGGATGGCGGAGTGACCTGGATGGAGAAGGCAGCGGAGGTTGCAGAGGGCAATCAGGAAACGATAACCCTTACAAGTCCCGTCTCGTTGAATTTCGATCCGAATATGCCGAGTATCCTGTACGCGGGCACTTCGGCGGACGGACTGCTTCGGAGCCCGGATTTCGGTCTGACTTGGTATCCTTTGCCGATCATCGAGAGCGCCAAGCGGTATCCTATCCGTGCGGTCGCTGTCAGTCAGGACAATCCGAACGAAATCGTTCTGTCGTCCGGATCGGTGTTCTATCGGTCGACGGATGGCGGTTTGAGCTGGTCGGTGACGGAGCTTGGAACGGATCGGGGCGTCAGTATGATCCTGTACGAACCGGGAAATTCTGCTATCCTGTATTTCGGGTTACGGAAGTTCAAATAATTACGCGGTAAGATATTCACACTCACGATCTATGGTGAAGGCATTGATTGAGGCGGGGCGGGAAAAATTCGAAATGGCTATCGGGCATTTCATCGAAGCGGCGGCTCAGATCAGGAGTGGCCGAGCCCATCCGGCCTTGGTGGAGGGGATTCTGGTGGATTATTACGGGACGCGGACACCGATCCGACAGATTGCGAGTGTGACGATTCCGGAAGCGCGACAGATTCTCATCCAGCCGTGGGACCAGGGGGCCGTATCGGCGATCGAGTCCGCTATCCGCGAATCGGATCTCGGGCTGAATCCGGGAAATGACGGGAGGACCATCCGGTTGATTTTGCCGCAGCTGACCGAGGAACGCCGGCGTGAGTTCGTGAAGTCTTTGAATAACCGGGCGGAAGAATCACGTATCAGTATTCGGACGACGCGGGAGGAAATCTGGAAGGAAATCCAGGAGATGGAGAAGTCTGGTGAAATCGCGGAAGACGATAAATTCATCGGTAAGGATGAGCTTCAGAAGGTGGTCGACGAATACAATGCCAGAATAGAGACCATCCGGAAGGAAAAGGAAAAGGATATCATGACGGTCTAGGTAATTTTTTGAGAGCGGGTTTCCTATGCTTACGATTCTTATTTTCGCTGTCATTCTCGGTCTACTCGTGCTCGTGCACGAGCTCGGACACTTCATTGTCGCCCGCCGCAACGGTATCAAGGCGGATGAATTCGGTTTCGGCTTTCCTCCCCGTCTGATCGGGGTGGTGAAGAATGACGCGACCGGGAAATTCGATATCATTTGGGGCGATAAGGATGTGGAAAGTCCGCATACCGTCTATTCGCTCAACTGGATTCCGCTCGGGGGATTCGTCAAGATCAAGGGTGAGGGAGGGGAGCATACGCATGATGCGGATAGTTTCGCTCCGCAGCCGGCCTGGAAACGCATCAAGGTGCTCGGCGCGGGAGTCGTGATGAATTTTCTCTTGGCCTGGGTACTGATTTCGGGAGTCTTTTTCCTGGGGCTTCCGCAGCCGATCGGCCCGGAAGAGCGGGGAAAATATCCGGATCAGAAGGTTCAGATCCTCGAGGTGAAATCGGGAACCCCGGCCGCTGATATGAAGCTGCGCCCGCTCGATGAGATCGTCTCGATCGACGGTGTGGCGGTTTCGACCACTGAGGAAGCGACCAACGGCATCATTGCCAAGAAAGGCCAAGAGCTTTCGATGCTCATTAGGCGGGGAGATTCGACGATGACGGTTCAGGGGGTGCCTCGGACGGAATATCCGAAGAACGAAGGGGCACTTGGGATTTCCTTGGCCGAAACGGCGCTGATTACCTATCCTTGGTACGAGTCGATATGGGAAGGAGCTGTGACGACTGTCAAGGTGACAGGAACCATCCTGATGTATCTCGGAAAGATGCTCGCTTCGCTGGTCGGTGGGGCGGAGAAAGTCGCGCTCGACGTGACAGGACCGGTTGGTATCGTGTATCTGACGAAGCAGATGACGGAAATGGGATTTTCGTATCTGCTTTGGTTCGCGGCGCTCCTCTCGATCAATCTCGGTATCTTCAATATCCTGCCGATACCGGCTTTGGACGGAGGACGCATTTTCTTCATCCTTATCGAGAAGCTTCGCAAAGGCAAGCCGGTTTCGGCTCAGATCGAGAACAGGATACATCAGGTCGGATTCATGCTCCTGCTGTTTCTGATGCTTTTGGTCACGGTGCGGGATTTCTCGCAATTCCAGATTCTCGACAAGCTTCGCGGATTGCTCGTCTAGGATTGGAATCTTTCTGAGTAGGCAGTGTTTTGATGGCTTAAAACTAGTTTTTTTGTCTATTCTTTTGGGGTATTGCAATATATCTTTATATGTGCTATAATTAATCTTCGTTTTTTAAAATATTTTTTTCAAATTTTTTCAAAAGGGGCTCGGCATGTGGATTCTAATGGAGCAGAAGTTATCAATCGAGGCACTTTTCGCGCTTTGGTTGGTAAGAAGATTCGGCGTGTCCGAGTTATCTGAGTTTCGGGACGCCAGAATCATCTACTATGGTGGCGAGGGGAAAGTAGCACCCCAGCTTTTAGAATCCGTCCTGGCGCTCACGCCTGGATGCCTCAGTCATTCAACTTTACTGGATTCACTCCGGATTCCGCACTGGATCCGCGAAAGCATAGAGGATCTCCGATATGGAATCCAATATGATTCTCATCCCTGGTCGGATGAGGCGACCAGGAAAAAGCTGGAGGGAGCTCCCAGGAAAGTCATTCCGAGCTTTTTCGAACTCTTCGATGTGGTGTTGGCGGAGTCGCTTACCAGGAAGTGAAAACTTCGAAGACTTCGGTTTGCATAGTTTCGGCTGGGTAGCATACCGAGAAAGAAGGATGATGTGAGACGCGGGAACGAGGTTTTGGGGAATCCCTAAGATCTTTCGTTCCCGTATTTTTTTTGTCTCCAAAAAGGAAAAATAGGTTTGACCAAGCCGGAGGGATGGCGTAATATGGGGAAAGATATGATAAGGAGTCACCTATGCGTCAGTCACAACTGTTCACCCGGGTCTCGCGGCAGGTGCCGAAGGACGAGGTTTCCAAGAACGCCCAGCTGCTTATCCGGGCTGGTTTCATCCATAAGGAAATGGCCGGTGTCTACTCCTTCCTTCCGCTCGGGCTCCGGGTGCTCAACAAGGTAATTGGTGTCATCCGTGAAGAAATGGACGCAATCGGCGGCCAGGAGCTTTCTCTGACCGCGCTTCAGGAAAAGGCGTTGTGGGAGAAGACGGACCGATGGGATGATCGCAAAGTGGATGTCTGGTTCAAGACGGTCCTGAAAAACGGAACGGAACTCGGGCTCGGCTCGACGCACGAGGAGCCGGTGACGCGCCTTATGACGCAGTATGTGAATTCCTACCGCGACCTTCCGTTGCTTGCGTACCAGTTTCAGACGAAGTTCCGCAATGAGATGCGGGCGAAGTCAGGCATCATGCGGGTACGGGAGTTCATTATGAAGGATCTCTACTCTTTCGCCCGAACGGAAGAAGAGCATGCCGAGCTCTACGCCTCTGTCCGTGCGGCATATCTGCGCATCTTCGAACGGGTAGGTTTGGGAAAATCGACGTATGCGACATTCGCTTCCGGCGGGATTTTCAGCAAGTATTCGGAGGAATTTCAGACGGTGAGCGAGGCGGGTGAAGATTTGATATATGTCGATGAGGCGAGCGGTCGGGCATTGAACAAGGAAGTGTTCACGGATGAAGTGCTTGCGGATCTCGGTATGAAGCGCGAAGCGCTGGTCGAGAAGAAGTCCATCGAAGTCGGGAATATTTTCACGCTCGGAACGCGTTTTTCCGACCCGCTCGGACTCAAGTTCCGCGATGAGCACGGTGAAGAGCGGCCGGTGCTTATGGGCTGCTATGGCATCGGGCCGGGCCGGGTGATGGGAACGATCGTCGAAACACTGTCGGATGAGAAGGGAATAGTGTGGCCGGAGTCAGTCGCGCCATTTCGAGTTCATCTTCTTTCCCTCGGGCAGGACAAGGAGGCGGATCGGATCTACCAGGACCTGACTTCATCCGGCATCGAAACGTTGTATGATGATCGTACCGTCTCGGCCGGAGAGAAGTTCGCAGAAAGCGATCTGATCGGTATCCCGTATCAGGTCATCATCGGTAAGAAGACTCTTGAGAGTGGCGAGGCGGAGGTTAAACGACGCAGTGATGGTTCGGTAGACAAGATTTCTTTAGTGGATCTCTCGGAGCATTTTCGGGTGGTGGTTGGGTAATTCATGAATGATTTTTGTCATATGTCCCCGATTTCGACGCGCATCGTCATCTCCCTTGGAGGATCGCTTCTGGTTCCGGATACTATCGATATCGATTTCGTCAAGGATTTCAAAAAACTCATCGTGAGCGAAGTGAAGGCGGGTAAGCAGTTCATCTTGATCACGGGGGGAGGGAAGACCGCTCGGCGCTATATCGAGGCAGCAGGCATCGTGAGTCGAATTACCGATGATGACAAAGACTGGCTCGGTATCCACGCGACCCGTATGAATGCGCATTTCATCCGTACCGTATTCCGCGCCCATGCCCATCCGCGTATCAATACGAACCCGCATGATCTGGAAGATTTTTATGGAGCCAAGGAGCCGATACTTGTGGCCGGGGGATGGCGTCCTGGGCATTCGACAGATTTCGATGCGGTCCTGCTTGGGAAATATCTTGGCGCGAAAAAAATCATCAACCTTTCGAATATCGATTACGTCTATGACCGGGATCCGCGGCAGTTTCCGGACGCGAAGCCGTGGAAGAATATGGATTGGAAGGGATTCCGGAAACTGGTAGGGAACGAGTGGGACCCGGGAATGAATGCGCCGTTCGATCCGATCGCCGCCCGGTTGGCCGAGGAAGAGAATATGGAAGTCATCATCCTGAACGGGCAGAATCTGGGGAATCTCGCTCATGCCCTGAACGGGAAACCGTTCGTCGGAACGGTGATTAAGGATTGAGTATCTTACCATGAAACAGAAGAAGATTCTTCTAGCCTCACCTCGAGGGTTTTGTGCCGGGGTGGCTCGGGCGGTGGCAGCGGTCGAAGAAACCCTGCGGATTTGTGGTACGCCCGTGTATGTGAAGCATGAGATCGTTCATAACAGGCATGTCGTGGCCGATCTGGAACGCAAGGGCGCTATTACGATCGAGGCGCTTGCGGAAGTGCCGGAAGGTTCGGTGGTCGTCTTTTCGGCTCATGGTTCACCGCGTGCGCATTATGAAGAAGCCCGGGAGCGCAGGGTCACCCTGATCGATGCGACGTGTCCGCTCGTGACGAAGGTACACTTGGAGCTGCTTCGCTATCTGAGGGAAGGGTATCAGGTGCTCTATATCGGACATCGGGGGCATATCGAGGGAGTGGGCGTGTTGGGGGAAGCACCGGATTCATTGATTCCGGTCATCGAGACCGTTGCCGATATCGATCGGCTTGCCATCGGAAACCCGGAAAAATTGGTGTATCTGACACAGACGACGCTCTCGATCGATGAGACGTCCGATATCATCGCGGCGTTGAAGGAGCGGTATCCGCAGATCATCGCTCCGCCGCTTCAGGATATCTGTTTCGCGACCACGAACCGTCAGACCGCCGTCAAGGCGTTGGCGGAGCGGTCGGAAGCGGTGCTTATTTTCGGATCGCAGAATTCTTCGAATTCGAGACGACTGATGGAGACGGCCCGGGCGGCTGGGGTCGAATCCTATCTGGTGGATGATATCTCGATGGTCGAGGAAACATGGTTATCCGGGAAAGGGACGATCGGCATCAGCGCCGGAGCGAGTGCGCCGGAGCGGGTGATTTCGGAGGCGGTCGAGTTTTTTCGACAGCGCGGCTATTCTATCGAGGATTTTCAGGCTCTGGAAGAGAATATGCGGTTTACCCCGCCGCCTGAACTGGTTCAGTTGCGCGCACCGAAGCATCACGCTTGACGAGCTTCCTGGTCCCCAAGTATCAGGGAGAGCGTTTTTTGTGCGCAGGTATCCCAAGAGAACGCCTGAAGACGTTCTCTTCCTTTCGCGATGAGTATTTCGCGGAGGTGGTCATCTTGCCAGAGGCGTAGGAGTTGCGTGGCGAGCATGTGGCTATCGAAAGCGTCCGTAAATAGCGCCGCATCTCCTGCGACTTCCGGCAGGCTGGAATTATCGGCAGTCAGGACCGGTGTTCCTGAAGCGAACGCTTCGAGAATCGGCAGACCGAATCCCTCGTAGAGCGAGGGAAAGGTGAAGCACCGGGCGCCCTGGTAGAGGGTAGGGAGATGATCCGAGGGCACTTGTCCGAGAATGAAGATATCTTCACGATAAGGTGAGAGCGTCTGGGCCGTGAAGATTTCCTGGGACAACCAGGCTGGTTCACCGGCGAGCACGAGTCGTGCTTCGGGTACGTTCCGTTTGAGAAGAGCGAAGGCCTCGATGAGTCGGACGAGGTTTTTCCGAGGCTGGAGTGCGCCGACATAGAGGACATATCCCTGGTCACGGAGACCGTAGGTATCAAGGAGGCTCTGTTTGGCGTGCGCTGGAATCCGTGTCCCGAAGCGTTCGCGATCGAATCCGTGATGAATGACGTGGACCGAGGTTTCTGAGAGTGTCGGGAACGAGGCGAGCAGGTCGCGCTTCGTCGCTTCCGAAACGGCGATGATGTTTTGGGCCCGGGAAACGGCGCGGTTCAGAAGAAAATCCAATTTGAATCGGGTCGCGGTCGTGAAGGTGTCGGGATATTTCCGGAAGGCGAGATCGTGGACCGTGACCGTGACCCGTGATGCTTTCGGAAGGAATACGGGAACGGCCTGAACGGGAAAGAATATTCTTTCGGGGAGAGAGCGGTACATTTCCAGTGCGAAGCGGGTTTGCATCCACTGGTTCGGAAAGGGAATCGGGTGGACCGTGTAATTTTCGAATAGGGGCGGTGTGAGTTCCGGATTGAAGGCATATTTGTGGTAGAGATGAAACGCTTCGTCCGGCGCCAAGACACCGAAACGTTTTAGGAGTTCCAGGATATAGACACGTGTTCCGTCGATTCGGGAAGCATCGAGGTCGGCGACTTGGAGGGCGGTCGTCATACGGTGAGTAATATCTTCCGGAAGAGATACGCAAGGAGACTGCAGAGGAGGAGAATGGTCACGATGGCGAGAACCGGGAATTTGAACAGTGATAGTACCAGCAGAGTGATGCCCCAGAGACCGAGGAATATCCCGCAGGTTCGGACGACGTAACGCTTCGGAGAGCGGATTTCCTGGTCAAGCCACACCGAAAGGGCATGGTGGAGGACGAAGAGTGATAGAATACTGCCGAAAAAAAGGGCGAGGTTCACGCGGGCCGAGACGAAGCTCGGGAGGAGTATTTCGAGTGAGAGAAGCACCATGAATCCGAAAGTAGCGAGCATGAGGAACTCGGTAAAAAGAGCGAAGATAACGGGTGTCATCCTCTGATGTTTCAGGAGCGGGAGGAACGATAGTCGCATAGGGAGAGAAGGATCAGGTATTTTGTCCGAACCGATTGAGCAGGCGTGAAAAAATCTGATGTGTGAAGAGGGTGAAATTGCTCTGTGTCCGGTCGGTGACGAGCGAGATCGTGATCGCCTCAAGGTCGACCGGGATATCAGGCGCGTTATTCTTGAGAGAAAGTTGGAAGGCGCTTCCGAATTCCGACGGTAATGCGTTTTTCGGCATATCGCACGTGAGCGTCCTTCTATGGAACCAGGAGGATATCGGTACGCAGGAAAGCGTGACGTTGCGTGAGGAGAGTGATGCGATGATGGGGGAGGTCTTTTCAAGTATGAATTTCCGGTATTCCGGTGAGGTGATAGGCTGGAGTTTCTTGCCGTTTACCAGGAGATAGGCGCCACTGTCTTGGTCCTGGAAAAGGGTTCCGTCCGACTGAGGTGCCCCGAATGAGAGGACGCGTCCGCGTTCGTAGATTCCGATCTCTTCCTCATGCGCCTGGATGACATCATCGAATCGATATCCCATCGAGAGGAGAATCGCGGGATTTCCGAAGGGTCTGATCTCGTGTTCATCCATTACGAGAAAGACGCCGTCGGCGAATGCGAGGAGACTGCCAGGTCGGAAGCCGATCCACTCATCGGAGAGCGGAAAAGATCGGGCGGTGCTGGTGGCGAGCGGGAGCGCGAACGATTCGGGGTAACGCGAGAGATATGCTTCGGTCGAAACGAAGCGCTTGAGGACTCCGTCTGTTTCGGCATAGTAGGTGTTCGTCGTATCCCGGTAGAGCGGAGGATGTTCGAAGGAAGCGAGCGGTGTCTCATCGATAGGGAGGAAGAAGGAGCGGTATGAGCGGGAAAGGGAGGCTTTCAGACGAGCATTATCCGGCGATTTGTTCGTAAGGGTGAATGAGACGCGGATTCGGGAAAAGGTCTGCGGACTTTCGAAGTTTCCGATGAGCGTCTGTTTTCCGGCGATTTTTCCGTTGGTGAGCGGAGATTGGTCGGTAGTGCTCCGCGGATGCAGGAAGGTGTTTTTGGTAGACTGCGGAGCGTTGAAGTCGAAAGAGAAAGGGATGGTGGGAAAGATGATGCGGAGGGACCAGAAGAAAACCAGGGATATGGAAATGACATACAGGGAAGCGCGTCCGATCAGGTAGAACGTCCTTTCGGTTTTGGCGATCGGGAAAAAGGGCTCGAGAAACGACATATTTCGATGGGGTATTTACTCGATTTCAAAAACGGAGGAAGCGTTGCCGAAGGGCATGACTTCCGGGAATCGAAGAGGCGTTTTTCGGTCGGACGGGTTCGATCCGAGAGAGATGGATCCGATAGCAAGATTCCGATCGAAGCGCAGGTGGTATCCGGAGAGCGCCTGTTTCCACTCGGTTGCTTGATCGGCTGGTGTGATGAGCCAGACATGTTCATACGGCGATCGGTCTATTTTTTGAAGGTCAAGAGGATCGAAGAAGTAGACGGCGTTCTTGTGATAGAGCGAGGCGAGAGGCCCGGCAATCATCGCGAAGGGGGAACCGCTGGCGTTCCTGTCGATGAGAATGAGGTCTTTCGGACCGAAAGAATCGGCAATATCCCGGGTTATTCCCAACAGCTTGTGATTTTCCCATGTCAACAGCCCTCGCTGCCAGGCTGACATCTGGAAAACGAATGACCCGATCAGAATAAGCGTGAAGATGAGGCGATGTCGGGAGTCTGATGGGAAGTCGAGCGGGAAGGATTTTCTTTTCTGAAAGAGGAGCGTGAGTCCTATGATGGCCGCGAACATGAGTGCTGGATAGATCGTGGGAAGATAGCGGCGAAGCATCCAGGGATGATCAGGGGTGATATTCGGAAAGAAAAGATACGCGAAGGTGGGCAAAGCCAGAAAGACGGGTATGAGCGCAGTGTACTCCTTTCTTTTGAGGAGCAGGAGTATACCCCCGAAACCGAGGAAGAAGATTAGGATCAATCCGTAGAGGAAGAAGAGGACCAGGAGCGATATGAATGGTGAATGAGTCGACACGAGTGCGGAACCGGAAGTCATTATTCCGGTCGCGAAACTCTTGGCAGCCTTCATCATGACGGTCAGGAATGGCCACGATTCGGAGGAGACCTCGATGATTGTCAGGATGAAGAGCGCGGAGGGAATAAGTATGCTTTTTTTCGGGTAGCGTTTCCATATGTGTTGCGCCGCGGGCAGCCGGGAGATCAGGAGGAGGGTGACGAAGAGGATCGCGAATCCTTCTATACGCGTGAAACAGAGCATACCCGCCGCCGAGAGTGCCGACGCGTAATAGACGAAGCGGCCGGAGGTTTTGAGCTGGACCAGCGAGAAAGAAAGGAACAGAAACAGGAAGAGCGCGAGGTTTTCGGTGAGGGTGAATCTCCCGAACCAGACCGGGAGAAATGAGGTTGCGAAAAGCAGGGTCCCGATGAACGAAAGGAGTCGTTCGAGAAACGGGCGGAGGAGGAAATAGAACGAGATGAGGGAGAGCGCGAAGAGAATGCTGTTGGCGATTGCGAAACCGTTCAGGTGGAAGAGGGCAAAAAAACTCGCGAGCCAGGCGGTGTAGGCGAGAGGGAATTGGGTGAGGAGATTTCCTTCGTCGGTGTAAAAGAAACCGGGGAAATTTTGGGCGATGCCCGGCTCGTGGATCGCGGAAAAGGTACGCGCGACGGGAATCGAGAATGAGAACGAGTGATATTCCGAGAGAGCGATGGCGGCCGTCGCGATGGATCCCTGGTCGCGACCGGTGAACACGGTCGGATTCTCTTTCCCTGGAAGGATGCTAATAAGGGCAATGGAGACAAGGAGGAGGACGAAAAATCTTTCGGGTAGGTCCAGGTAAGAAAGCATCCTTATGAAGAGGAATCCGAAAAGCGTGCCAAGGAGCGAGAGGTTGAAGATGATGAGCGGCGTGAAAAAGAGTCCGTTCGCGCCGAGCGAAAGGGAAAACCAGATAAATGCCGAAACGGACACTCCGGAAAGCGCGAAAAAGACGAGTGCCTTTTTGAAGTGATTGGTAGTTTCCATCAGGATTTAGCATAGAATAGGATCGGTTTTTATTCAAGCGGAATCCGGAAGTCTTGGACGTATTGTCAAAGTATCCCGTGGGACGTAGAATAGAGAAAAGGCAATATCGGAGCCGTCAGCGGTGTCCGGGGTCGTAAAATAAAAAAAGAATAGCGATGGATCTGTTTCTTTTCGTCCGGTGGTATTATCGGGAAGGCATCCAGAATGGTTCCGAGAATGTCTGGAACCTGCTTCGTCTGGTTCTTTTCCGTTTCAATATCCTCGAATTGACCGGCACGCTGGCCGCTCCGTGGAAGCGGGATGTCGAATATCGGAGCTGGCGCGGTTTCCACCCGTTTAAGGAGCTTGTTAGGTTTATCGGGAATATACTCTCTCGATTTCTTGGTCTTTGCGTGAGGTTGCCCGTAGTTATTTTTGGAATCACATTCTTCCTGGTGGCCTCGGTGCTCGTGATAGGGATATTCGCCTTGTTTTTGGCCGCTCCGGTACTGCCGATTTTCGGATCCTTGGTGTATTGGTTGCTGGACGTGGATTTCATGTATACGCAGTGGACGTATCTGGCGAGCGGAATCGGCGTCCTGTTTGCCGGCATCTGTTTCCTTCTTCGAGCGCCTGAAATTATCCCCCTTCAGGAGACGGATTTCCTCACGTTGCAGAAATCACCTTGGTTCGAGCGGGTCTTGTCGCGACTTGAACTTGATATAAATGATATTCCTAAAGACGCTCTCGAGAATAAGTCCGCTTTCTTGACGCTGCTTAAGATGAGGAATGTTCCAGAGGAAACCTTTGCCTACGCTCTCGATATTGAACAGAAAGCCTTTATTCAGAAAGAGCGGGAATGGCGTTTTTGGCTCCCGGAAAATTTTTCGAAGAATACATCGATAGGGAGAGGTTGGCGATTTGGTTATACGCCGCGGCTTGATCAGTACAGTCTGGATCTTTCGTCCGCTGATCGGACCGAATACGGCAGGATGGACCTGGTCGGTCGCCAGGCGGAATTCCGTGTGGCGGCAGTGGTCCTGGAGCGTCCGCAACAGAACAATATCTTCCTGGTCGGAGAGCCGGGTGTCGGCAAGAAGTTATTCATCCATTATCTTGCCAAGCAAATCCGCTCCCGCTCGTTCCCGTATGGTAGCCCTTTGAATTCTTTGCGGGTCTTGCTTTTCAATCTGGGCGAAGCGGTGGATGAGAGTGTCAGAACAGGAAAGGATCCTGAAAGTGAAATCCGGGGGTTCTTCCTGGAAGCGGCAAGGGCGGGAAACGTTCTCCTGGTCATTGAAGACGTGGATCTCTTTCTCGGTATGGATCCGAAGCGACCCAATATCGCGCATCTGTTGGAGGAATTCCTGGAGATGCCCACTTTTCGGTTCATCGGTATAGCGGTGGCGGCCCGGTATCATGCTTTGGCGAAAAAGGACGAGCAGATTTTGAAATATTTCGAAACTATCTATCTCCGCCAGCCGAATATCGCTGAGAGTGAGGCGATTCTTCTGCAATTTTTCGCGGTATCGGAAAGGAAGCAAGTCGTACTTACGATTAAGGCGATGCAGGCACTTATCGCTTCAGCTCGGCGATATAATTGGGAGATGCCTTATCCGGAGCGGGTTCTTGACCTGGCTCAGCAGGTGATGATCTACTTCCGCAATCAGCCGAGACGTTTTCTGAACGAACAGGTAGTGAACGAATACGTGAGTCTCAAGACGGGCGCTCAGATCGGAGAGATCACCCAGAGCGAACAGGAAAAGCTCATGAATCTCGAAACGGAGCTGCATGCCCGTATTGTCGGCCAAGATGAAGCGATCAATCAGGTCTCCCAGGTGCTGCGCCGGGCACGTGCTGGTTTTCATGATGCCAAAAAACCTCTCGGAAGCTTCCTTTTTCTCGGACCGACCGGAGTCGGCAAGACCGAAACCGTCAAGGCTTTGGCCGAATCGATTTTCAATGATGAGGAGAAGATGTTCCGTCTGGATATGAGCGAGTTTCAGACCGCGAGCAGCGTCGATCGGCTTCTTGGATCTCAGGAGGACGGGTCGTCCGGTATCCTGACCAAGGCGATGAAAGAGCGGCCGTATTGCATCTTCCTCCTCGATGAGGTCGAGAAGGCGTATCCGAAGATCCTGGATATCTTCCTGCAGGTTCTTGACGAGGGGTCGATCACGGACGCGTTCGGTGAAAAGATCAATTTCCGGAACGCCATCATCATCGCGACTTCGAACGCCGGTTCCATGCTGATCAAGGACCTCTCACAGCAGGGTATGCCGCTCAATGTGCTGCGGAGTCAGGTAATCGACGGGATAGTCCGTGACGGCACGTTCCGCATAGAGTTCCTGAACCGTTTCGACAATCTGATCTTTTTTGAGGCCCTTTCAATCACACAGTTGATCCGTATCGCGGATCTGAAGTTGAGGAAATTCGCCGAGCAGGTCAAGCAGCAGAAGAATATCACGCTGATCATCGAGCCGGGGGTCACCGAACGTATCGTCGAACTCGGATATGAGCCTGATTTCGGAGCCCGTTCCGTCAACCGTTTCATCACGGATCACGTGGAGGATATCATCGTGCGGAAAATCATCGTCGGTGGGGCCGGACAGTCGGACGGAGGAACCATGACTATTACTCCCCGGGACATCATGAACATCTGAGTCGGGCATGTCTTTCCGAAGTATCGCCGAAGATCCCTTAGTTTGGGTTTTTTTGGTACCCTTCCGGTTTTTTGGGAAGTACGATAAGCTGAGGACACCGAATCATGAAGGATACCGCGATGGCGACGCTCCGAAAACTGCATATCCTGGTCATAGCTCCGACACCGTTCTTTTCGGATCGGGGCACACATATCCGTATCCTTGAAGAAGCGCTCGCCCTCGAGCAACTCGGGCATACGGTGACGATCGCGACGTACCATATCGGCAAGGATATCCTGGCCGTTCTCGGTTCCCGGATCGATGTCCGTCGTATCCGACGACTCTTGTTCTGGTATAAGAAACTTGAGGCCGGTCCGGATTGGCAGAAAATCATCCTTGATCTTCTTTTGATCAAGAAGACTCTTTTTCTCGCTCGGACGAAGCGGCCGGATATTATCCACGGGCATCTGCATGAAGGGGTGCTCATCGGATGGGTGGTCCAGAAAATCCTCTTCTGGCGAAATATCAAGCTGGTGGGAGACTTCCATGGTAGTCTCGTGAAAGAGATGGTTTCGCATGCGTATCTCGGACAGGGAGTCTTGAGAAAGGTTTTTCGACGGGTCGAAAATTTCATCGATAATCTGGGAGACGCCGCCGTGACGAGTTCATGGGAGAACACGGAAGAGATTGGCCGTATCCGGGAGGGGAAACCGACGGAGACCCTGCTTGACGGAGTTCGTCTCGAAATGTTCCGGTCATCGTCGGATCGGGACGCTCTTCGGGATCGTTATGGGATACCGCGGAAGAAGACGGTCATTGCTTATACGGGCGCTCTGATCCCGAATAAGGGCATCTCGTTCTTCCTGGACGCGATACCACTGGTCGCTGAGAAACACCCAGAGGCACATTTTGTGATCGCTGGATTTCCAAGAGAGAAGATCGAATCGTATCTTTCGACGGGTGTCTTCCGTGAGCGGATGACCGTCATTTCTCCCTTGTCGTATTTCGTCTTGCCGGAAGTTCTGGCCATGGCGGATATCGGTGTTGACCCGAAGGAAGCGGAGGTGAAGCAGGCGAGCGGCAAATTGCTTCAGTATATGGGAGCGGGTCTGCCGGTCGCGTGTTTCGATACCAAAAACAATCGCAAGTATCTGGGTGAAGGAGGGTGGTACGCCCAGGACACATCGGCGGCCGGCCTGGCGGATGTGATCGGTGTCATGCTCGGTGATACCTCGGAGCTGAAGCGACGAGGCGGGATGAATCGTGAACGTGCGGAGCGTTTTACCTGGAAAGAATCGGCTCGTGCTCTTGAGAGAATATACGAACGTCTCTCAGAGGTTTCCGGAGGATGACACCGTCGATGACTGAATACGAAAAGAACGATATGAAATGCGTATACATGGTGAAGCGTCTCATCCGGCATGGGCGTCACGGAAAATATTCTACAGCAGTCCTACTTTCCGGTGCCGGGTCGATCCTTCTTGTGGGGATAGCGGGTTGGGTTTACTTTTTCAATGGGCGGTGTTCTTTTCCCCAGTCGTCCCCGGCTGCCGTACCGGAAGAGACCGTCGTCACGGCGCCGAGTATCCTGAAGATAGGTTTTGTGACCGATTGGGAATACGGGTACCGTAAGCGTATGAAGCATAAGCTTACCCTCCAGTCTCTGCCCGCGCTCGAAGCAGCGGTGACCTACTTGAACGACGAATATCATCCGGACATCGTCGTCGGTGGCGGGGATTATATCGAGAGTACTCTGGTCAAACCGGAACGCGCCAAGGAACAACTCGCTCAGGTGAACGCGGTCTTTCGGAAACTTTCCGCGCCGCGACTGTACGCGCTCGGCAATCACGATATGCGCTCTCTTTCCAAGGCGGATGTGAGAGAGGTTCTCGGTTTGGAAGAAAATCACACGTTTCGCGATATCGGTGATTGGCGATTGGTGGTGCTCGATACGAATTTCAATGAAGACGGTTCAGACCGGGAAGCGAAACAGTATGTCTCGGGTTTCGTCAGCGAATCCGAGTTGGCATGGCTGGCTTCCGTATTGCGGACGGATCGACCAGTGTTGGTTTTTTCACATCATTCCCCGGTTATGTCGCCGAGCAGTGGAGGGACATTTGCCGTCAATATCCAGAATGCCGCTTCCGTGCGTGCGGTACTAGAGGCGGCGGGGAATGTCGTTGGGGTCGTTTCGGGGCATAGTCCGTATGGATACACCGAAGAGCGTAACGGAATCCACTATTTCGTCGTCGATACGCTTGTGAATGAACCGGCTCTCGGGACTTTCGCGACTCTCGATCTCCGGTACGCGCCGGGGACTCGGGAAGCCGAAATTCTCTTTCGGAGGGTCGGAGGGAATCAGCGTTCATTCCAGATGGTTGACCGGAAACTCGGTACGTCGGAAAATGAGTGGGACAGTCTTCCTGAATTTTTCCCGGATGAAGCTCAGCTGCCGTCCGTCATCGATGGTCGGGATGTCGAGGAAAGATATTAATTCATCAGAACAGCGAAGCGTATGAAAGTGCTCATCACCGGAGGGGCGGGATTTATCGGAAGCGCGTGTGCCAAGGCGCTCATGGAGCGGGGAGATACCCCTGTTCTTCTGGATAATTTCAACGATTACTATGATCCGCAGCTGAAACGCGATCGAATCGGTCGGTTTCTCGGGGAGTATACTGGGCGTTTCGTCCTGCGGGAAGGCGACATCCGGGATGCGGAATTCACCGAGAAGATATTCGCGGAGGATCGGCCGGAGAAGGTGATTCATCTCGCGGCGATGGCGGGTGTCCGCAATTCGCTCAGGGACCCGCTTTTGTATGCGGACGTCAATGTACTTGGCACGACCAATCTGCTGAATCTCGCCGTCAAGCACGGTATTAAGAATTTCGTGTACGCTTCATCGTCCTCGATTTATGGGAAGAACACTCCGCCTTTCTCGGAAACGGATAATGTCGATACACCGATCTCTCCTTATGCCGCGACCAAGAAGGCGACGGAGCTGATGGCGCATACGTTCAGTCATATCTATCAGTTGCCGACGACCGGGCTGCGTTTTTTCACGGTGTATGGTCCGTGGGGACGACCGGATATGGCCCTCATTAAATTCACTGAACAGATTCTCGCGGATAAGGAAATCGAAGTGTATAATTTCGGAAATATGAGCCGCAATTTCACCTACATCGATGATATCGTGTCCGGGACGCTTACGGTACTCGATGCAGATCTCCCGTGTGGCGTCATGAATATCGGCGGTGATCGTGAAGAAACGCTGTTGGCTTTCATTGAGACCATCGAGACCTGCACGGGTAAGGTTGCCAAGAAGAAGTTAATGCCGATGCAGCCGGGCGACGTCGAAAGTACCGTTGCTAATATCGACAAATTGCGCGGTCTCGGTTGGCAGCCAACGACCCGTATCGATGTCGGGATCAAGAATTTCGTCGAGTGGTATCGGGAATATTATGGAGCTTGAAATATGAAACGGATCGGACGAACGGGAGCGGAGGAATTTAAGAATGGCGAGACTTGTACGGTGTTCGAATATCCATTCGGAGAAGAATCCATAGACGCCGCTGTCGCGAAAATCAACGGTCGATATCCGGATGAGGGATGGGTGGTGAACCGGATATCTCAGGAAATCGCTTTCGTAATCAAGGGGCAGGGCAGGTTGGTATGCGGGGACAATGAAGAAACGCTCGCGGCCGGCGATGTCGTCCTGATTGATTCAGGAGAGAAGTTCTATTGGGAGGGAGAGATGGAAGTGTTTATCGCATGCACTCCGGCTTGGAAATATGCGCAGTACGAGCATATAATCGATTGAATCTATGAAAATCGCGCTGGTACATGATTATCTGGTGCAGTATGGCGGAGCCGAGCGGGTACTCGAGGCGTTCACCGAGTTGTATCCATACGCGCCTATCTATACGCTTATCCATGATCCCGAAGCGATGCATGGCGTTTTCGCGGACAAGCGGATCTACACCTCGTTTTTGCAAAGATATCGTTTTGTCCGTAAGCATCACCGCCTGTTCCCGCCACTCATGCCGCCGGCCATCGAGCAGTTCGATTTTTCAAAATACGATGTCGTGCTTTCCGATTCGTCCAGTTATGCCAAAGGCGTCATCACCCGCCCGGAGACGCTGCATATCTCGTATATGCACACGCCGATGCGTTATGCATGGGATGATTGCCAGAAGTACACCGAGGATTTTGGATTCCCTCGTTTCGTGAAGAAGCTGGTCCCGTTCTTTATGAATCCGATCCGGTTGTGGGACCGGGTGAGTGCGGACCGGGTCGATCGTATCGTCGCCAATTCCCACTTCGTCGCCGAACGCATCAGGAAATACTATCGGAAAGAAGCGACGGTCATCCATCCTCCCGTAGAGATACACCGTTTCGGTATCGCGCCGGTACAACAGGAGTATTATCTGATGGTTGGCCGGTTGATCGCGTACAAACGGCACGATATCGCTATCGAGGCTTTCAACCGGCTGCGTCTGCCGCTTAAGATCATCGGACGTGGTCCCGAACTGGAGCGTCTGAAAAAACTCGCCGGTCCGACGATTCAGTTTCTCGGACGGGTGGACGAGGCGGAGCTGCCGAAGTACTATGCGGAATGCCGCGGTTTCGTCTTTCCTCAGGAGGAGGATTTCGGTATCGTGGCGATAGAGGCATTAGCTTCGGGACGGCCGCTGATTGCGTATCGGGGCGGCGACATCCCCGAGCATATGGAGGAGGGCAAGATGGGCGTATTTTTCGAGGAGCAGACGAGTGAGGCTCTCGCTGAGGCATTGGGGCGTTTCCAGAATATGGCTTTTGATCCGGAATATATCCGTTCCCAGGTCCTGCGTTTTGACAAAGAGATATTTAAGGCTAAGATAAGAAACTATGTCGAGGGTGAGGTCGCGAAGCATCTGGCAAAGCGATCGTGAACGAGAGCGGAGGCATCCGAACGAAGACGATCATGTCCGAATAGCCTGTAAGTATCTATCTCAAATCTCATGTCGAGGGAAAACGAGAGAATTTCGTGCGAAAACCTTGAAAAGTACGGAGGGTTACTTTCGTAACCTGACAAGCTTTGAAAGGTTTGCAGCCGAAATTCT
>JAUPWI010000044.1 GCA_030916545.1 Patescibacteria group bacterium | reverse complement strand
GAAAACGAGAGAATTTCGGCTGCAAACCTTTCAAAGCTTGTCAGGTTACGAAAGTAATCCT
The DNA here is from genome assembly GCA_030916545.1 of Patescibacteria group bacterium. Classification (GTDB taxonomy): domain Bacteria; phylum Patescibacteriota; class Minisyncoccia; order Moranbacterales; family UBA1568; genus JAGOSP01. The sequence continues at coordinate 3,250 of JAUPWI010000044.1, read as the reverse complement.
CCGTACTTTTCAAGGTTTTCGCACGAAATTCTCTCGTTTTCACCGACAAGCGTTTGTTTCTTGCTTATTCACGCGGTGAGATTTGAGAGAGATACTTACCCTTGCTCATCCCGATCAACGGACTCCTCCCTGAGTCCGTTTTCATATCGCGTCCGGATGACGAGTACGCGCCCGCGAACCTTCGGATTGCTTCCGAAACGATTTCCTCTATACTGGAAACGTGTCTTTCTGAGAGAAGAATCGAAACTCAACGGATATGCCTCACCGGAACAACTCATCTTTCGGAATCGCGCTCGTCACGGCGCAGTTCTTCATACTCGGATACTTCGCCCTTTTCCATCCGATCCGTCAGGCCTTCGGCCCGCAGGATATCGTAGCCGCCACTTTTATCGTGGCTGGCATGCTCCTCGGAGCCTCCGCCGTACTCGCGCATCACACTGGCCGTTTCCGCATCGTCCCCGAACCGGGCGCTACCACGATGCTGATTACAGATGGCCCCTACGCCTTCATCCGCCATCCGATGTATACCGCCCTCATCCTCCTCACGTTCGGACTCTTCGTAAATTATCCGGTCGCGAGTCACTTGCTCGCCTTCACTCTCCTCTTCATCGTTCTGAACGTCAAGCTCATCTACGAAGAGAGTATCCTCACCCGGCGATTTCCGGAGTATCGTCAATACCAGGCTCGCACGCGCAAACTCTTTCCTTTCGTTTTTTAAGCATCTATCCGACCGACAGATTCAAAATCGGGATTTCCGGAGGAGATCGCAACAAGAACGCCACAGACTCCGGCCATGCCGGCGGTGCCGATAAAGAAGGTACAAAGAGATCCCGATAAAGAGGATACTCCCCACATCGAAGATGATTTTCACGTGTTCGATATCCCGCCACAAGGTCGAGAGCTTCGCGAGTCCGAAATACCCGACCAGAAGATATCCCATATCCTTGATGAAGTATCCGCCAAACGTCACGGACAGATAGACACGGATATCCATCTTGAAGATTCCGGCCGCTACCGAAAAAGGCGTCGTCGGCATGAACGGCAACACGCGCGTCAGGAACAGTGCGCCCCCGTCCTTCCAATGCTGTTCGGCAAAACGTCGCCCGACCTTTTCGATGTCCGCATGCGTCACCCCGAACCACTGTCCCACTCGACCGACCAGTATGTCTTCCCCTTTATCCCCCAAACGGTAGTAGATATACGCTCCGCATGTCTTGCCAAGGCTCGCGAGCAATGCCAGAAACCCGAGGTACCACCACTCCTCCTGCCGGACCAATGCGATCGATCCGGCGATACCGGTGATCAACATGGCTGGAATCGGGCTGATGAATTCCTCAAGGAATGATCCGACCAACACGAACCAGCCCAGAGGGACGTGTTCGGCGTACCAGGTGAACCAGGCACTCAGATTGTGTTCAAAAACAAACATAGGAATCCGTTACACATATATCGCCACCCGTGATAGATATCGCATCTCATGTCACACGAAACGAAAATCCGGCACCTCCGTTCCGGAGATTCCAGGGCGAAGTTCTCTTCCGGAGCTCCCCCGGAAAAAAGGTCGGGATCACGTCCGTCACTTCTTATTTATTTCCGCATTCAAAGTTTCAGCCCGCAGACCGAGGGAGGGAGATGTTCTCGCGTGATCGACGATATTCTCTCCGGCCGTCACGGAAAACCAGGCAGCCACGAAAGCGATCAGGAAAATCAAGACCAGCGAAAGCGCTCCAGAAACTTCCTGACTCGAATCGAAAAACAAACGGGTGAATTTTGACATGTACCGATCACATAAATATTCTCACATTCAGTATAACGGAAGTCGAACGAAAAAAATACTCTTCCTATCGTCCGATAACGATCGCCCGCTTCTCCATCGAGGTTATCGGCAGATGATTCCCGGTCGGATAATCACGCACCGCGTTCTCGAGACGACCTGCCGCATAGCGATACGATGCGCCAAAACGCGTCCCGGGATCATGCGTGATATATTCGTTCGTCACCCCATCATATCCGAAGACGACCAGCATATGCGTTTCCGGTCCCGGAGCGGTAAAGTGCGGATTGCCGAGCGCCTGACCGTCCATCGGAACGATAAGGATATGCCCCGATGCCAAAGCTGACCGTATCCCGTCACCCGTCGCCGGATCAAGCAGCTCGCCATCCGTCCGACCGGTATATTTCCGGAACAGAGTCAGTGTATCCTCGGCCGACGTATCCACTGCCGTCCCAAAAAGCTCCTTCGAAAGTTTTGAGAGCATACGTATTTCCTCTCTCATTTCTTCGACCGGAAAAGGAGTCGTCCTTCCCAAGCGGGATGTCATCAGTATCGATGCTTCTTCGCATCCGTCCTGAAATATCGGGTCTTGCCAAGCACCAGCCGGTGCCTGCACCGCAAACGGCACAACATGAGCGACGTTCGATGACGTCGTCGATTCATGGGACTGTCGCGTTCCCGGACAGAAAAAGAGGCACGGATCGATCCATTGGGACAGATTGGCTTGCCGGCTCACATAGCCGCGGATATCTATCGCCTCACCCCTATGGATGCCGAGGTGCAGATGCTTGCGCTCGCCATCGGTATCCGCGCTTCCGGCCGCGCCGAGTCGGCCGAGTATTTCCCCCTTTTCTACACGGTCACCCACATTCGCATTCACACTCTCAAACGCCAAATGCCCATATATCACCGTCACGGTCTCGCCTCCGAGCTCACAGCGCTCAACGACGACACCACCATATCCGGAAGCATCACGCTTCAACATAATTGTCCCGTCGCAGACCGCCCGGATAAGGACTTCTGTTTCCGCCTCCTCAGGAAAAACTTCGAAGTCTGTCCCAGTATGATAGCCACGGAAACGCTCCGGCTGCACCGGCGATGTCTCAGGATCAATCAGGATGCCGAATGGCTTCCGGGTCACGCGCTCATCCGCCCGACTGACCGGTACCAGCACCGCATCCGTCTCGCCGGATACCGGAGGAACCACATCTACTGCGCTCGGCAACATCACCTCATCCGTCGCTGGGAGAACGACGCTTCGGTCCGGCTCAGGCCGATTGGTATGGGCGAACAATGCCCAGAGCAGAACCCCGATACCCGCCGCCAGCGTGATTTTGAAGAGAATATGATGCATAGGACCTTTATTATATCGCCGCCGAGGAAAAAGACCTACTCGTTCATCCGAGCGCTCGGTCTTCAGTATCTATCTCAAATCTCATGTCGAGGGAAAACGAGAGAATTTCGTGCGAAAACCTT
>JAUPWI010000043.1 GCA_030916545.1 Patescibacteria group bacterium | reverse complement strand
TCGGATTGGTGACTCGGGCTGGCATGGAAGATTTTGACTTCGCCTTGAGACTGTGGCTCGCCTCTGGTCATCCGCCGCGCTGGGGCATGGTCGGACGGGCGGATCCGTTTCTCTGGGATGTTGATTACACTCCTGGGACAGTGCGGGCGAAGATGCAACAGCAGAAGGTCGCTCGTCAGCCGACCGTCCTTATGGCTCGTGCAGAACAACATTTCCCTGATAGACCTTATTCAGATCTCATGGACGCATTTTATGCCAACCACCATCAGGATTGAGTCATGGAATCGCTGCGGTATTCTGCCGGGAGGGAGGTCACGAACCTCCCCCCGGTTTTTTTGTCAGATATATCGGGTTTTCCTTGCCTTAAAACGCTTTTTTCCGTAGTGTTGAGGGAGACGGTGGCAGATTGAAGATCCTCCGTCGGCCTATTTTGTAACTGAGGGACAGACTATGGATCAGGAGCATATCCGGAATTTTTGCATCATCGCCCATATCGACCACGGGAAGAGTACCCTGGCCGATCGTTTGATCGAGCTCACGCACACGGTCGAGAATCGCAAGATGAAGGATCAGGTGCTCGATCAGATGGATCTTGAGCGGGAGCGCGGTATCACCATCAAGCTGCAGCCGGTGCAGATGGGATACTCTTTTGGCGGTGTGACGTATCAATTGAATCTGGTGGATACGCCGGGGCATGTGGATTTTCATTATGAGGTTTCCCGTTCGCTGGCGGCGGTGGAGGGAGCGATACTTCTGGTCGACGCGACCAAAGGCGTGCAGGCGCAGACGCTCGCGAATCTCTATCTGGCTATCGAACAGGGGCTGACCATTATCCCGGTGGTCAACAAGATTGATCTGCCGAACGCGCAGGTCGAGAAAACGAAAAAGGAAATCGTCCATATCCTCGGATGTCCGGAGGGGGATATCTTGGAAGCGAGCGGAAAGACCGGGCTCGGTGTGCAGGCGGTGCTTGAACGGGTTATCGAACGGGTGCCGGCTCCGGGAGGTGATCGGAATGGGAAGTTTCGCGCGTTGATTTTTGATTCGGTGTACAACGTCTACAAAGGGGTCGTGGCCTGCGTGCGGGTAGTCGACGGGAGCGTGAAGCGGGACGATGTCCTGCATATGCTTGGGACGGGCCATGAGAGCGTGACCGTGGAAGTCGGATTCTTCAAGCCGAGTCTTGTGCCGACACCGATACTCGAAGCGGGTATGATCGGGTATATCGCGACCGGACTCAAGGAAGTCGCTCACTGTCGTGTCGGGGATACGATCACCTGGAAACCGAAGGACCGCGAACCGATCGGTGTCGAGATGCTTCCCGGATATCGGGAGATCAAGCCGACCGTCTACGCGAGCCTCTATCCGGTCGATGGCGATGAATACGGGTCGATGCGCGATGCACTCGAGAAATTGAAGTTGAACGATGCCGCTTTCGTCTTCGAGCCGGAATCGAATGAGGCGCTCGGGCGGGGATTTCGTTGCGGGTTTCTCGGGCTTCTCCATCTGGAGATTATTCAGGAACGATTACGTCGCGAGTTCGATATGGAACCGACGATCACGACACCTTCCGTCGTCTATGAGATCAAGTTGATTGGCCAGGAGGAGCGTCTCTCGATGTATTCTCCGTCGAGTCTGCCCGACCCGTCGGGTATCGAGACGATCTATGAGCCTTACGTCGATTTGTCGATCATCACGCCGAGCGAGTATCTCGGGAACGTGATGAATCTCTCGCAGAAGATCCGGGCGACATACAAGAACACCGAATACCTCGATGAGACACGGGTTCTTCTGTCGTTTGAGGCGCCGCTCATGGACGTGATCGTCAATTTTCACGATGAACTGAAGAGCGCGACGCAGGGGTATGCCTCGATGAATTATGAGCCAATCGGGTATCGGGAGAGCGATGTCGAGCGATTGGATATCCTGGTAGCTGGTGATCGGATTGATGCTTTTTCCCGGATGATACCAAAACGTCTCCTGCAGGAAGAAGGTAAGCGGATAGCCGAAAAATTGAAACTGGTCATTCCGCGGCAGAATTTCGCCGTGGCTATCCAGGCGGCCGTCGGGGCCAAGGTGATCGCGCGCGAGACGATTTCCGCGTACCGTAAGGATGTGACAGGCGGACTTTACGGGGGGGATTTTTCACGTAAGAAGAAGCTTCTGGAAAAGCAGAAGCGTGGGAAAAAGAAGGCGAAGGAATTGGGACAAGGAAGAGTTTCCATCCCGGGCGAGGCGTTTCTCGCCATACTGAAGAACTGATCCGGTGTGATTCTTGGAAAAAAAAGCGAAAAACGGTATACTGGAGGAGTAATCATTATGAGGAAATCCTATGGCTTTAGAGCTGACCGAATCGAATTTTGATGCAGAAGTTTTAAAGAGCGATAAGCCTGTTCTCGTGGACTTTTGGGCACCTTGGTGCGGTCCATGCCAGATGATGGGTCCGGTGATTGATGAGCTCGCGAGCGAATTGACGACTGCCAAAGTCGCGAAATTGAATGTCGACGACCATCCCGGTGTCGCACAGAAATACGGCATCATGTCCATTCCGGCCCTGAAGATTTTCAAGGGCGGTCAGGTAGTCAAGGAGTTTGTCGGTATCCAGACGAAAGACAAACTGAAGACGGAACTTGGCTCGGCTTAGGTGTCACCCGGAGCGCCCGTCTCACAAAAATGAAACATCAATATGAAAATTCATCGAGAACAGATCGATCTTGAGAGCAAGACACAGATCCAATTCATGGACATCACCGACCAGGTCCAGGAAATTATCGACCGGTCGGGGATACGAGAAGGACAGGTGTTGATCTATGTGCCGCATACCACGATGGGTGTGGCTATCAATCACAACGAGTCCATGCTCCTTCAGGATTTCATGCGTATCTTTTATCGGCTCGTGCCGGTAGATGATCAGTATACGCATGATCTGTTCGAGCTGAAGCGTGATAGTATGTCGGATGGCCGGAGCAACGGGCATTCCCATTGTAAGGCGATTCTACTTGGCAATAGCGAGACGATTCCGGTCGAAAAGGGGAAGATGCGTCTCATGGAACAGCAAAATATCTTCGCGGTCGAGTTTGACGGTTCACGTAAACGCGATGTCCTGATACAGGTGATCGGCATATAATGGACTTGCGTATATGGTTCCCCTGGTTGAGACATTGAAACAGAACAATTACCTGCGTTCGGAGGAACTAGTCCTCGCCTTCGAGTCGGTTTCCCGTGCGGAATTTCTCCCACAGGAATTTGAGGATGAAGCGGATGCGGATATCCCATTGCCAATCGGGCACGGTCAGATGGGGCCGCAGCCGAGTCTCGTAGCCGTCATGCTCGAGCTGCTTGAAGTTAAGGAGGGACATCGGATATTGGTCGTCGGCAGCGGCTCGGGTTGGGTGACCGGATTGCTCGGATACGTGGTCGGTCACCAAGGGAAAGTCATTGCCTTTGAAAGGATCGAGGAACTTTACCTTTTGGGACAGAGGAATCTCGAGAAGTTCGATTTCATCAAGAGCGGACGCGTCGAGTGCTTTTTGGGTGAAGGCGAAGAGGGATATCCGGCCGATACCCCGTTCGACCGTATCCTGGTCCTGGCATCCGTTGATAGCGTTCCAGAGTCCTTCCGGCAACAACTGGTAATTGCAGGCAAGATGGTGATCCCGATCAGGAATCACCTGTGTTATTTTGAGAAGCGAAGCGAAGAGGACCTGTATAAGGAAGAATTTCCCGGATTCTTTTTCGTCCCGCTCATTTTGAAGTCATTCTGAGACGGGAACCGAGCCTGTTCAGACCATTGTTTTTTACCCGGAAATCATTGTCATATGCGTCTTTTCCTGCTTTCCTTCTTCTTCGCGTTGGCGATTGGGAGTGTCGTTGTGTTAGGTTTACTCGAATTCTGGTCCGGCCAGTCTGGGACAGCGGTAGCTGAACAGATATTCACAATCAGACCCGGTGAAAACGCGCTGGTGGTCGCGACAAATCTGGACGATGCTGGGATCGTACGGAACCGTTTCGGATTTCTGTATGCTTTGGCGCGCTTGAAAAAGCTTGAAGGCGGGATGATCGCCGGTGAGTATCGTCTTTCGCCTACATTGCCATCACGGGAAATCGCGCTTCGTATCACAACGGGGCAGGTTCTCTCTCAGGATATTCGAGTGACCTTTCCGGAAGGATTCACTGCTCTTCAGATGGCGAATCGACTGACAGAGGCGGGTTTGCCAGGTGATATGTTCTTGTCGTTGGTCGAACGTCCTTCGGATGAGTGGCGATCGGAGTTTCCGTTCTTACAATCGGTGCCGGTGGATAATGGATTGGAAGGCTTTCTTTTTCCTGATACTTATCGGTTCGATCGTCAGGCGGATGCCGAAAGTATCGTACGCATCATGCTCGAGACATTCAAGAAAAAGGCATGGCCACTTTTTTCAGACCAGACACTCTCATACGCCTATGAAACATTGATACTCGCAAGTATTGTTGAGACCGAGGTGCGAAGCGATCGTGACCGTTCGCTCGTGGCTGGTATTTTCTTGCGACGCCTGGCTATTGGCCAGCCACTTCAGAGCGATGCGACGGTCAAGTATGTCTTGGGATTGAATAAGATTCAGCACTCTTTCGAGGAGACGCGGACTGATTCTCCTTACAACACCTACATGCATAAGGGTTTGCCACCTGGCCCGATTGCGAATCCGGGTCTCTCGGCGATTACCGCGACTTTGAGTCCGGTACAGAATGATACGTATTATTTTTTGAGTAATCCGAAGACTGGCGAAACGGTGTTCGCGAACACTTTTGAGGAACATGTGCGCAATAAAGCGGAAAATGGCCTGTAAGGGAAGAGTATATGCAATGGACACCTCGGAAAAAACTGCTTATCGGACACTTTGTGGTTCTTTGCGTCCTCTCGATGATTTTTTGGAAATTTTTTTTTGAGACGGTGCAGCTTCCGGAGACAGATCGCCTGTTGTCGGCATTCTTGTATGCTTCGGGCCTTTTCGCGTGGTTGCTCGCGGGTTTCATCATCTGGAAAGAGAAGTGGGTAAGGGTGGTTGGCTCCCTCGTTTTTACTCTCCCTGTTTTTTTCCAGGTGACCGATTGGCGGATATATATTGGAGGTGCAATCGTCATCGGACTCCTGTATGTCGCCGCCGTGATGGTGGAGCATGAACGGAAAGAACGTCGGAAATTCTCTTCAGTACGCATGCTGCTCGTAGCCAAGCAGACGAGCGTCTTCGCGTTTTCAATAGCCCTTTCTCTCGGATATTTTGCTTCTATCCGGTCTCTTTCATGGGAGGATCTTGAACCGAGATTTCGTCTCGGTCACGGAACAATTGAAAAAATCCTCGAGTGGGGCGGATATATCCAGCCGGAATTAGGCGTATTGGTCCAAGAAAAGAAGACAGTCGATGAGTATATCCTTTCGCTCGATCAGACTTCCTCTCTTGCTCCGGGCGATGAAGTTAGTCAATTCGAACAATTGAACAATGAAGTCGGTCGCCTGCGTGCCCAGGGAATCAATGTTGAGTTTTCCGGAGATGCTCTTGCATCGGTTAGGGGGATCGCAGAAGAGAATGCTTTAGTAGTCGGTCGGCAACAGTTGAGCGAATTGGTCGGAAGACCGGTCCGAGGTGATGAGCGGGCAGACGAGGTGTTTTCGGAGGTATTGCAAACAAAGGTCTCTTCTTTGCTTGACGGAAGCCGTGTGCGCGAACGAATTTCCGATCAGGCACTGCCGTTTTTTATTTCGATGCTTTTCTTTTTGACCGTGTGGCCGATCGCTTTGCTCTTTTTCTCGGTTTGGAGTTTTGTGGCGACGGTATTCATCGCCATCCTTCGTTCTTTCCGGTGGATTTCCTGTACGGAACGGACGATATTGCAGGAACAGCTTGAAGATTGACATCCGACCCGCACTGCTTAGCACTCAAAAGGAAGGATTGCTAGTTTTCTTTTTTTCGGGTATGCTGGCTTGTACAGGTTTTTGAAAAATGGCACAGGTATATGGCGAAAGATTATTACGATATTTTAGGTGTTTCCAGAAGCGCCTCGCAGGATGAGATCAAGAAAGCTTTCCGGAAGCTGGCGCATCAGCATCATCCGGATAAGTCCGGGGGGAACGAGGCTCTTTTTAAGGAGATAAATGAGGCGTATGGAACGCTGTCTGATCCGGATAAGCGAGCGCAGTATGACCGGTTCGGACAGACATTTCAGGGTGGCGGCGGAGCATCTTCCGGTGGCTGGGATTTTGGTCAGTACGGTGGAAACGGGAACATAAAGTTCGATTTCGGGGAAGGATTCGAGGATATCTTTTCCGGTGTATTCGGTGGTGGCCAGTCCGGGCGTTCCAAGCGGGGGCGGGACATCCAGGTGGATGTCGAGATTTCATTCGAAGAAATGGTACGCGGTGCACGGAAGTCGATTTCGCTTCGCAAATTGGCTGTCTGCGGCCATTGTCAGGGAACAGGAGGGAAGCCGGGCGCCAAAGAGGCTGCCTGTAAGCGATGTGATGGTCGGGGCCGGATACAGAAACAGGTACAGAGCATTTTCGGAGTCATGGCGCAGGTAGTCGTATGTGATGCGTGTCAAGGGAAGGGGAAGACGTATGCTGAGTCGTGTCCCGCGTGCCAGGGGGCAGGGAGATCGCAGCAGCCGGAAACGATCGAGATCGATATTCCGGCAGGTGTGCAGGACGGTCAGGCGCTGTCCCTGGAAGGACGGGGTGCGGCCGGGGAACATGGGTCAGAGGCAGGTGATCTGTTTATCGTCGTGCATGTCCAGCCTCATAAGGACTGGAAGCGGCGTGGGGACGATATCCTTTCATTCGTCGAGGTGCAGTATCCTCAGGCGGTACTGGGAGACAAATTGGACGTGGCCACGGTCGAAGGCCGGGTGACCATGAAAATCCCTTCCGGGACGCAAAGCGGGGAAGTATTTCGGATCCGTGGGAAAGGCATACCGCATCTGGGTCGGTATGGTCGAGGCGACCATCTGGTGACCGTAAAGCTTGTGGTACCGAAAAAGCTCTCTTCCGACGAGAAGCAGCTGATTGAAAAACTGGCGAAGCTCGCCCGTGAGAAATAACGGATCCTGATTCGTGAGGGACAAGACAGTGGGGCATCGCCCCATTTTTTTGTCGCGACTTCCTTTCGCATGGTATACTGAAGGAGAATTTTCAGAAGCGTTCTCATATCATGAAATATAGTCGTATGAGCAATCAGGTCCGGAAAATCCTCTTGATAGACGATGATACCGATATCCGGGGTCTCTATGCGGATGTGTTCAGAGCGGAACATTACGATATCCGTGAAGCGAGTGATGGCTTGGAGGGATTGGAAATGGCGAATCAGATCGTGCCTGATATCATCGTATCCGGTATCATTATGCCGCGCATGGATGGCTTTCAATTGGTGGAGGCTCTCCGCAAGAATGTGGCGACGGCCGACGTTCCCGTGGTATTCCTTTCTCATCTCGGACGCGAGGAAGATGAGGCGCGGGCGAAGTCTCTCGGGGTGAGAGATTTCATCGTGCAGAGCATCGTAACACCGACCGAAGGGATGAAGCGGGTCAAAAGCATTCTTGAGAATAAGGAATACTGCGTGAATATCGATCCACACAGTTTGGATGCAGAGAGGCTTTCCCGGGAGCTGGGCATCGATGAGGATTTCAGGACACCGGATGGCGGGAAATGGGTGTTGCGACTTCGCCTGAGAAACCTGGATAAACAGCAATTCGATGCCGAGCTGACAGCGGAGTAGTCGGATTTTTTGAGAGCAATATGGCCACATGGAAATTTCGTATACCGGAGCGGAAGACGCTACCGGGTTCTCTGCATCCCATAGTCGCGTCACTTTTGGATCAGCGGGGGTATCGTGAGGAGGACGAACGTGTCCGCTTTCTTTCTCCTCAGTATGATCGTGATCTGCACGATCCGTTTTTGTTTTCCCAGATGGAGCGCGTCGTGGAGCGCATCGGGATTTCTTTGAGTCGGGGTGAGGTAATCGGTATCTTCGGTGATTATGACGCCGACGGCGTGACATCCGCGACGGTGATGCGGGAAACGATACAGGCGCTTGGCGGTCGCGCGGTCGTGTATATTCCCCGAAAGGATACCGAGGGACACGGGTTGAATACCCGGGCGCTGGATTTTTTTACTAAAGAAGGCGCCCGACTCATTATGACACTCGATTGCGGCATGATGAATCATGAGGAAATCGAAGAGGCGAACATGCTCGGACTCGATGTCATCATCATCGATCATCACCATGTCCCCGAGGTATTGCCATCCGCGTACGCGATCATCAATCCAAAGCTGACTGGTGAGACGTATCCGTTTCGAGACCTTTGCGGAGCAGGAACAGCGTTCAAGGTCGCACAGGCACTGTTTCGTCGTTTCGCTCCCGAAAAGGAAGATCAGGTCAAGTGGCTCCTCGATATCGTCGCGACCGGGACGGTAGCGGATGTCATGCCTTTGGTGGGGGAAAATCGTGTGTTGGTGACGTATGGACTGATCGTTCTTTCCCGAACAAGGAGAATCGGATTTCAAGAGATGTTCCGGGTGGGAAGAATGCCTTTCAATGCGGACAAGAAACCATCAGCCCGGGATATCGCCTTTCAGATCGCGCCACGGATCAACGCCGCCTCACGTATGGCTCATGCTATGTTGGCGCACGACCTGCTCATGGAATCGGATACGGAGAAAGCGGGCGAGCTTGCTCTTGAGCTTGAGAATCACAACAATGCCCGTCGGAAACTGAGTACCGAGACGGCGGAAAAGGTCAGTGCTCTCGTCGATGCGGAGTATCAGGACAAGAAGTTCATCTTCGCGGTAGGGGAAGCGTATCCGTTCGGTATCGTTGGACTTATCGCCGGACGTATCGCGCATGCCTATCGGAAGCCGACTTGCGTGCTTTTCCGCGGGGCCACCGAAAGTATGGGATCGTTTCGGAGCATTCCTGAATTCAATATCATCGAAGCCATCGAGAAATGCGCGGATCTTCTGGTGAAATTCGGCGGGCATGCCCAGGCAGCCGGTATGACGATTAAGAATGAGAACCTGGATGCGTTCTACGAGCGCTTCAGCGCGTTGGTAGAACACGATCTTCGTGAAGTCATGACCGAACCGGAGCTGTGGATAGATATGGAGATACGTCCGACCGATATCGTCCCCGAACTGGTAACCGGTATCGCCCGCTTCGCTCCTTTCGGTGAGGGGAATGCCGAACCGATTTTTTCCCTTGCCGATATGCTGGTGAAGCAGGTTCGCTTCGTAGGCAGCGGGAACAAACATCTGAAATTTTCCTTGGAGTCGCCGGATGGACTGAAATCATTCGATGCCATCGGTTTCTCATTGGGTGAGCGATTTCCGATGATTTCCGTAGGGGACCGGCTTGATGTCGCCTTCACTTTGGAGGAGAATGTGTGGAATGGGCGGTCGTCCATTCAGCTCAAATTGGTGGATGTGTGTCCGAAAGGAGGATAGATTCGTGTTTGCCAGAGGTCAGGTGGTATGTGTGCGGTTCATTGAAAGGGGAGAGGAGATCCGGGTCATCTGGGATCTGGGCGTCATCCTGGATATCGAATATTTTGCCCTGGAAAGGCGATATGTGGTGTCGGTGCCCTCGACGCCGCGGGATATCGCTCCCCGTCGGGAACGTCACGTGAAACTTTCGACGGAAAACGTGGAGCGATGCGGAACCATGGTGCTCTCAGATAATCCTCTTGTGCTGCTTTTCGCCCGTTTGTCGAGTCGGACGTTTCTGCGCGCGTTCGGGAGCGGGAAGGTACTGAAGTGGAGAAAAGTCCATCGGGTTCCGGAGGACCAGTTGTGTCTTCCCGATCCACAGGTCCTGTACCGCAGAATCTTTTCGTGATGGGGCTGCCTGAGAATCTTTCGGGCAGCCCGTTTTCTTTGTGGAAAGCGAGGGAGGCATGGTATAGTAAGGAAGGATTATGGAGAAAATTATTCTGTATACGGATGGCGGTTCCCGTGGCAATCCGGGTCCGTCGGCCCTTGGGGTATATATTGAGACGCTTGGCAAAGGCTATGGCGAGTTTTTGGGTGACAAAACCAATAATGAAGCCGAATATTCGGCCATCGTTTCAGCGTTGAAAAAAGTCAAATCGCTCATCGGAAAGGAAAGGGCCAAAAAGGCGTCGGTCGAGGTCCGGATGGATAGCGAATTGGCATGCAAGCAGCTCAATCATGAGTATAAGATTGAGAATGCGAAGTTGCAGCCATTGTTTCTTGAAGTATGGAATCTCACGCTGGATTTCGGGGAAGTTGTGTTCGTACACGTGCCGCGTGAGCGGAATACCTTGGCCGATGCGGAGGCAAACAAGGCTATGGATGCGGCCTTAAAGCAGCCGAATCTTCTTTGAATCGGTAAAATGTGAAAAAATATGTCCGGAGGAAAAAAGAAAATCATGATGCTGTTCATCTTGGTCGTCGGGGTCGTCGGGGTGTGGTATTGGTGGAATTCGCGACCACCGAAAGCGCTGTGGGTGAGTGAGCCAGCTACCAGGGGCGATATTCGGGAAACGGTTTCAGTGGTCGGGAGGCTTGAGCCCGGTGAATACGCGGATCTTTCTTTCTTGGTGACTGGGACGGTACGAAACGTGTCGGTGGAACAAGGCGAGGCGGTACAGCGAGGGGATGAAATCGCCGTACTTGATACGTCGGTGGCGCAGTCGGAATTACAGAAAGCATTGACAGCCCTCTCGATCGCGGAAGAAAATGAGAAATTGGCTCACCGGAACTGGGACACCTTGAAACCGGAGGAACGGGCGGTGAAAAAGATGACTACAAAGCAGGCTCGGGAAAGCATCCGGACAATACGGGCAGAAATGGCGAGGAGTCGTTTGATCGCCCCGATGGACGGGATACTTTCGAAATTGGATATGCGGGCCGGTGAGACCGTTACGGCCGGGAGAGTGGTCGGCCGGGTTTCCGGGTCCGGAGACTTCCTTTTGAAGGCGGATGTGCCCGAAGCGGATATTGCCAAGGTGGCGCTTGAGAAGAAAGCGGAAGTGACTTTTGACGCGCTGTCGGCCGATGAGAAATTTTTGGCGACCGTATCTTTTATAGAACCGGCCTCGACGGTCATTCAGGATGTCATTTATTATACGGTCACTTTCGTGTTGGAGGGTCAGGACGAGCGATTACGAGAGGGAATGAGCGCCGATATCGACGTGATGATTTCCGAACGGAAACAGGCTTTGGCAGTACCGTACCGTGCCCTGGGTCGGGAAGGGGGGCGCACGTTCGTCGAGGTGGCCCAGAGCAGTATTGTGTCAGAGCGCCGATTCATCGAGATTGGAGTCGAGGGTGATGATGGTTTGACCGAAGTGTTGTCGGGATTGTGGGAAGGTGAGCAGGTCATCGTGAGCAAATCGAAATAGTGGTTCCCGCCTGAATGGTGACTCATGAATATCTGATGTTCGTATGGATTATTTTGGAGTCGATTTGATGGAGCTTATTCGAACGGTGGGTTTGCTCGGGTTGTTCGCTATCGTATTTGCCGAAACCGGACTTTTTCTTGGATTCTTCCTTCCCGGGGATAGTCTGCTTTTTGTCGCCGGTTTGCTCGCGGCTCAGGGACTATTTCCGGTGTCGATGCTGATACTGGTCCTCTTGGTTGCGGCGATTACGGGGAATATCACCGGTTATTGGTTCGGAAAGAAAGTCGGTCCCAAGCTCTTCGAGCGCGAAGATTCATTGCTGTTTCGGAAAGCGCATGTCAGACGGGCACAATCCTTCTACGAGAAGCATGGCGCCAAAACCATCATGCTGGCACGCTTCATCCCGATCGTGCGGACATTCGGGCCGATCGTAGCCGGGATCGCAGGGATGAAGTATCGAAGTTTCATGCCGTATAACGTGCTAGGAGCCGTTCTTTGGACGGTCGGATTGACCAGTGGGGGGTATCTGTTCGGCAACTTGATCACCGATATCGACCGGTATCTGTTGCCGGTCATCCTCGCCATCATCATCATCTCATTCCTGCCTGCCGTGTGGCATATCTGGCAGGAGAGACATACGGGAGAATAGATGGTTCGCTGTCGCGTCCGATCCCCCTTGGCGTATCTGAAGCCGGGTCCGTTTTGACAAAAAAAGTGAGGGGTGTAATATACCGAATATTCCGTAGGGAAGCATTTTTGTGTCTGGATTGAACGATTGATAGATGCGGTATGTTTCAGATGCTCAACAAAATCCGAAAAACTCCTCGTCTCGCATTGTCTTTTGAAGAATTGGCGGACGCACCACTGGAAATCGTCGGCCAGGAAGTCGAGGCTTCTGTGAAGAAACTGTTCGGCGGATCATTCTCTATCCGGAGTGTGGCTGCCGGTTCCTCGAATGCCGAGGAACAGGAATTGACGGCACTTGGAAACGTCTATTACGATATCGAGCGTTTCGGTATCCGTTTCGTCGCTTCTCCGCGCCATGCGGATGCGATTTTCGTTTCGGGGCCGGTGTCACGCAATATGATCCAAGGTCTTCGACATACGTATGAAGCCATGCCGACACCTCGTCTGGTCGTCGCGCTTGGTGACGGAGCCATCCATGGAAGCGTCTTCAGGGATTCATATGCGGTCGTCAATCGGGTGGCCGATATCATCCCGGTCGATTTCGATATTCCGGGAGATCCTCCTTCTCCGCGACAGATTCTGGTATCATTACTCACCCTGTTTCATGATCTGGAACGACGGGAAGGCCGGTAACTGATTTTTCGACACTGCAGCTCCTATGGACATACTCTTTCAGGCCAATGCATTCATCGTTGCACTCGCTCTCTATGCCGGAGCGGCCTTACTCTCCTTGTTTGCCGGTTGGCAGTTGCGTGACGGAGGCAAGGTAGCCAATCGCGTGGCTCATTTCGGTGCTTGTGTGGCCTCTCTCCTGCTTCTGGTGTTTTCAATCGGAGTATTCCTGGACGGTGAAGGAAAGATGCTTTCATTCGCATCGCCGTTTCCGGATATTTCCTTCGCCTTCCGAATCGATGGCCTTTCGGCGTTTTTTCTCGGATTGATCGGAGGGATCGCCGCCCTCGCTTCCTGGTTCGGAGTCGCGTATCAGAAGCACTTCATCGGGAAATACGACCTGGGAATGTTCGGATTTTTTTATAACGCGTTCCTGTTGGGCATGGTCTTGGCGGTCTCTGCCAATCAGGCGCTCTTCTTCCTTTTCTCATGGGAGCTCATGTCCCTGGCCTCTTACTTCTTGGTCATCTTCGATCGGGAGGATTCCCGGAATATCCGAGCGGGATTCTTGTATCTGCTTATGACACAGCTCGGGACGGTTTTTATCGCGATCGCTCTCTTCCTGGCGTACAAAGCGACGGGTTCATTCGATTTCGACGTCTGGCGAGCGACCGGTCTGGCGAGTCTTTCACCGGTCTGGCAGGGGGTACTTTTCGGATCGGTGCTCATCGGTTTCGGAACGAAAGCGGGCATCATCCCGTTGCACATCTGGTTGCCCGAGGCGCATCCGGCCGCACCTTCTCATGTCTCGGCGCTTATGTCGGGCGTGATGATCAAGACAGCTATCTTCATGATCATCCGTTTTTTCTTCGATTTTTTTCCGGGTGCGCCGCTCGAATGGGGATTAGTCATCCTGGTTCTCGGAGCGGTTTCATCGCTTCTGGGCGTCCTGTATGCCTTGTCCGAGCACGATATCAAGAGATTGCTTGCCTATCACAGTGTCGAAAATATCGGTATCATCCTGCTCGGTGTCGGCGCGGCGCTCGTATTCGCCGGGTATGGACTACAGGATTTTTTCGTCTTCGCTTTGGTGGCCGCACTTTTTCATACGGCGAATCACGCGATTTTCAAGTCTCTGCTCTTTTTGACGTCGGGCGTCGTGGTCGGTGTGACCGGGACGCGGAACATGGAGGCTTATGGTGGGCTGATCCGGGTGCTTCCGTATTCCGCCTTCTTCTTCCTGATCGGGTCGATGGCCATCTCCGCTTTTCCGCCATTTAACGGCTTCGCGAGTGAATGGCTTGTCTTCCAATCGCTTTTCGTCGGAGTTGCGGCATCGAGTCTTCTGGTAAAAATGATCTTTCTTGCCAGTATCGCGAGCCTCTCGTTCACCGGAGGATTGGCCATGGCTTGTTTCGCCAAGGCTTTCGGCATTACGTTCCTCGGAAGGCGGAGGGAGGAGCATCTGTCGGAACGGGCACCTGAGAAAGAACGGATGAATTGGCTCGTGCATCTCCCGATGATCATCCTCGCGACGCTGACGCTCGTTCTCGGTATCGGCGCACCTTTCGTCGTGTCCTTCCTGGTGGGAATCGTGGCGAGTCTGGTTTTTGGAACCGGAGGAGAGACGCTTGCGTTCCCGTATCTGCAGTTTATGGGTATGAGCGAGAATTTCGCGGGAATCCTGCCGGTGCACGGTACCGCGGTCGCGCTCGCTGTTTTCGTGGCGGTCATCGGGGCCGTGATCGGATGGCTCACCCGGAAGCGTCGGATCACCCTGGCTCCGACTTGGGATTGCGGCATGCCGCTTTCTTCGAAGATGCAGATTACCGCAACCAGCTTTTCTCGTTCGCTCGTGGTCATCTTCCGGGGTATTCTCCGCCCGACCAAACAGACCGATGTGGAATATCGTGACGCCGAAACGCGTTACTTCACCTCGGTCCACAGCGTGAAAACCGATTTCTTTGACGTGTATCGCAGCTATGTCTTCCGTCCGATCGCCCAGGCGCTCGGGTATTTCTCCGATCGGGTGAAAAAAATCCAGAGCGGGAACGTGAACGCCTACATGTTTTACGTATTCATGACGCTCATTCTCCTTCTTATCTTCACGACACGATAACAACCGTATGGATATACTCTTTTTCGCACTTCAGGTCATCGCCGTTCCGGCCGTCTCGCCGCTCCTGATCGGTATCATCAGGAAGTTCAAGGCGCTGATGCAGAACCGTGTCGGGGCCGATGTCTGGCAACCCTATCGAGATCTGCGGAAACTCTTCCAGAAAGACGAGATTATTTCCGATGAAGCTTCATGGGTGACGCGTTATTTCCCGTATCTCATCTTCGCGATCACAGTGCTTCTCGGTGCGGCGGTACCGCTCGTGTCTTCCTTGAGTCCCGAGTTGGTTGTGGGGGAATGGGGGGTATTCTCGCTGGCTCCCGTCTCGGATTTCATCATCATCGTCTATCTGTTCGCGCTGACTACCTTCCTGCTCGTTCTTATCGGCATGGATCAGGGAAGCGCGTTCGGTGGATTCGGTTCCAGTCGGGAAATGATGGTTTCGGCGCTTGCCGAAGGAGGTTTGTTTTTCGCGCTCTTCGCCGTCTCGATCGCGACGCAGACCGGAAATGTCATGGAAATGGTCTCTTCCGGTATGTACGAACTGCCGCTTCTTGCCCTTTTGCCGCTCCTGATCGCCTTCATGGGATTCTTCCTGGTCCTGCTCGCGGAAAACGCCCGTTTCCCGTTCGATAATCCGGCGACCCATCTCGAGCTTACGATGATCCACGAGGCCATGATACTCGATCTTTCGGGAAAGCGTCTGGCGTTGATGGAGTGGGCAGCCGCCAATAAGCTGATGATTTTTGTGGCGCTTGGCGCGAATCTTTTCTTTCCGATCGGCGTCTCGACAACCGTCGGTTTCGGGTGGGAATCAGTGTATGCGTTACCGGTTTTTGGTGCGAAGGTGCTCGTCTTCGCTCTCATGATTGCCTTGTTGGAATCGTTGATGGCCAAGTTCCGTCTTTTCCGTTTGCCTGATGTCCTCTTCACCTCATTCATCCTCTCGGTAATCGCTATCGGTATCTATGTTGGCGCCTATGTCTGAAAATTTTCTCGGGATATTTTTTCTGTTGGGTATCATCGCCTTTCTGACGGCGGTGTTCATGCATCTGGTCCGGCGCTCGCGCTCGCTGGTCCGGCTTTATGCGCTTCAGTCTTTCGCGGTGTCCATGACGTTTTTCCTACTCGGTTTTCTGGGGGGCGATCGAAGCCTGATGCTCGTGGCCGCCGCCATCATCTTTTTGGTCAAAGTGATCATTGCTCCGGCCTTTTTCGGGAAAATCCTCCGAAAACTGAGCGGATCCTCAAGCACGAACAATTATCTCAGTACCCCGATGACGCTCCTCGTCTTGACAGGGTTAGTGCTCTTCTCTTTTTCAAAAGTGTTCCTGCCGCTCTCGGCCATCTATCCGCAGGCATTCGTTTCAGTCGCCCTCAATATCGCGCTCGTGTTCATTTCCATCTTTCTCCTGATCAACCGGAGGGGAGTATTCGCCCAGATGGTAGGCATGCTTTCGCTCGAAAACAGCATCGTCCTCTTTGCCGCTTTTTTCGGGTTGCGCCATCCGTTGCCGCTCGAGATCGGGATGATCTTCGATATCGTCATCTGGATGGTCATCGCCTCATTCTTCCTCGGTATGATCTATCGCCAATTCGGAACTTTGTCGACCGCCGACATGAAGCGTCTTACTGAATAACGGTTTTCCTATGCTGCTCGCCTATCTTATCGCTACGCCGTTTCTCGCCGCGCTTTTTATTCTGTCGCTGAAACCTGGAGAGACCCGCTTAATCGAACGGACCGTACGGATCGCCGCTCTCATCGGTGCCGCCTTGTGCGTGAATATCCTCATGACTTTCGAATCCGGGGCCACTTTCGTGGTCGGATCGTATCTCGCGCTGGATGCGCTTTCCCTTCTGCTCTCGCTCATCATCTCGGGTGTCGGATGCACGGTAGCTTTCTACGCGATCGGATACCTGCGTCAGGAGGTCAAGAAGGGCATCGTCGGCCCGCGTCGTGTCAAGCAGTTTTTCGTTCTCTTCGAGTTGTTTCTCTTTGCCATGCTCGTGGCAGCCAATGCCGCCAATCCGGTGCTGATGTGGATCGCCATCGAAGCGACGACCTTGTCGACAGCCTTCCTCATCAGTTTTTACAATAAGCCGACCGCCACTGAAGCCGCGTGGAAATATCTCATCATCAACTCGCTTGGACTTCTCATCGGTTTTCTCGGAACACTCCTTTTCTTGGCATTGCCACAGGAGGTGGTCGAAGGAAGCATCATGACCTGGGCCGACCTTCGCGCCGCCGCTCCAGCATTTCATCCGGTAGTGGTGAAAGTCGCCTTCCTGTTCGTCCTGGTGGGATACGGGACCAAAGTCGGTCTGGTACCGATGCATACCTGGCTCCCGGATGCCCACGGCAAGGCTCCCTCACCGATCTCTGCTCTTCTGTCCGGTGTCTTGCTCAATGTTGCGCTCGTGTCCGTACTCCGTTTCAAGGGTCTGACGGACCTCTCGATCGGCAGTGAATTCTCCTCGATGCTGCTTCTGTATTTCGGCTTGGCTTCGATCATCGTGGCTGCGCTCATTATCTTCACTCAGCGGAGTTACAAACGTTTGTTGGCGTATTCGAGCATCGAACATATGGGCGTCATCGCGCTCGGTCTCGGGCTTGGGGGGGTGGGGGTTGTGGCGGCTTTGTTCCATATGCTCTACCATTCACTCTCGAAGGTACTGCTCTTTCTCGCGTCGGGCAATATCCTGCTCCGTTTCGGGTCGACCAAATTTGAAAATGTCTCGGGGGTGATGCGGGCTTTGCCGATCACGGGAGCGCTTTTTCTCGCTGGATTTCTTGCGATTTCGGGCTTGCCACCTTTCGGCATGTTCTTTTCGAAATTCCTGATCCTGTCCGCCGGTGCCGAGTCGCATCTTGGTCTCATGATAGTCGCGCTCGGGGCGCTCGCAGTGGCCTTCTACGGTTTCTTCCGGCACGTGTCTCCGATGCTGTTCGGCCCGCTT
>JAUPWI010000005.1 GCA_030916545.1 Patescibacteria group bacterium | reverse complement strand
GCTTATTCCGGTTGGGGGGCGTGCCAATCGACCGGCAAACGGACACGATCATTGGTGTCAAAGTCCCCATCCGATTGCGTGGAGTATACGCAGCCCGCATTTGAACAGAGTTGCATTTACGATACTGCAGTCGCGTCCACGGGCACGGTGACCCAGGAGACAAGTACTCTAAATTCACAGACAGAGACAGGAGTTTCGGGCACGGGTATTGTCACTCCAGCCTTCTCTTTTCTCAATGTCGGCGAAGGAACGGTCTTCCGTGACACATTTGAGATCAAGGGTGATGTGCGGGGCGCACAGAATGTGGAATACTATCTGGTGCCAATCGGATCGAATACGTATAAGTATATCGGGAAGGGGTCGCAGGTTTCTAGTACCGGTTGGAATCTCAGATTTTCGTCGAAAGAGTTTCCAAACGGGGAGTTTTATCTCAGAGTCAAGGTAAAAAACATCTACGGAGAATATGGCAGTGGGCAACGAAAAATCGTTATAGCGAATCAGGACGCAGGAACAGTCGAGGGGACTTCTTCAGATGACGGATTCATCCCGTTTGAAATGAACAGGACTCAAAAGCTTATCATGATGCAAAAAATGGAGGAGGAGTTTCAAATACCGAAAGATGAGGCGGTGAATACTTCCGATGGGAATCCGGATCAGCAGAGGAAGCGCATCTTCGATTATTGTCAGACCCAACCGGAAAAGTGTTTTCCTGAACGTGATAGCGATAAAGACGGTCTGAGTGATATTGACGAAGTCCGTTATGGTAGCGATCCTCAGGCTGCTGACAGCGATCTTGATGGATTCATCGACGGAGACGAAGTGAAGAGCGGATTTGATCCAGTGAAGTATTCTCCGGGGGACCAGAGTGATCGGATCGTATTCGAGAGTCCGAAGACGAACGGAGAAATCAAGCAGAATTATGCGATCCGGAACGTGAGTGTGAAACCGTCTGAGAATGGAGAACAGAAGCTTCGTTTGGAGGGGAGGGGACTCCCGAATAGTTTCGTGACCATATATATCTACAGCGATCCGATTGTCCTGACCGTCAAGACCGACAGCGAGGGAAACTGGACTTATGAGCTGGATAAGAATCTCGAGGATGGGAATCACGAAGCCTATGTGGCGGTCACCGACAATACAGGGAAGATAACAGCCAAGAGCGAGCCGATCGCTTTCGTCAAGACGGCACAGGCGGTTACGGTCATTCCTGAGGTCGAAGCGGCAACAGTAGCAGATACTCTTCCGGTGACTCAGAGCAATGCGAAGAGGGACCTGTTGTTGCTGGTGTCTCTCATCGCCGCGGCCGTAGCGGTGGGACTTGCGACTATCGGTTTTATCAAGCATAAGCGCGGTACTGATGTTTCCGGAGAAACGACGCTCTAGGAATTCTGGTGTGGCGGAGAGAACTATGAAAAATCTTCTGTTGAGCGGTGTCGATTTCGTGCGGGAGAATCCTCGTATTCTCTATTCTTTCGTATTGCTCGTGTTTGTTCCTGCAGCTTTCTTCTTCAATACCTATAGCCTGATTTCAGGGATGGAACGGGATATCGATCGCATCACTCAACGCAAGGCGGTGTTGGCTGAAAAGATTATCAATAGCCTTATCTCCGGAAAGACAGGTGATAAGGTGTTTCTGCAGGCGACTATTGATGGGATCATCGCAGATAACGATGAGGTGCTTTCCCTTGCCATTCTCGAATCGGAAAATGAGGGGAGTCGTTTCCGTGTCGTCGCATCGAGCGAACCTGAGACAATCGATCAGGTTACGGACAATATCCAGTACATACTGTCCTGGAACAGGTCTGAAGGAATAGCGCTGCTTGATAGCGGCTCGAGCGGTCGTTTTTGGCGCATTACCCGTCAATTGGTCGATCCGGATGGCAATCGATCCGGATTGATCGCCATGACGTTCTCCTTGCGCGATTCGGACGCGTTGATTGAGAGAACCGTGAACCGGTCCTATCTCGTGTTGATCGCGACCGTGATCGTCGTTCTGCTTCTGGTCTCCAATCAGGCCCGTCTTTTCGGATACGTACTTACGCTGAACAAGTTGAAAGAGGTGGACGAGATGAAGGATAATCTCGTGTCGATGGCGAGCCACGAGTTGCGTTCTCCGTTGGCGGCCATCCGTGGATACCTCGAGTTGCTTGAAGATAAACATATCGATTTTGATGATGAGGCGAAGCACTATCTTGAGAACATCGCTCATTCGGTCGACCGGCTCAATGCCCTGGTAAGCGATATGCTTGAAGTGTCCCGTCTCGAGGGAAACCGGATTCCTCTGACATTGACGAATGTCGATCCACAATCGCTCATTCCGCAATCGGTCGAGGAACTTCGTTCCCAGGCGATACAGAAAGGATTGAATTTGACATTGCTTGATGTCGAGGCTGCTACGGTGTACGCGGATGCGGAACGGATGAAGGAGATCCTCATCAATCTCATCGGGAATGCTATCAAGTATACTGCCGAGGGATCGGTAGATGTGAGCGGACAGGTCAAGGGAGATAGATACTTGGTCACGGTCGCCGATACGGGGTTCGGCATATCGGCTGAGGATCAGAAGCGGCTCTTTCAGAAATTCTCACGTATCCAGAATAAGGATACTCAAAAGATTACTGGGACCGGTCTCGGGCTGTGGATTACGTTTGAGTTGGCACGCAGGATGAACGGTACGATTACGGTTGAGAGTATCGAAGGAGTTGGATCGCATTTCACTCTGCACCTCCCATTGGGGAAAAAATCAGAAAAACAGGCATGAACTGAGAGATATCCAGATAATTTTTTTGAAAGGCGTATGCACCTTCCGGATGAGTTTTTAAGTAGCGGAACAGCCGCTGGTTTCGCGGGGATCGCGGCACTTGCGGTCGGCTTGGCAGTACAGAAGGTCCGGAGCGCGTTCATGCGGAAGATCCCGGTATTGAAAGCGCGTCTGGCGACATTTCCGGATACGGGCGCTAGTCGGAGTATGAATCTGCAGAATCGACTTTCAAAGCTCGGACAGGAAAAGGTATGGCGGATGGCCGCGGTCGGAGCGCTGGTTTTTTCCGCTCAGATGGTGAACTTCCCGATCGGCGAGGGAATCTCCGGACACCTGCTCGGAGGAACGCTCGCTGCGCTCATTCTCGGCCCTCTCGAGGCTCTTCTGGCAATGACGGCCATACTTGTGGTGCAGGCGCTGATTTTTGCGGATGGAGGGATACTCGCCCTTGGGGCGAATATCTTCAATATGGGGATTGTCGGCGCAATCGGCGGATATTCGTATTTCAGATTCCTTACGAGGGACTCGAGGAAAGTTGGAATGAATTTCTGGTTGAGCGCATTCGTGGCAGCCTGGCTTTCGGTCGTGTTTGCGGCGATCGCGGCTTCATTCGAGATCGCCTGGTCCGGAATGAAGCCGTTTTTGACGGCGCTCCAGGCGATGACGCTCACGTATATCCTGATCGGCCTCGCCGAGGGAGCGATCACGGTCGCGGTGCTGGCTCTCTTGTATCGGAAGAAATTCCCACTGGAAACTCTGAGGGAAGAAAAAATATATGCGAAGGAATAGATGGGCCATGGTTCTGGCGGCTGCTTTCGTCGTCGGTGGATATGTATCACTTCTCGCGTCTTCATCGCCGGACGGACTGGAGCGGGTCGCCGAAGCGCAAGGGTTTTTGATGTTCTCCGCGCAGCCAGCTGAAGGAATACTCACGGATTATCAGATGCCTGGAGTCGACGATGCCGCTCTCGCGACATCGCTCGCCGGTATGATCGGAACCCTGTTCGTTTTTGGCGCGCTGTTTTTTCTCGGTACATCTCTCTATCGTATTCGGAGTGAAGATGAGGAGGGCATACTTTGATTTCGTATCGGATATCGGACCATATGTCGCCTTTTGAAAGATTCCAACCGGTTGAATCGTCCCGAAAACCGCATCCGCTGCCGGTTGAGCGGGTCCGGTATGAGCGCGAACCTCAGGTTGAGCGTGTAGTCTGCCTGTCGGATATCCATAATGATTTGGTCGCGGCTCAGGCGAGTCTCGAGCAGCAAGGCATCGTTCATCATGATGGGGAGTGGCGGCACCCGGTAAACCTGATTATCACGGGAGACAGCATCAATAAGCAGGAGCCGAACCCGGAAGTACTCAGGTATTTCGCGCATCTCCGGAAGACGGCCCCTCCGGGCTGTTCTGTAACGATGCTTGCCGGGAATCATGAGATCGATGTGCTATCTCGGGCAGCGGATGGGGAGAAGGTCGGGTTGAAAGACGGGAAGATTGAATTTCTTGGATCGATGGATATTGTCTGTAAAAGAGGACCAGTTCTTTATCTGCACCGGTATCCTTCGCTCGGATTGGTGCAGGGACTTTGGCGCCAGTACCGGATGCAGGGTGGTGATCCGGATATCTGGGACATTAACCGACGTTTCCATGAAGCCGTTTCGACGATGCGGCAGTCACCCGAACGAAGCAAATCGGTGTTTCGAGAATGCGATGACGGCGGGGTCTAGCATGCGCTTCTGGGATTGTCGGCGGAAGCGTACTACCAGAAATACGGTTCTCTGATCGGTCGGTATCTGAATGAGATGGGAGTAACAACGGTGGTTCATGGTCACAAGATACAGAAAGAAGGCGGGCAGAAGTTTGAACAGCACATTCCGGGCGTCTCCATGGTGAATATCGACGCCGGCATATCGAGCGACAAGAATCCCGAGCACCGGCACCGGATCGGTTCGATCGAGGTCGCTCCCGCATCGGATGGGGGTATCGAGATCGTGTGTGCCTATAAGCCGAATATCAAGCGGAAGCAGGGAGATGCGCAGATACGAAAAATGACCGTTCACTGAAAAACAGGAGAAGGAAACGAAGCGGAAAGATGGGCTTCGTTTTTGTATTTCTACCCATGTTGACATACCCTAGGGGGGGTATTATGATGATGAGTGTAATCGGAGTAATGCGGATAATGAACATTATGAATGTTGAGAAAAAGAAACTGATCCGTCGGTTGAAGATCATCGAGGGCCAGGTGCGGGGATTGCAGGAGATGTTGGAGAAGGATGTCTACTGTATCGATATCATCACCCAGACTTCCGCCGTGAAGCAGGGGTTGACCAATATCGAGGACAAACTCATGGAATCACATCTCGGGAGTTGTCTCATCCGTCAGATGAAGAACGGACAGGAAGAACAGGCTCAGGCGGAGATACTGAAAGTGTACCGGTTGAAGCGAAAATAGTGACCCTCATATTTATTAAGTGATCATCCGCTTATGCAAAAGATCTCAGTCTACTTCGCAGCATCACTGGCCCTGATAACTGCTCTCGTCGGGTTCGGGTTCGGATATGTGCTGACTCCGGAGTATGCCATGTACGACAAGAGCCGTATGGATTTCGGTCGTCCTGACCGGACGCTTGATCTTCGGTATGTCGATGCGATGATCGCGCATCACCGGGGGGCGATACTGCTCGCTGAACAGGCGGAACGGAGTGAGCGGGAAGAGATACGGAATCTCGCTCGGGAGATACAGGCGAGCGAACCGAAGCTGATTGAGGAGCTTTCTGAATGGAAGCGTGACTGGTATGGCGATCGGCGTCCCGTCGTTGATCCGCTCGTGGCGAAGCTCGGGAGTTATGATGCGACTTTCGATTTGCGTTTCCTGAATGCGATGATCGCCCATCATGAAAGCGGCATACTCATGACAAAGGAAATCCGACTCAAGTCGAGTCGGAACGCCGTGCTCGACAACGCGGACGCCGTGGAGGCATTCCTCACCGGAGGAATCGTCATGCTTCAGGACTGGCGGAGCGGGTGGTATAACCTCTGAAGCGTATGATCACTCAGAAATTTTCCGTCAAGGGAATGCATTGCGCGAGCTGTTCCGCTCTCATTATGAAGCATCTGAAGAAGCTCGATGGGATCGTCGATGCCGATGTGAATGTGGCGACCGAACAGGCGAAAGTCACCTTCGAGTCCGATCGGATCACGCAGGAGAAAATGAATCAGGTTCTGGAACCTCTCGGGTATGCATTGGTGTCGGAAGCCGAGACGGATCGGCAATCGCCGGCACGGGAAGAAGAGGACTCCTCGGCATCCGAGCGGGAAAAGACGTATTTCGTCCTTCCGTTGGCGGTCACGTTTTTCGTCCTGATGCTCTGGGAAATAACCGCTCGGAGGTATTCTTTCATCCCGAATTTCCCGTTTCCGATGGAATTCTGGAATATTTTTTCCTTTGCCGTGGCGACCATGGTGCTGTTTTGGATCGGGAAGCCGTTCCTTTCGGGCCTGCTTCGTTTCATCCGATTCGGAACGGCGGACATGCATACTCTGATCGGTATTGGTACGTCGGTCGCCTATCTGTACAGTTCTCTCATCGTCCTGATTCCCTCCTTTCGCGCGTACTTCCGTTTTCCCGAGGAAACGTATTTCGACGTCGTCATCGTCGTGATCGGTTTCGTCACGTTCGGGAAATATCTTGAAGCGCGCGCCAAGACGAAAACCGGCGATGCGATCGCCCGGCTGCTCCATCTTCAGGCCAAGACCGCTCTCGTGGTCCGTGGCGATGAGGAGATGGAGGTACCTATCGGATCGGTCATGCCTGACGATCTGGTCAGGGTCAAGCCGGCTGGGAGGATTCCGGTCGACGGTATCATCGTCGACGGGAATTCTTTCATCGATGAGTCGATGCTTTCGGGCGAATCGATGCCGGTCGAAAAGAAAGCCGATGATCCGGTCCGGGCCGGGACACTGAATACGACCGGTACGTTCGTGTTCCGGGTGACGGCGGTAGGACAATCCACCCTCCTTGCCCGCATCATCCGGATGGTTGAGGAAGCACAGGGGAGCCGTGCGCCGATACAGACATTGGCTGATCGTATTTCGGCCATTTTCGTTCCGGTCGTCTTGGGACTTTCTGGAGCGGCGTTCCTTGGTTGGCTCATTCTTGGTACTCCCGTATACGGTTTTTCCCAGGCTCTTTCGTTTGCGCTTCTGGCTTTTGTCGGAATACTCGTCATCGCCTGTCCGTGCGCGCTCGGATTGGCCACACCGACAGCGATTATCGTCGGAGTCGGCAAGGGGGCGGAGAAGGGGATACTGGTGAGGGATGCGGCGACACTCGAGGGACTGTCCCGAGCGCAGGTCATCGTCATGGATAAGACGGGGACGCTGACGAAGGGAGAGCCGGAACTGATGTCCATTCATCCTTCGTCCGGATATGAAGAACGGGAGATTCTCGCTCTCGCGACCGCGATCGAGAACCGTTCCGAACATCCTTTGGCGCAGGCCTTCGTGAAATTTTCCGAAGGGAAACAGATTGTCGTTCCGTCGGTGAGCGATTTTCAGGCAGAGCGAGGAAAAGGTGTCCGGGGGGTCATCGGAGGGAAAACCTATTTTCTCGGAAGTTTCCGATGGGCACAAGAGAGAGGTTTGTCTGTGAATGAGTCCGTGCTGGACCCTGATCGGGAAGCGAACAAAGGGAAGACCGCTCTGGTCCTCTGTTCGGAACGGGAAATACTCGGAATTTTCTTCATCGCGGATGCGGTGAAGCCGGAAGCGCATCAGGCGGTGACCGAATTGCAGAAGCTCGGCCTGAGGGTGATCATGCTGACCGGAGATCGGAAGTCGGTAGCATCTTCCGTCGGAAAACAGGTCGGAATCCGGGAGGTCATCGCGGAAGCATCGCCGGATGATAAGTTCACGACGATCAAGCGATTGCAGGAGGAGGGGAATATCGTCGCCATGGTGGGAGATGGCATCAATGATGCTCCGGCTCTTGCTCAGGCGAATATCGGTATCGCGATGGCCACCGGTACCGATGCGGCGATCGAATCGGCCGGTATCACCCTGCTTCACGGAGACATCGGGAAACTCGTGAAGGCGATCCGTCTGTCCCGGATGACGCTTGCTGGTATCAGGCAGAATCTTTTCTTCGCATTCGTATTCAATGTGATCGGGATACCGCTCGCGGGCGGAATGTTCTATCCTGTTTTCGGATGGTTGTTGAGTCCGGCTTTTGCGGGTCTGGCGATGGCATTTTCAAGCGTGACCGTCGTCGGAAACGCTCTCCGTCTCAGAAGTAAGAAACTGTAAACATATGGAAATGGATCTCAAGACCTATGTCTTTCACGTGACAGGCATGCACTGCAAGGCCTGTATCCTCCTTACGGAAGGTGAGCTTCGCGAGCATCCGAAAGTCGTCTCGGCGAAATCGGATCTCGGGGCACGACGGGTAACGGTACGGGGTGATTTCGGATCGATGTCCCAAGCGACGCTCGTCTCGGAACTGAATCAGCTTCTGGAAAAGCACGGATACCATCTCTCAATCGATCAGCCGGATGAGAAACGTGATTTCTCTGATTTTCGTGTGGCACTCCCGCTCGCACTGCTTCTGATCGGATTTTTCGTCCTGCTTCAGAAGAACGGCCTGATGGAGTTGCTGGATACTACGCAGGAAGTTTCCTATGGGACTGCCTTCTTCATCGGAATCGTCGCTTCGCTCTCCTCATGTCTCGCGGTGGTCGGAGGTCTCGTCCTGTCGGTTTCGGCGAGCTTCGCGAAGCAGGGAGATGACATCAAGCCGCAGCTTCTCTTCCATGTGGGGCGATTAATCGCTTTCTTCTTTCTGGGAGGGATGATCGGCGCGCTCGGTTCACATTTCACCCTGAGCGTGACCGGAACTTTCATCTTGAGCGCGCTTACAGGCGTGGTCATGCTCTTTCTTGGTCTCAATTTGCTTGATATTTTTTTCTGGACCAAAAGAGTCCAGTTCGGAATGCCGAAGCGCATCGGGGAATTCGCCTATCGGTTGAAGGATATGAATCATCGTTTCACCCCGTTTCTTCTCGGAGCGGTCACCTTTTTCTTGCCTTGCGGGTTCACCCAATCGATGCAGGTATACACGTTGTCGGCCGGAAGTTTCCTGGTCGGAGCCCTGACAATGACCGCTTTTGCCTTGGGAACATTGCCGGTGCTCGCGCTTCTGAGCTTCGGCCCGTTGGGCATCCGTTCGAGCGCGTACACGGGGGTTTTCTTCAAGACGGTCGGGCTGATCGTGATCGCTTTCGCGTTGCTCACCTTGTACGGGAGCCTGGTCGCGATCGGAGCTCTTCCCCCGGTGTTGAGTATGTGAAATACGAGCGTTTAAGGTTTTTTTCATTTCTTAAAATCATGTCGTATGAAAATAGTTTTTTGGATCATCGCGTCCGTCGCGCTCCTTGTCGGCGGGTACCTGTCCATCCAGCTGTTTTTTCCGTCCGGGACCCAGACTGGTTCTCGCGAAGAAGGGCTGGCGGACAACGTGACTGAAAGCGAAGGTAGGCAATACATTGAAATCCGAGCAAAGGGAGGATATTCGCCTCGGGTGAGTGTGGCGAAGGCCGGAATACCGACCGTACTCCGTCTCCGGACGGAAGGGACATTCGATTGTTCTTCTCAGGTGCGCATCCCGAGTCTGAACGTGAGTCAATCCCTTTCGCCATTCGGGGTGACCGAAGTCGATCTCGGTGTTTTGAAACCAGGTATCCTCCAAGGCGCGTGCAGCATGGGCATGTACTCATTCGAGATCCGCGCGGAGTAGTGAGGAAGACTTACACGAATCGTTTAAAAAACGTATACAAAAAAGAGAAGTTGCAGAGCACAACTTCTCAAAAAGTGGGACTGGTTTTACCAGTTTCTGTTGCCACGCTGCCCGGACAGCGTCGCTTACCCGAAGTAAGCAGTGGCCGCATTGCCTACCGCGGACGCGGTGGTTCCATGCCCTTGGAGCCAGCTTCAACGACATCATCCAACTGGTTAGCCATTATAATCACCTCCTTTCTCGCTCTTATGGGTGCGACCGAAGATACTTTAGGGGAGTATTGAGCCCCAGAGTTCAAGCTCTTGCTTGTTTAGGGCATTCACTTGTTCTCCGTGCTCTAGCGAATAATCTGTGAGCCTGAGGCGCTCTTTGCCCCATGCGAGATAAAATTCACCGTCCCACAGAAGTATCACATTAGCTAATGTGATGACGCTGTCGGGATAGTAGACCATTTTACTCCCGTTCGGGGTGTCTGCCACAAGACTGTCTCCTGTACCGCTTGGCTTCCAAGCCAACTCCTTGAGGAGATCTTTCAATATAATGACAAACTCACGGCCATAGAGATGGATCAGTTTTGGTATTCCTGAAAGCAACGTCTCAAATCCTTTTCTTACCGACTTCTTGTCGACAAAGGTGACCGTACCTCGCTTGGCGGTTTCGGGAAACGCGAGTACGAGTGTGACACTCATCGGAACGTCATGGTCCCGTAAGCGCATCTCGAGTTCGTCCCAACCTTCAAAAGACCACGGACTGAAAGCAGACGACACGATTGGGTCATATCCTTTTGCCTTGAGGGCCAAGATCGTGTTCCAGGCTGTATCGAACGAGCCAGCTTTCTGGCGTTGACGATCATGTGCTTCGGGAGCCCCATCAAGGGAGATATTGATGTGCGTATACCGCGGCAACAGGTCTTCCCTGCGCAGTAGGGTATATCCATTATCAACGATCCCTATCGGAATATCCCTCGAAAGACATGCTTCGATAAATCGCTCTCCTCGTTTTGTCAGTGTGCGTCCGGCATAAACCACCGGTACTCCCCACTTCGCGATTTGATCCGCATGACGATTCCAGACGTTGCCGTCTTTTGGACTTCTTATTCCGTGTGGCCAAAAGCAGTGTTCGCAAGTCAGGTTGCATTCCGCAACTGGGACTGCATCGACCCGCGTTGGCTGTACGATACGAAGTTGTCCTTGGAGCCATTGTTCAATGTGTGTCATTTTTTTACCCCTACTGGTTGATGGAGAGAACAGAGCTAGTACTTTCTCTGCTGTTTCCGTCAACCAAATGAGGAGTATTGTTAAGGAACCGATTCAAATCGTGTAGCATTATCGCTTCACCAATTTGAAAATCTAGTATACTCTTTTGAGTCTTATATTTCACTGAATTGAAAGACAATGTATATTTTTAGCTCTAATAAGGAATATTTAGTTATTATAATTGACGTATTTTACGTCAATATGTATGATATTCGTATGAAGGAAACTACAAAATCGGCACGTCTACTCAATCTCAGGAAGTCGGAGGAGGGCGTGCTTTTGATACTTAAGCAGATGCCGCTTTCTGTAGCAGACATAACTAGATTAGCGAGACTGCCGCGCATGACGGTTTTTCAGACACTGAAATCTCTCAAGAAAAGAAATTTGGCGAAAACAGTTTTAGTAGGAAAGCGCTATCATTGGATGCGTATTGAAACAAGTCAGACAGGGAGTCTTCTTCAAATGACATTTGACGCCTTAATCAGCTCTGGAGAATTGAGTGAAAGGAAATTGTTCATCGAGACGTATGAAGGCGCAGAAAAATTATTTGTTACACTTAGGAATCTCTTTGAGGTACATCCAGGGGAACGTCTTGTTGGCTTTCAGTCGACTCATTCGGCTAAGGAATGCATGGAGGCACTGGGCATGGAACGCGTTATCGCTCTCAATACAATCATTAGAGAAAAAGGAATTATTGTTGAGGCAGTGCTTGGTAAGAACTTTGTAGAATTTGGTAAACAGTATGGTTCTGAGTGGGAAGAAAGTTATGTTGGCCGTGCTGCTGCCATCACGATTGTGCCAGAAGAATACCTAAAACTAGAGGTCGATGTATTTGTTTTCCGGCGATCTCTCCTGGTTATTCACTGGAAAGAAAAACATATGCTTGAAGTGATACATCCGGATATCGTCAATACTTTCCGGAAACTTACCGAATCATTTGCTCTGCTCGGACGAAAGATAGATATTAATGCATTGATTAAAGAGAAGTCTCATGGTACGTCATGAAACGAAGTGAACACGGGTGCAAATACTCTTTGTGGTTCGTATATACGTATATTTGAGAGGGTGCGTTTTCAAGCGCATTTATTTAATTCCAGAAAAAAGTTTGCTTTTCGGCTCGAGTACGCTACGATAGGGGTATGAAAGCCCATCTCACTGCCATAATCAGGGAGTCCGTGGAGTCCGCCCAGCAGCAGGGTCTGTTGGCGGATTTCGTGCTGCCTACCTTCCAGGTCGATCGGCCGGAAGAAGCGGCATTCGGAGAATATACGTCGAATGTCGCTCTGATGGCAGCGAAGATTTCCGGACTGAATCCTCGGG
>JAUPWI010000042.1 GCA_030916545.1 Patescibacteria group bacterium | reverse complement strand
TGCGCTTATTCCGGAATCGACCGACAAGCGGCATCAGCCGATTTTTCTCACTGATGAGGATGATTTCGTTATCAACGGTCTTGTGGTCAATGTGCTCAAGTTGCCGAAATAGTGAGTTACAAAAGAATTCTTTGGTGTATACTAGTGTTGTAAATCGCATATATACCGGTGGTCTATGTTATACGAAAACCCACAAATGACAGCAGAGACTCTTTCGCCAGGGGAAGTCTTGTTGAGAAATAAGTCGGAGGCTGCGTATACGAGGATGCAGGATCTAGAAGTTGCTTTACAAGATGCGGAAACTGATTTGGCAGAAATGAGAGGTGTATTGGCGAAACTTGGAACGGACGGAGAAAATGCCGAAGCACGAAATATAGTCGGTCAGATTGAAAGCCAGGTGGATTATTTGCGGAGCGCTTATATCGCTTCGGCAAAGATCTATCAGGGGATACAAACATTACGAGATCAGCATGGCTCAGGCGATACACCAAAACGTACCCTGAATTGATGAGTTATCTGAAATGTTTTCGTATGGCAACCAAGGTCTCAACCATCGAATATATCGAGGATCAGCTTGCTTTAATTCCGGGAATACGTTCGCGCAAGATGTTCGGCGAATATGCATTGTACTGCGGGGACAAGGTCGTGGCTCTGGTCTGCGATGATGAGCTCTTCGTGAAGATCACCGAGGCGGGCAAGGCATTCGTCGGTGAGCGATATGTCGAAGGGATTGCGTATCCGGGCGCTCGGCCATCGATGCATATCGACGAGGATCTGATCGAGGATAGGGAGCGGCTCGCGGAGCTCATTCGCATCACCGCCGAATCACTTCCGGTTCCGAAACCAAAAAGAATAAGAAAAAATGATATGCCGCATATCCATACCAAACCGGGGGAGATCGACCGGACCGCAAGCGTGTTCATCGTGCATGTGCCGAGCCGACGGGTACTCTTGCGGCTGCATGAGAAGCATGGTATCTGGCTCCCGCCGGGAGGACATATCGAGAATACCCAGACGGCGCCCGAAGCGGCCGTGGCCGAGGCCTGGGAAGAAGTCGGGCTGAGGATTCGCTTGTGGGACGGGAATCAGCGTTTTATGTATCAGCATGAAGGATATGCGGATATCCTGCCGCCGATCGGGATGAATATTCATTTTATCTCGCCGGAACACCGCCATGAGGATCATGTGTATTTCGCGACTGCGGAAACAACAGAAATCATTGAGCCAGAGGGGAGAGAAAAGAGTGGTGGGTGTCGTTGGTTGACCCGGGAGGAGATTGAATGCCACGAGGACCTTGAGGAGCGGGTGCGGCAGTACGCGCTCGAGGCGCTCAGGATACTCGCTCCGCTCTAGACAAAGCCCTTCCTTTTGCCTACAATACGAACGTTGGAAATGAGATGTACGGTCGCATAGTTCAGTTGGTTAGAACGCTGCATTCACATTGCAGAGGTCCCTGGTTCGAGTCCAGGTGCGACCACCGGAAGATTCTTAGGAGGGGGGCTAATCGGTACTGTCACGGATAAAAAAGATCCCGTCGTTTTGGCGGGATTTTTGGTTTCATCGGAATTCTCGGATGAGGTTTGACGCTTGTTATTTTTTGTGTTATAAGAGATTAGCTCTGAATATTCGGGGTGGGAAGTTTTTTACCAATATAGTCATGAGTAGGAGGACGGAATGTCACAGCATCAGAAACGGACAATACCTGTCGAACAGACCGATGCTTGCCGTCGCGTCAGAGGTATACTGGAAGAAGTGCTTAATCAATCTGATTTCTACCAGGCTCTGTGCGAATCTGTAAGGCTGTATCGGCCAGTGCGATATGAGACGAAGATCGGAACGGACAGACAGCCGATATTGATACAGGTCGGCTCGTGGATATCCGCCCTGACTGTGCTGAGGATTTTTGGGACGGATGTCAGCGGGGGCGACGAACAGGAGGAACAGGAGCGAGAGCAGAACTTGCAGAATCGAAACTCGTTTGTACGCGGATTACGCGTTTCGTCGCACGATGCCGACAAGACTCTATGTGCGGTTCGATTGGAAGCGATGAGCGTCTGGTGTTATGTCAAATTCACTCAGACGTCGGGAGGGAAGCCTCTGCTTACCATTGGCGTCAAGCCGATATCCTGACCGTTACCATCTCTTCTGAAGAGCGAAGAAACAGAAAACCCCGGCCAAAGGACCGGGGTTTTTATGCGTCTCATCGCGCATCGGAGAGAACAAGTTATTTGCCGTTCTCCGCGATAACGTGGACGAAAGTGCGCTTGACGAGGCGGCCGGTGAAACTGGTCACCTTTTTGACCTGGAAATGCACCTTGCCTGAAATCATGGCGAAGAGAGTGTCATCACAGGCGCGTGCCACGCCATTGCCTGGGTGGAATTTGGTGCCACGCTGACGAAGGATGATATTGCCGGTTTCCGCCCGCTGATCGCCGAAAATCTTGACGCCGAGACGCTTGGAAATCGAATCACGACCAAGGTCAGTTGAACCACCGGCTTTTCTGTGTGCCATAGTTTCAGATATTACGTATTTATCACCTGTGCGGTATACTGGAAGAGTATAACATGCTTTACGAGACTGTCAATATCCGGTTCGCGTATGGGGCAAGATTCCTTTCCGACTCGATTGGTCCGGAATTCGGGGAAGTGGTGGCGAAAGCACCGTGATTCCCTGGTGCTTTTTTTCGGGGTGCTCGCGGTCGGAGCTTTGGGCTTTGAAGCGGGGTTCATTCAGGGAATGTCGAAACAGCAGGACCCGCTTCGTATCGAGCTCGCTCCAGAAGAAGTCGTGATGAGTACTGAGACACGGGAATCCGCTCCCGTGACGGAAACAGGCAGTCAGCGTATCGGGCAATCGCTCGGCGGCTCGGCCGGCCCGTCCCAGGAAAACTGCGCGTTTATCGCGAGTCGGAACTCCACGCTGTTTCATGCCGCGACGTGCGCGGTGGTGAAGCGTATCAAGCCGGAGAATAAGCTCTGCTTCAAGGATGCGGGCGAAGCGGAGGCTCGCGGATTGAAACAGGGATGCCTGAAATGACAGGGTGTCCTTGTGAAAAATCGGATTCTCACGGTACAATGAAAAAAAACATGGTCACTGTTTCCGAACACGAAGAGCAATACAGCCAGAAAAAAACCACGAGCATCTCCGCGCTCTCTTTTTTGGTGGGTTTCATCGATGCTTTCGTGATTTATACGCTTTCGAGTTATTTCGCCGGTATCGTCGGGGAGCAGTTGGTGGGTGTCGTGTATTTCATCGTCTTCGGTATCCACCTCGGACTGTTGCTGTCGCTTGACGCCTTCATCCATCGGATCGGAAGAGTGCGTTATCTCGTGTTCTGTCTCGGACTGGCCCTCCTGGCGATCGGCGTGCTGCCGAGCGTTTCGGCGGGTATCGCCGGATTGTTTTTCGGTATCCTGTATCTCGCGTTTTCCAACACCGTCTGGGTGGCGCTGGATATCCTGCTCGAAAATTACTCGGAGGACAAGCTGTCCGGCAGGATTCGCGGTTTCCACCTCATGGTCATGAATATCGGTTTTCTCTTGGCGCCATACCTTTCGACACAGATTCTTTCCCGTCTCGGATATCCGGCGATCTTCATCATCGTATTCATCGGCTACGCGTTCGCGTTGCTGATGACGGTGCTCTTGTTTCGAACCGAACATCGGGCGATACATCATCCGGAGATGCGTTTCTCGCAGACCCTCCACGAGGTGATGGAACGGTCGTCTCTCCGGCATATTTTCGCCGTATCGTTCGCGCTCGAGTTCTTCTATTCCATTATGATTATTTACATGGCATTGCATCTCCAGAATATCGGATTTTCTTGGAACGAGATTGGCCTCATATTCACGATCATGCTTCTCCCGTTCGTCTTTCTCCAGTATCCGGTCGGGGTCTTGGCCGACAAGCGCTTCGGAGAGAAGGAAATGCTCGCTCTCTCCTTCCTCCTGACTATCGCGGCGACTATCGGCGTCATACTGTATACGGGCAAGGTGCTCCTGGTCTGGGCCGGCATACTTTTCGTTTCACGCATCGGGGTGGCGGCGATCGAAGTATTGCGCGATTCATATTTTTACAAGCAGATCGACGGTGATGATACGCAGATCATCGCTTTTTTCCGTATGGCTCGCCCAGCCGCTAATATGCTTGGTGCAGTGATTTCTGTCGGGCTCTTGGCTTTCTTTGGTCTGCCCTCGGTATTTTGCGCGGTAGTGGTCGTACTCTTTTTCGCTTTATTTCATATTTTTGCGTTGACGGACACGGAGAGCGAATTCGAGAGAGTGCACAAACTGAAAACGCGCTCCGTTTGAGAGAATGGAGAATGAGCTATTGACAATTAATATAAAAAGGAGTATAATATAAATTTAAAATGAACGATCATTTATTGGGTGGTGTGATGTAGGTTTCGATACAGAGTTTCCGAAAATTGGCTCTAAGTTTCTCCTCAGTATAGCTTGAGGACAGTCAGATTTCAGTGATTCGGTATCGTGGCATACTCACTTGCTTTGAGCGCTAGGCCACTGATAATAGGAGTCAATCATGTGCGCGAAGAAGGGATTGTCGGTCCCGAAAGATTTCGACGAAAGCCTCTTTCTGCCAGACGGGTGGCCCGCTCGTGAAAAACGGGTTGCCAGACGCCTGAAAAAAGTTACCTTGCGCCATTTGAGGCGCCCTGACAAACGTCTGGGTATGCGTCATATGTCGGCGCTTTGGGAGGAATATTGCCTTCATAGGAGGCATTCGATTCTCAGTCGGATGCTCTGGCGATGTCCAGCGGTTGGTATCATCGAATTCCCTGCCACCAGGATCAAAGACCCGTATACAGGGCAGGAATACCAACTCGTGCTGACTCGAGAGGAGGGAGATGCTTGGGACTGGCATTGTTGTCCTAGGCAATCAATTGCATGAGTGAGCATGCTATCGCCCCACGCAGAATATCTGTGCTGGGGCGACTTTGTTTTATAAGATATATGTTTGTTTCCCAATGGAACAGCGGAGGGAAAATCAGGATGAGACAGATTATGAGTTTCAGGAGAATAGATTTCTGCCTGAAGACCGGTAGAGTTATGCAGAACCCTCTCCCTTTCTTCGCTGCGAGAAAAATGCTATGGTAGTGGATGACTGGTTTGTGTTACCAGACGGAAGAGTCTTTTATTTGTGGGTTTTTCTCTTGATGATTGTTTCGTTTCCCTATGGGGTATCATTTTCGATTGGAGCATTTCGAGGGGCCGCTGGATCTGCTATTGTCACTTATCGAGCGGGAAAAGCTCGATATTACGACGGTGAGTTTGGCACAGATCGCCGACCAGTACCTTGAATACCTTGCCGCGGAAAGGAATGTCACGTTGGAGAATCTTGCCGCATTTCTCTCGGTCGCTTCCCGACTGCTCTTGATCAAGTCGCGGGCTCTCTTGCCCGTGTTGGTTTTCACGGAGGAGGAGGAAGAGTCGGTGGATGATCTCGAGTGGCGACTGCGCCAGTATCGGTTGTTCCGTGATGCGGCGATGACGCTGGGAACATGGTTCGGGATTCGGAATGAAGCGTACGCCCGAGAAAGTTTTCCGGAATCGCAGGTCGTTTTTTATCCACCGAAAGGGCTCTCAGCAGATGATCTGGCTCGGCATTTCCGTTCGCTTCTGGGAGATATCCCGGCATACGAGGAAATACCTGAGAAAATCGTCGAGCAGATCGTTTCACTCGAAGAAAGGATCGTCCATTTGCAGAATCATGTGACAGAACGCCTTGAGACGTCATTTGCGGAATTTTCCGGATCCGCGAAGAGCAAGACCGATATCATCATCTCGTTTCTCGCTCTGCTCGAATTGATCAAACAGTGTTTCCTAATCGCCGAACAAGACCATCTCTCTCCAGGTATCCGTCTTCGTCGGATTGAAGACGTGCCGAAGGGAGCGCATCCGGAATAGGCCGAAGGGTCGGGGTGATGCGGTGGATGATCCGACGGCATGCAAACGGATTTTTACAGCCAACTCATATTTCATGCATTATGGAGAAGAAACAACTCATCGGAGCGCTTGAGGCCGCCTTGTTCGTCAGCGGGGAACCGGTCGCTTTGGCTCGTCTGGAAAAGATTCTCGATCTGACGGCCACCGAGCTTGCCGAGCTTGTCGAGATGCTTCGCGAGAAATTGGAGCATGATGACGCTTCGGGGCTTCAATTGATACGGCACGCCCGGAGTCTTGCGTTGGCAACCAAGGGGACATACGCTTCTCTCATGGAGCAGATGACCAAGGCCACGCTTCAGGAAACCCTTTCTCGGGCGGCATTGGAAGTATTGGCCATTATCGCGTATCGCTCGCCGATCGCCCGATCCGATATCGAGGCGATTCGCGGAGTCAATTGTAATTTCACACTTCGGAATCTCCTCTTGCGTGACCTGATTGAACGTATCGGGAATCCCGAGGATAGCCGCGGATACCTTTATCAGCCGACTTTCAAGTTCCTGCAGTCCTTGGGCATATCCTCGATCGAGGCTCTTCCTGATTTCGAGACCCTGAAAGATGACGAGCGGCTACTTCGATTGATTGAACAGGAGAAGGCTGTCGCGCAGTCCGAACCGTCCGCGGATGCGGATGCCGACGCATCGACCCGTTCTCCTTCCGCGTGACCATATACTGTGTATGAATCTGAGAATTTTGGCGGCTGTTTTTCTGTGCGGGGTACTCTGGTTGAATGCCGGGGAACTGCGGGTATTTCTTGCCGGCCTGTTGAGACATGACGAGTCGGCGCTCGGGCAGAAGACCGCCCCCGTTCCGTCCGAAGCGTTCCTCGCCGGCCAGACCGGGACGGACATGGATATGGAGCCGATCGCTTTGGAAAATCGGGCTTTCGCGTCGACGTATCAGCCGGTAATGAAACCGTCCGCGTCGAAATTCGCGGTTCCGACCGCTCACTCGGCCATTATCATCGATACGGATTCTCAGGAGACGCTTTTCGAGGACGACGCGGATGAACAGCGACCCATCGCCTCACTGACGAAACTGATGACCGCACTCATC
Source organism: Patescibacteria group bacterium (assembly GCA_030916545.1). Taxonomy (GTDB): domain Bacteria; phylum Patescibacteriota; class Minisyncoccia; order Moranbacterales; family UBA1568; genus JAGOSP01. The sequence goes on along the minus strand of JAUPWI010000042.1, from coordinate 1,465 downwards.
GTCGTCGAATCGGTGAAAGATCTCGATGAAGTCGTGACAATCGGTGAGGAGGCGGTGTATGCCGAGGGGACGCGGGTCGGTTGTCCGAGAAGTGGGTATTGCATAGGTGAGCGGCTGAAGGTCGGTGAGCGGATCACAGTTCGGGATCTGCTGAAGGCGGCCCTGATGAATAGCGCCAACGATGCGGCTATCGCACTCGGGAATCATCTCGGGACAACCCAAGCGGGATTTGCTACAATCATGAATAAGCGGGCGAGAGAACTCGGTATGACTGGGACTCATTTTTGCACGTCTTCGGGTCTTGAGCCGGATGGACGTGAGCACGAGTGCTACTCCAGCGCCCGTGACGTAGCCAAGATGACCATCCAGGCTTTGAAATACGACGTTCTCTGGCAGATGATGCGTCTCGAGGAGACGAAGATCACTTCGGTGGACGGGAAATATCAGCATGAGATCTTCAATACCGACGAATTGCTCGGGCAGATGCCGAATCTTATCGGTACCAAGACTGGCTTTACGCCACTCGCCGGACGGACGCTCTTGGCGGTTGCTCATCATCCCGAATCGAATCATCGTGTCGTCGCGGTCGTATTGGATGACCAGTATCGTTGGCAGAGTATCCGCTCGATGTTCGACTGGAGTTTCCAGTCATTCGACTGGCAGTGAGATCGCTCGGACTTTCTTCTCCTTGTCATAACAGGTTTTCGCCCATCGTATGTTCAATGTACCTCAGATACAATACGCGCCGGAGATGGCGAATGTCTTCAAGATACTTCTGACAGGGATACTGTCCTTCCTCCTGGCTTTTGTGATCACTCCTCTGTGGACGTACGTCCTTTACCGGTACAAGCTCGGAATCAGGATCAAGAAAACGGGAGTGCAGGGAGACGAGCTTACCGTCGTCAGTCGGCTGCATGCCGCGAAAGCCGGGACACCGACCATGGGCGGGGTCATCGTGTGGCTGACGGTCCTCTTGCTCATCTTCGCTTCCCAGTATGTGTTTCCGTTCGTGGCTGATTGGACGGGGGCGAATTTCATCGCCAATCTTGATTTTCTTCGCCGGCGTGAGACATGGCTGCCGCTTTTCGCTCTGGTCACTGCCGGGATTCTCGGGTTGTTTGACGACTACTTCAGCGTCAAGAATATCGGCTTAAACAAGGGAGGCGGGATGCGTTTCGCCTTCCGTTTCTGGTGGCTTTTCCTGATCGCCGGACTCGGTTCCTGGTGGTTCTATGTCAAGCTCGGATGGGATACGATCCATATACCGGCGGTCGGGGACTTCACCATCGGCCTCTGGTATGTCCCTCTGTTCATTTTCGTCATCCTCTATACCGCCATCTCTTCCAACGAAACCGACGGGCTGGACGGTCTGAACGGCGGGGTGCTCTTGATCGCGTTCATCGCCTTCGCGTTCATCGCCTTCGCGCATAACAAGGCCGACCTCGCGGCATTCTGCTCGGCAGTT
>JAUPWI010000041.1 GCA_030916545.1 Patescibacteria group bacterium | reverse complement strand
GTGGTTTTTTCTTTTCGAGGAAAGTAGAGACTAGGCGGCTACCTTCTTGGCAGCGACTTTCTTCTTCGGGGCGACTTTCTTGACGGCTACCTTCTTGGTCGCTGTTTTCTTAGTAGAAGTCTTTTTCGGTTCATCTTTGTTCAGAACGGCTTTTTTCACGAAGGCGTTGAGACGGGACTTCTTGTTGGCGGCAGTGTTCTTCTTGATGATGTTCTTCTCAGCCGCTTTGTCGAGGGCTTTCTGTGCTTCCTTATAGAATTTCTGTGCATCATCGAACTTTCCGGCCGCGACCGCTTCACGGGTTTTCTTGATCGCGCTTTTCACGACACCCTTTACGATCTTGTTCTTTTCGGTCTTGCGGGCGGTGACTCGCATGTATTTGATGGCGTTCTTCTTGATTGGCATAGCGATGCGCGTTATGATTGATCGCCGTGACGGGCTAGAGAGGGCCCGGCCATCGGCTTGATTAAAATATGGGTACCGGCAAACCGGGAATTTGAGACAGATTATTTCTAACAGAAAAACGATTTCTTGGCAAGAGTCCGGGGAGTGGGCGGCGTGCCAAGAGGAAACAAAACAGGTACTATGGAGAAAACGATCATTCACTAATACGGGAGTATGATAGGACTGCTCGAGGGAGAACTGCGCGGAATGAAGAACGGAACCGCTCTGGTGATGTGTGGCGGGGTCGGATACAAAGTGGCCGTGTCTGCCTATGCGCTCGGGAAGATTGCCGGTGCAGAATCGGTTCTTCTCCATATCCATACGCATGTACGGGAGGATCAATTGACCTTGTACGGTTTTCTGGATGATGATGAACTCGAGATGTTCGAGCTACTCATATCCATTTCCGGTATCGGGCCAAAGGTGGCTCTCGGTATCCTTTCGATCGCCGATCCGAACACCATCCGTACTGCCATCGTGCATAAGGACGCGTCGCTTCTGACACGCGTTTCCGGGGTGGGAAAGAAGACGGCTGAGCGGGTGATCGTCGAACTTCAAAATAAGGTCAAGGAAACCGAGTTGCGCGGAACCGCCCAGGCGCTCGCCGATCAGGATGCGCTCGAGGCATTGGCTGCCATGGGGTATTCGGTCGGTGACGCGCGTGAAGCGCTCAAGCTCGTCGCACCCGATATCAAGGATGTCGGAGCCCGTATCACCCAGGCACTGAAGCAGTTGGGAAAGAAATAGGTATCTTCGTATGGATAATTTTTTTCAATCGGAGGAGTGGAGGCGCTTTCAGGAAATGAGCGGGTATGATTCGGTCCGGATCGGAGATGATGCGCAGGGTTTCATTCATACGTTGCCGGTGGTGGGCAGGTATCTGTATACCCCACGATTTCCTTCTCGTGGAACCGTAGATCCGGAATCTCTCTTGGGAGAATTGATTGCTCATGCAAAGAAAGCGCGATGTGCGTGGGTGCGCATCGAACCGGAGACGGAAGAAATTTTGAAAAGTTGGAAGCGAGCAATATCTGAATGGGGTGGAAATGATGGTATTAGGCTTATCAGGGCCCCACATGACATGCAGCCGCGGGAGGTTTTCGTGGTAGACGTATCGAGAACCGAAGAAGATCTGCTCGCGGAAATGAAAGCGAAAACGCGATACAATATCCGATTGGCGGAGAAGAAAGGCGTGCGGATTTTTGCGACGCGCGAGAAAAGATACCGGGAAGTTTTTTTCAAGCTTATCGAATAGACCGCGAAACGAAAGAACATACTGCCTCATCCGGAATCCTATTATGAAAATATGCTGACCGTGTTTTCGGAAGAGCGTCTTTCGTTGTTCGTCGCGGAATTCAAGGGGCAGGTGCTTGCGGCTAATCTCATCCTGTTTTCGGGTGATACGGCGACGTATCTGCACGGAGGGACGAGCGATGTGCATCGCGAGATGATGGCTCCCGTCCTTCTCCAGTGGGAGCAGATGCGGGAAGCGAAACAGCACGGGTGTCAGTGGTATGATTTCGGCGGAGTAAGCGTCTCTTCTGAAATCAGAAATCAGAAATCAAAAATCGCCGGCTGGGAGGGGATTACCCGTTTCAAGCTTGGATTTTCGTCGGGCACCGCACCGAAAGTGTTTCCGGGATGCTATGATATGGTCATCGACCGGGGGCGGTATGGGCTGTACCTACGTCTCCGTTTCTTGCAGCGGAGTCTGTCGATTTTCAAGAAATTTTTCAGAGGATGAAAAGATATATGTCGCATATGTGTTCGCGGTTCGTACCGCAGATTTTCAAGAATCTTTTCTATCACCTTCCGCTCGCCGTCTTTGCGGCGGTCTGTTTCGGTTTCCCGGCCAAGAAACTGAAAGTGATCGGTGTGACCGGAACGAACGGCAAGACGACGACCGTGCAGTTCATTACTAGGATTCTTCAAGAAGCCGGGAAAAAAACAGCAATGGCCTCGACTATCAACTTTGCCATTGGCGATCGCGAGTGGACAAACGCCTCAAAATTCACAACGCTCTCAGCGTGGAAACTTCAGAAATTCCTGCGGGAGGCGGTGGATTCCGATTGTGAATACGCGGTCATCGAAACTTCCTCGCATGCACTCGATCAGCGCCGGGTATGGGGAATCGGTTACGAAGTCGCCGTCATGACCAACGTGACGCGTGAGCATCTGGATTATCATCGGACGATGGGTGAGTATCGGCGAGCCAAACGTCGTCTTTTCGATCGGGCACGCCTGGCAGTCGTCAATCTCGATATGGAGCATCCTGAAGAATATATCAGCCTGAAGCGGTATGCCGGACTTGTCTCGTACAGCACCGAGCGCCCGGAAGCAGATGTGTTCGCGGAAGGACTCGCTTTCGATACGTCGGGAGCCTCGTTTCTGGTCCAAGGGAGAGAATTCCGGATACATCTGCCGGGTCGTCACAATGTCGAGAACGCTCTTGCCGCCATCGCGGTCGCCCGGATACTCGGTATCGATCTCTCGGTGGCCGGCCAAGCGCTGGATGGAATATCCGGGGTTCCGGGACGGATGGAGTTGGTTCCGAATGTCCGTGGTCTGCATATCGTCATCGATTACGCGGTGACGCCGGATTCACTCGAAAAGTTGTACGCGTTGATAGCGGGTATGCGAACGGGAGATTCGCGGATCATCGCCGTATTCGGTGCCTGCGGGGAACGCGATCGAGGCAAGCGTCCAATCATGGGATCGATCGTTTCGTCGTACGCGGACGCACTGGTCCTGACGAATGAGGATCCGTACTATGAGGATCCCGAGCGGATCGCGGATGAAATCGAGAGCGGTATCTCAGGTAAAGAAAAGGGAAAGGAATATTGGCGCATTCCGGACCGGCGCGAGGCGATCGCACACGCTTTGGATATCGCGAAGCCTGGGGACTGGATCATCGTGACCGGCAAGGGTGCCGAGGAGACAATGGCAATCAGAGACACGCGTCTACCGTGGAATGAGAGGGTTGTCATAGAGGAAGAGCTAGCTCGCCTGTAAAAAGTTCCCTTGGAAAGTAACTACCGTTTGATAAAGCTCTGTTTTTTAGGCCAAGCTTTCCCATTGGCACTCGAAAATACTTTTGAGGGTACGAAATATTTTTTCACTCTCGATGATAAGGCTAGTCTGTTCCGAGAAGGACATGATGGCGATTTTGTTTCTCCCGTAGAGATTGATTTCGGCATCCAGAGGGAAGCGCTTGGCATCGATGAGGCGGGTTTTGCGGAGTGATGGGATATCCTGACCTTTATATTGTTGCATGAACGGGACATCAGGAGCGATAGCACGGACCCAAATCTTTTTTCCCACACGGCGGGGGAGATAGTAGGTATTGAGAAATGCCTCATCGAATGCCTCGATCGCTTCTTCTGCCACCCAGGCGAGAAGTTCTTGATCTGGGTAGTGGAGTGTATCCCTGTAGACTTCTTTAATACCTTCCCGTCCCTCATAAAACCGAATTTTTGGTTTATTATCCAGGAAATTGGCGATAGAAAGGAGCTCAGGGAGCATTCGTTTGAGGCTTTCTTTTCTTTCTTCAAGTTTTCCCTCAAGTGAGCGTGGGTCTTCGGCGAAATAGAGGGTCTTTTTTTCTTTTTTTATCATGCCGACGAGGCTGGATACCTTGAGTTCTTCTATAACATCATAGACTGTAGTGCGTTTTACTCCGGATTTTTTGGTTATGAGTCCAATAGAGGCTTCGCCAATCTCAAGCAGGGCCATATAGACTCGGGCCTCCTTTTCGCTCAATCCAAATTGCTGTAAGTCTTGGAAAAGCATGTTTTTTCAGTGATGATTTAAATATGTCGGTAAAAAGGTCGACAATATGAGTATAGCAGAAAATGAAATATAAGTCAATTATAAAGCCAAAAAATGAACATATCTGGTTTGTTTTGAACCGGATATTGACGATATATTGACCTTATTATTGACATTTTACTCAAAACAAAGTATACTACTTAGTCGAGTTGAGGAAGTATGTGAAACAACTGGCATAAGTTCTTTGAGAAATCTGCCAATAGTGGCAACCGCACCTCGGGCACTGGGGTAATGGAGAGAATGATGAAGATTCCGGACTTCTTATGTAGGTTTCTTGGGAAATCTGCCAATACTGGCGACTGCACCTCTGGTATGCAGGTAGAGAAGACAGAAATGAATATTTTGGTCATCGACTTCTTTTCATCCAACCGGGCAGCTGCCAAGCAGACGCTCGCCGAACATAAAGTCACAGTGTGTCGCTCATACAGGGATGGAGATCGGCTTCTTGATACTCCTCGGTATGATATTGCGATGCAAAAACACCTTGAACGCAAGTGCACGTCCGAAAACATGCCTTACCATGAGGCTCGCAAGAAGTCGCTGGCGGAGACAGAGCTGCCCTACTGGGATGTCGTTTTCTGCGATCTCCTGATGCGGGTAGGCCCCATGGAGCAGAATGCGGAGGGACAAAAGTATGTCAATCAGAAAATGGCTGTCGGCTGGTCCCTCGCTCTTCGTGCCGCGAAAAACGGTGCGAGGTACGTGGCAGTTGTGACACAAACGGATTGCGATTCCCACCCCGCGTCGGCCATGTTAGATGACCTTAACAATCACTACTTCACTATTGATGGCGCCCAGGTGCTTATGACGAATAAATTTACCTGGGTCGGTATCGATGATACGGAGCGTGTGTGTGAGAAGTGCGGCGGAACGGGCAAGCGGACCAATCCGTATGGATCACAATACGACTGCCACTGCGATGGCGGCAATATTTACGCCGAGCGAGGAAAGGACTGGGGCAGAATCCTGAAGCAATTGGTTGACAGCGAGAAAAAGGGCTGAGAGATCCTTTCAAAAAAAAGAAGTTGGCAGAGCTGGTTTGGCTACACAAGTAACATTGCATGTAGCCTTCCTTTCAGAAATTTCTTCCGAAAGAAGTTTGTGAAAGGGGATTTCCCTTGAGGTTCTTTTGACAAAGGAGTAGATGATGAAGATTTTCGTGAGCGTAGCTGGTCCGGATCATAGTTCTACCAATCCAATCGAGCTCGCACTCAAGGCGATCATGGAGTCGAATTCGGTGATTCAAGTTGTGAATTCGTCGGATGAGGCCGAGGTTCTGCTGACGGACGATGTGTCCCAGGCACTCCGCTTTCTGAAGGATGGCGATGAGACGAAGGTGCTCATTGCTATTCTACCAGGATGGCAGAGGGAGCCGACCCGATCGGGTGCGATCTCACTCGCGAAAGCGTTTGCTGGTCGGGTGTATGCTCGACCGCTCGTAGATTATCTGGGGGAACAGAATATCGTTTTCTTTTTGCTCAACATAGAGGAGGAAATGAAATGAAGATTCTTGTGGTGGACGACTCGAAGCAGCACTGTCAGGCTGGTCTTGCCGATCTCACGGCCCTTGGGCATGAAGTTATCGTGCTTCAAGATTATTCGGATGTCGCGATGGTCGTGAAACAGCAGCCGTTCGATGTCGCGCTAATCGATCTCCTGATGCCGGCCGAAGCGATGACGCTCGGCACTAAGGGGCTGAATCACCTCGGCGAAGCATTCGCGGTCGGATATCCGCTCGCAGTGTATCTCGCGACAGAGGGGATTCAAGTCGCAGTGGCGACCGATACCAATCATCACAATCACCCAGCCAGTGCCATGATGGATTGGCTTGTCGATAAGGAAGTCAACATCAATGGTCATCGCGTATGCTTCATGCGTGCGCCGATGAAAAAGATTGACGGCACGTGGGTGAAAGATTGGCCCGTTGCTCTGGGTCAACTCATCGACACTGTAAACAAATCGTGAGGTAGTTTTTGGCGAGACAGAAGAATCTTTCTGCTTTCGCCTCCCTTCCAGAAATTTCTTCCGCAAGAAGTTTGTGAAAGGGGATTTCCTTTGAGTTCTTTGAGAAATCTGCCAATAGTGGCAACCGCACCTCGGGTACTGGGGTAATGGAGAGAATAATGAAGACTCTGAAAGTCATTGCAGTTACTGCCGCCCATATTTTCGTTGAAAAGGACGGGAAGTGGTGGCAACGGGTGAGGGACTTGCAGACCCCTCCGAATATAACAGCATGCGATTGCTGCATTCCTGCAAAGTTTCTTCCTTTACCGCAAAATGACGGAACAAATCCTCCTACCCAAGAGGAATGGGAGTCGGCAAAAATAATCGCCGATGGTGAATGGGAGAAAATGGAAAAGAACAAAGAAGAGAACATTGCTAGCAAGCGCAAGCAAGAAGAAAAGAGAATGCTTCTGCTGCGTCAGGAAGAGCATCGCGCCGCATCACTGATTAAGCAACTGCGGTATGGCGATGCTAAGGAACACTGTCATATCTACGGTCTCGATTACGAAACTATAGTTCGCCAGGTGGTTTCTTAATGACTCGGTGTGTATGGGCACTTACTGTACACACCTCCCTTTCAGAAATTTCTTACGCAAGAAGTTTGTGAAAAGGAAATGATGTATCGAATATGTTCGGATCGAAAAAGTTTTTTACCAACCAGAGGAGAGGGGTGAATCAGGACTCTTTTTCGATTTTCAGCAAAGATGGTTTTCGGGCGACGACCGATATTTTCTGCATGCCCTCGGGATAGAGGGCGCTTGGCTTGGTGGTCCAGTGAAGAATATGTACGTCTTCAAAGCCCGCGAGACGAAGCATGAATTTCAATTCCTCTTCATCCATGAGATAGGCGAGGTAGCCGTGTTCCGCGTCGCCATACCATCCCTCTTCCAGTTCAGGGTTGGTGCGTGCTGGTTGGTCAAAGGTGATGACACCGTTTGGTTTCAACGCGTGGCGCGCTGATCGAAGGGAGGCAAGGGCATTGCCGAGCCCGTATGCTTCGAGGAAAGAATGCCAACCATAATACACAGCATCAAAACTTTCTTTCGGAACGGAACCTGTGTAGTCGATAATATCTCCCTTGGCGTAGTGGAGATTTTTTGTTTTCCCTTTCATTTCTTTTGCTTTCGTGAGGAGCGCTTGACTCGCATCGATGCCGGTCACATCAAAACCCTCTTTGGCCAAGGGTTTGGCGAGACGACCGTATCCACAGCCGACATCGAGGATCGTTTTTGCGTCAATTTTCTTGAAGAGCGATGAGAGGATTCCCAATTCCTTTTCAGTATCAGCAGTCTCTTTGGATCGATCTTCGATCTGGTCGACGACCGAATGATAGAATTCGGATTTGTTTCTGCGGAGGCGTTCGGTCGCCATGGAGGCGGGGCTGGTGCGAATACGTTTTGCGAGTCTTACTAGCTTTTCCATATCTGTGGGGCCGAGTTCGGGAAGGGCGGCATCAACACCAGACTTAAATGATGCCTCCTGATATTTCTGGCTCTTTCCCACGGAAACGATAATCGGCTGAATGAGACGATCTTCCATAGACTCGAATTCAATATCTGTGAGATAGTTCTGCTTTTCTCTGTCGATCATTTTCATGAGCGAAGTGTAGACCGCGGTCCGTAGTTGCTCGGGGTGCATGTCTTTTGCAACGGAATCAGTTTTTTGAATTAGCGTCTGTACGTAGGCGATATACTCTTCCTCGTTTTGAAATTCTCCAGGGTTTGATCCTTTTCCCTCTTTGGATTGACGATGCTGTTCGATGAGGTGCGTCAAAACGAAAGACCTCTGCAATTTCTTAACTGCATGGCGAATTCGTCCATCGGTGGTTATTTTTCTGAGGAGGTGCTCATCCTTGGTGCGAGCATAAGTATCAAACGCTCGGCCGGAAATCTCAAGCGCATGATCTGTGTCATTGAAAAGCGAGCTCGCGATAAGGTCGCAGGCGATTTCCTCGGTCATCTCATGTTTTTTCAGGAGGAGTTCGTGATAGTTTTTTCCGAGAACGTGTATTTGGAAGAATTCCACATCCCAGTCGCCAGTGAGCTTCTCTCCGGTCGGAAAATGGTGATGGAGGGTGGCTTCTGCTGCCCGCCGGATATCGCGGATGGGTTTCATCTCGAACTCCAAATAGGCGCGCGCCAGGTCGCCTGCAGGGGAGGTGTCGTCATAGCCCATATCTCCCATGACGATGACAAGGTCGGGCAAGAGGTTCGGTGTTACCTTACCGTAGCCCTTAAAGGTGTTGGAAATCTTGTGGTGAAGTTCGTTTTGAGGGACTGCGGATACCGCTACGAATCGTTCGTTTGAGGATTTGGAATCACCTGTATTCAGGGATATTTGAGAAGTAGCTATGAGAGATTCGATAGAATTTTGAGATTGGAATCGTGACGCTTCGGTCTGTACCACCCACACATTGAAATCTTTCAGAGCCATTTCGTGCCCGACTGATTTCTCATAATCATTTCTCGCGCGTTCTGAGAGGAAGGGGATGAGCTCATCCTGATTTTTTTCTGGACGAACAATATTTTGAGGGATTTCTCCGAATATTTTTCCCATAGAAGAAATATTTTTGTACCTCTAGTGTAGCATTTCGCTCGAGGAAAGAAAGAATTGAACTCAATGTTTTGAAAGAGCCGATATGATGTATAGAATAATGGCAATCGGAGACACGCGTCTGCCGTGGAGTGAGCGTCAAGTGATTGAGGAGGAGCTTGCCGGGAAGAGTCCGATCTCCTGAAAACGTATCCGGGTAAAAAAAGAGCGCCGTCGGGGGACGGCGTACGTGTTTGAAAGAATCAAGGGTCTTGGCTCTTATTTGAGTGAAAAAACGAGGCCGGGTTGATGCTGGATGACCAGAACGCTTTGTTGCCTTTTGTTGCAGCCGATGGAGAGCTCGACACTGACCAGAACGCGCCGACCATCTTGAAGATGCTGATAATGGAGGACGATAGCGAGTATCCCGCATGAGACGAGTTCGCCTCGATGGTCGGTCTGGCACGGTGAGAGTTTTGTCAGATTTCGTGTCAGATCATTCTCCTCCTCCGGTTCTTCGGGAGAGGATCCTAAGCAGAACAGATCGCAGTCCGTGACCGAATCGGCTTTATCGATGCAAGGATGCGGTTTCATTTCTTTCGTGCAATGTTTGCCGCAGAATGGAGAGCTCCAGAATCCGGTCAAGGCCCTTCCGTCAGTGCTTGTGACGGTGAGTATCTGGGAAAAGAGACAGGTATCAGCCACCGGAATGACGACGGATATTGGACGCTCGAGACAAAGGAGGATGTACTCGATATATTCTTCCAGTGTCTGATGCCCCTTACTCTGGATTTCGGCAAGATTGATCAGGAGCGGTGTTCCGGAGACGGTTTCCTGTGAAAAATTGGGGGTGTTCTTCGGGAGTGTGGCCATGTCCATCTGTCCGTCCTTTCTTCTTTGAGTTTGAATATATTGGTAAAACAGCTGATGCTAGGCTACGGGAAAAAAGAAATTTTGTAAAATTGAGGGACTTCGGGGAGTGTGGCAAAAAAAGAGAGAGCGCCGATGGATTGGCGCTCTTATGGGGGGTCGCTGTCCGAAACAGCCTATCTGATGTCGACGGTAAGCCCATCGCTGTCTCCTGTTGGGCATCGGAGCGAGAGCATGTTGTGACCTCGCCCGCAGCGGCCAAAAGAAAGTGTGAGACAGAATATCGTGTCTTGCCCCGACCCGCTTCTCTGGTGGTGGGTCTCGACGATCACTCGGTATGTCCGAAGATCAGGTGCGAGTTGCAACGAGGAGCGGAACAGCGCGAGCTCCGGCAGCTCGACATCATCGGGCGATTCCGGTTCGGAATCCGGTGCTAGCCGCTTCCTTCCTGGCGCGATCGCCTGCCTTATTTTTCCCCAGAAATTTTGCGGAATCATGACCGGGGTCTCCGGCGGGGGTGTGGTCTGAATCCGCATGGCTTTTCCGAGACAGGGCGGATGGCTCATGTTGCAGGGATGACCCGAATGATCGATATGTCGCAACTCGGCTGTCGTGTCCCAATCGATGTCCAGCTGTCTTCCGCTGATGCATCGGGCGGAAAGAACACGGCGCATTTCGGAGACTGGGTCGATCAATTCCAGAGAGAAAGAGTCGCCTTTGTTTCTCCGGTCCATACTGTCCCAGAGCAGACCGCATACGGGAGTTCCGGTGGCGTATGGTAAGAGAAGGATGAAGGGTGGGCCGATCGATCTGGTGTATGGCAGGTCATCGGAAGAAGGTACAGTGTGGTTGGTGGGCACGGAAGATTCCTCCATTGTTGTCGGTCGAGAATCGGATGAAAATGCAACGGGATTGTGAAACAACTGCCTCGAGCATAGTGCAAAAATCATCGTCTGTAAAACGGATGGAGAGTCAAGTGGGAAAAGAGCCGGCAGCGGGCCTGTCCGTACTCGGAAGGTGAGGCGGAGTGGGTGGTCAGGCGCTGAGAAGGGCGATGAGTATGACCGTCAGGCAGAAGCCGAAGATGGCTCCGACGACGACTTCGCTCGTCCGATGGCCGACGCGCTCCTTGAGAGGAGGAAATTTGCTCTCGTCTATTTCTCCGTGGAGCTGATTGACCAACATATTGAGGTAGCGTCCCTGGTCACCGAGTATCATCCGGATGCGGAGCGCATCGTCGACGATAATGAAGGCGAGACCGACCGTGACCGCGAAGGCGCCTGAATTCATACCCTCAAAGTAGCCGATGGAGGTGAGGAGCGAGACCGCGAAAGCGGTGTGGGCGCTCGGCATGTGGCCATGGGTGAATATATATTCCGGCTTCCAACCATGACGCAGCGTGAAGAGGATGAATTTGGTGACTTGCGAAAACAGACCGACGAAAATCGGTACCAGAAAAACGAGATGCGTTTGGATGAAAACCATAATGTTGGAATGTTAGACTGATATTTCGATTATAGCACGGACGGGTTCCTTATCCGGGCTCCTTTAGGAGCCGGTCACACAAGATGTTCAGAAAGGGCCTGGGGAAGCAGGAAAGAGGAGGATTGTGATCTGGAAAGGAATGACGTATACTGGAGGGGGTAAGTGATTTAAGATACATATGATTATGGGTACCGTAGGAATTATTCTGGTCGTGGTCGCCGTGGTCGCGCTTTTCGTGGTGTTCGCGTACAACGGATTAGTCGCGCTGAAGAATCGCACAGAGGAAGCATGGAGTGATATTGACGTGCAACTCAAGCGTCGATACGATCTTATCCCCAACCTCGTTGCCACAGTGAAGGGATATGCTTCGCATGAACGGGAGACTTTTGACGCTGTCACCAATGCTCGAGCGGAGGCAACAAAGATTCATGTTGACCCTTCCAATATGACGCCCGAGAGTCTTGTAGCCATGGCGGGCGCAGAGGCAGGTCTTGGGCAAGCTCTCGGTAAACTTCTCGCTGTAGCTGAGGCTTATCCGGATCTTAAGGCAAACACCAACTTTCTTGAATTGCAGCAGGAGCTTTCGGATACCGAAAACAAGATTCAGGCCGCTCGGCGTTTTTACAATGGCAATGTCCGCGATCTGAATACGAAGATTGAGACATTTCCTTCCAATATTGTCGCTGGAATGTTCGCTTTCACGAAGCGTGAATTCTTCGAGCTCGATGAGAGCGAGGCGGCGGCCAAGCAGCCGGTCGAGGTGAAGTTCTAAAAAAGGCGGATATGAGGTGGTCGGGCTTCTTTTTACGGAAAACCCAAGCATGGCTTGGGTTTTCGTTCGTATTGTGCAGCATGCTCGGTAGCGGGGCGAGTGCTTTTGCGGAGGATCGGTCGTATACGTATGATCGTATCGATTTTCGTTTCGAAGTGAGGCGGGATACGACGATCCGGGTCGAGGAGACGGAGACCTATCGATTCCAGGGAGAGTATCATCAGGGGAATCGGAATATCCCGCTAAGGGGTGTCGATATGATCGATGCGGTCTCGGTGGTAGACGCTGATACCGGACAAGCCCTCGTGTATTCTCCTATCCGGCTAAACAAACTGGATCCGAAGAATCATGGGTACTATACGACGTATCAGGAACAGGGGGACTTAGTTATCGAGTGGTATTATGACGCGCGTGATACGACGCGCACCTGGATACTCCGGTATACCATGCACGGGGCCGTCCGATTTCTGGATGAGAAGGATGAATTCTATTGGAACCTTTTTACGGATTACGCTGTCCCGGTCAAGGAAGTCGGGGTGTCGGTCATTTTGCCGCAGCATTATGCTTCGGTTGAAGTTCCGGTTGTCTGGTATACCGATCCAACGACGGCAGCAGGGGCCATAACGCATCCAGATGGAAGGACCGTGCTTTTGTCGGGGCAGAACTTTCCCGCGTTCGGTCAGGCGACGATCGCAGTCGGATGGCCAAGGGGGGCTCTTGATCGAATCCTGTACTGGAAGGGCGTGATTGGTCGATCCATCTGGGTCATCTTGGCGGCGATAGCGATCCTTGTTTCCGTTGCGAGTGTATCGATGCGGCACTTCTTGACCGAACGTTGGCAAACGGGACGCGGAGTGATCATTCCTGAATACGAGCCGCCGCGAACCTTGCCCCCGGCCATGGCCGAGGTGATCATCAAGGAGACAGTGAGCGAAAGGGCTTGGAGTGCGACCATCGTCGATCTGGCGGTGCGCGGATTTGTGAAGATCGAAGAGATTCCAGCTACCCGTATGGAACGCATCGGACAAGGCATTATCATGGTTATCTTCCTTGTCGCGGTGGTACTCTTCTTGAAAGGCAGTGGGATGCCCTGGCAACTTGGAGTCGTGGTGTTCGGCATCTGGTTCCTTCGATTCGGAATACGACGGTTCATGAATCCCGGACAAGGCTTCGTGTGGGTTCCGAAGAATTACCGCATTGTTCGTTTTCCAGAGGCTTCGACAGAGAAACTCGAGGAATACGAACGGCAATTTCTCGATATCCTGTTTTCGGATGGTAGAACGGAGTTTTCTACGAAGGAAATCAAAAAGGCGAGTCAGCAGACTGAGCGGCAGCGGATGCACGCGGCCCTCTTGAAACTCCAGGTGACCCTGCTCGAGGAAACGGCAATCGACACTTCCGCCTACGCAGTTGGTTTCAAAGCCTGGCGTTTTGCCAAAATCGGTCTTATCGTCGGAGCGGGAGCGGTTCTTGTCCTATCGATGACTCTCGGTCAGGCGGCGCCACTCGTCATCATCCCTCTTCTCTTGGCGTCTTATTTTGTGACGTGGGCGATTCTTTTCTTCCGATACAACCCGCGTCTCAACCGACAGGGACAGATTTTCAGGGAAGAGTGGCTCGGTTTCAAATTGTATTTGGAAACGGCTGAGAAATATCGTTTACAAAATTTGACCCCGGAAACTTTTGAGAGGTACCTTCCTTACGCGATCATTTTCGGAGCGGAGAAGAAATGGGGACGGGCTTTCTCGGGTATCGCCATCGAACCGCCACGCTGGTACGGCGGCACGTCGGGGATGAACGGCGCTATGGGTGCTGGTTTTTCGGCCGCGAGTTTCACTTCTTCTTTCGGAGCTTCTTTTTCCTCGGCTTTTTCGAGTGCTGGCGGTGGCGCATCATCGGGCGGTGGCAGTGCCGGTGGTGGTGGCGGTGGTGGGGGTGGTGGTGCGAGTTGAAAATGGAATATAAAAAAAAGCGGCTCCCGAAGAAATCTCGGGAGCCTTTGTTTCGTGTGGCGTTTTTTAGTGAGTCAGGCTTTTATTCTGCCAGGCGAATAATGAGGGTATCAGGACCATTCCCTGGTCCTACGGAAGAGTTCGATGGAAGATGGGTGATGACATTTCCGGCGGAATCATGAAAGGTGCTTTCGGGCCGGAGGATGACGCCGGCTTGCAACGTGGCACCACTCGGAATCATCGGAGTATCCGGAAAGATGATCACCCCTGGCTCGAGGCAGACCCGGTTTCCGATGACGACGGGTGATTCCCCGGGTTTCGCATCCAGGAGTTTGACGCCGATACCGATACGGGCGCCTGACCCCACATACACTCCGACTCCGATATAGGCCTGGTCACCGATGGAAGCGCCGTCACTGATGAAAGCACCGGCTTCGATGACGACACTGTTCCCGATGGTGACATCCCTTCCGATGTACGCTCCGGGATGGACATAGGTATGGAATCCGACATGAAGGCCCTGTGCTTGAAAACGTTCAGCACCCCATTCGTCGAATTTCGGAGCGAAGGGAGTGAAGCCGAGCGAACTGTGCCCCGAAGTTGTTGAGCGGCCGGCCGGACCCATGAGTCTATTGCCTGGTGAGTAGCTCGTCATGACGGTATGGGCCTGTCTCGGCAGGATTCTGGTGTTCCGGATCAGGTGGATGGCTTGAAGAATCCATGTCCAGACCCGCCACATCAGATCATGTTCTATGACGACCTGTAACGTGCCTTTGCCGAGCAAGTCGACTACGAGCCGGAGTGCCCGGACATCGGCGTCCGTTTCCGTGGAGCAATCATTGTTTTGGTTTTCCCAGAGTTCCTTGATGATCCAGCGGAGCCAGGTGATGAGCCGCGCGAGGCCGTCTTCGGTCTCCGTGTCGAAATGGTTTTCGAGATAGAGACGTCCGCCTTCGAGGAGATTGCGGATGGACGGATGTTGCTCACGGAGAGTATCCCAGGTCTCGGCGAAGAATTGCGAGAGAAAACTGATGTCATTCTCGCCAATTTCACATTTCCAGTTCCTGAATCCGCCGAAACAATCAATCTGATCTTTTTCCGGCCATTCGCCCCAGTGATGGAGTGCCACGACCGAAAATGCGAGACAGAGCCAGTCACTTTCGGCTTCTTCGTTTTCCGGTGTGAGGATATAGGTGGGATTTGGAGTCCAAGTCTGTGCGGTTTCCTTGGTATACACCATGAAGCACGGAATCCGCCTGAATGGCGCTTGAGATGGGCTGTTGAGCCCGAGAACGTAGAGGAGTGCCTGCTGGTTTTCAGCATAGGACTCGTTGAATCTTGGGTATTCGTGCATGGTCTTCCTCCAAGAGGGTTGAGAAACATTGATTTGGAAAGGTGCGCTCTTCCATAGTCTGATTGCATGAAAGATGACTTATCCTGGCCGAAAAGAGCTGATTTGTCAAGGTTTCCAGCTTGAGTTGGAAATGGTATACTAGCGGAGTTATCTAGTATCTTTTTGGAAAGAATATGGCGACGCTGTATGCGGAGAAAGACAAAAATATTCGTTTGACCTGGGTGTATATCACCGGGTTTCTTGTGTTCGTCATCGGGGTCGGATTCGTTTTTTCTCAGGCGATGCATTCGAGCGCGATTCTTTATGGATGCGTGCTGTTTTCGGTGCTGATGAGCGTCGGATCGTATTGGTGGAGTGACAAGATCGTCCTGTCGATGAGCGGAGCGCGACCGGTAGCCTTCGAGGATAACAAGGAGCTGTACCGTATCGTGGAAAACCTCGCGATTACCGCCGGTCTCCCGATGCCGAAAATCTACACCATCGATGACACGGCGATGAATGCCTTTGCGACCGGACGGGATCCGGAACACGGTGTAATCTGTTTCACGACGGGTATCCTTTCGCGTCTCGACAAGGCGGAAATCGAAGGTGTCGCTGCGCATGAGCTCTCCCATATCGGCAATCGGGATACGCTCATCTCGACGGTCGTGGTCATCCTGGTCGGTTTTGTCGCGTTGCTCGCAGACTGGTTCCGTCACTGGGCGTTTTTTGGAGGGAATCGCGACCGGGAAGGCGATGGTCGTCTGCAATTCATCTTTCTGATAGTGGCGATTGTCCTCTCCATACTCGCGCCGATCGCGGCGACATTGATGCAACTAGCCATTTCTCGGAAACGGGAGTTTTTGGCCGATGCCTCTGGCGCACTGTTGACCCGGTATCCCGAAGGACTTGCATCTGCACTGCAAAAACTCTCAGGTGATACCGAGCCACTCGAGGCAGCCAATCGGGCGACCGCCTCGCTCTATATTGCCAATCCGTTCAAGGGAAACAAAGTGGCCAAGCTCTTTATGACGCATCCGCCTATGGAAGAGCGCATTGCCGCTCTCCGGGACATGAATATTTCTTCTTAGTGTATGCCGTCTCCGTATCAGGAATTTGCTCGCAAAGCTCGAGAGCGATTTCTGGCGAAACAACAAAAATCGAAGGAAGCAAGTTCTCCGAAGACTCAGTCGGGGGCGTATGTTTTTACGGCTCATGCGCAACATAAGATGCGACAATATGGTTTATCGGTACAGAAAGTGCGAGGAGTGATTCGTTCTCCCATACGTAAAGAGACGGGTATCGCTCCCAAAACGGTAGCAGTCATGCAGCCGGTTTCTTCCAAGATGATCAACGGGAAGGAAACATGGAAGCAGGAAGTCTGGGTCATGTTTCAGGAAAGGAACGTGTCTGCTATGGAAAAAATTGGCTGGACGACGTCATTGCCAGTTGGGCGTGATATTTTTCAAACAAAGAGTATCAGAGTAATCAGTGCCTGGCGTTATCCGGGAGTGAGTCCGAAACGACATCCAATTCCCGCGGAAATTTTGCGAGAAATCGAAGAAGAGAGTATTTTAGAAGGAGAAGAGAAGGAAAATCTTTCTTCTGAATGAACTTATAAATAGATAATACGAAAGAACTATGAGCGATCAAGAAACAGCAGAACAGTCACATTCTGAAACACGCTCGGCTGCACCGGTTTCAGCTGGAAAATTTGATGCACAAGATATCGAGAAGCACAAAGGAATAGCCTGTCTCTCGTATATTTTTCTGCTTTTTCTTGTCCCACTCTTGACTGAAAAGGAGAGCAAATTCGCTCAGTTTCATGCCAAACAAGGCATGGCGCTTTTCATTGTTTGGGTAGTTGCTGATTTGGTTTTGGGCGTCATTCCGATACTCGGTTGGATGTTGTTGCCTGTTGCCAATCTCTTCTTTGTTATCGTGAGTATTATCGGGATCATCAAGACTTTGGGAGGTGAGGCTTGGGAGATTCCTGGAGCATCCTTGATCACGAAGAAGCTGAACTTTTAACACTTTTCGGAAAAATAAAAAGTATGTCCGAGTTTTTCTCGCTGGTCGCGTTGGTGATTTCCGTTTTCGCTCTCCGTAAAGCGACCCGGATAGAAGCGGAATGGCGAACCAAAAACAGGATAGATGCTCCAGGCGATGAGAGACGCGCAGATTTTGTCGCGCAGCCGGGAGCGGATGTCCCGATGCAGCCGGTCGGGACCGACGCGTCGGTTCTGCGCGTTCCATTGCCGCCAGTGCCGGTGCCACCGAGGTCGCTCCCACACGAACCCGGTCTGGGCGAGCAGGCGTGGCAGTGGTTTCTGCATGATTGGCCGGTCAAGCTCGGAGCGATACTTTTTTTCCTTGCCATCGGGTGGGTGATTCCCTATTACGCCTGGCAGTTCATTCCAGAGGTCGGTCGGGTGATGCTCGGCGTCGCGCTCGGCGTCGGATTTCTCGGTTTTGGGACCCGACGTATCCGACAGTTCCGCAATCAGGGCAGCGTCTTTCTCTCTCTCGGTGCCGGTATCGTCTATCTTTCGCTCTCGGTCGGGCAATTCCAGTACGATCTTTTTCCGCCTATCCTGGCGCTTGGATTCATGTTCCTGACGACGGTGTTCCTGGCGTACGTCAGTGTCGTTGAACGGACGCGGGCCCTGGTATTTCTCGCGCTGTTCCTAGGCGCTATTGCTCCATTCCTGACCAACTCTCATGAAGCTGATTTCATGGAACTCTTTTCATATTTAGCCGTCCTCTGTCTTGGGGTGCTCTGGGTGACTCGTCTGACTGGCTGGCGTGAACTGACGACAGCGGCAGTTATTGTCTATGGTTTCTATTCAGCGCCGTATATCATTGGCTTCGGGAGTACACCAGATGTCATACATGCCCTCTTCGCGACGTTCTTCGCGCTCATGTTCTTCATTTTCAATATTTTTTCTCTCGTGTATGACCGGAAGGCCGAACCGGCCGATTTGGTCGCTGCCTTGCTGAACGGCCTGCTCCTTATCGTATGGATCGATCAGGAAATCATTCCGGAAGCGCAGAGTTTCGTGGCGGTCATTGCGGCGGTCACGGCGAGCGTTGGGGCATATGTCGCCTATGCGGCCACCCGTATCCCGGCCCCAGTCATCGTCCATTCGGGAGTCGCGGGGCTTTTGCTCGCCACAGCGACGGTGTATGAACTCGATGGGCCGCTCCTCACTATCGCACTGACACTTGAGGTAGCGATACTCGTGGTGGGACTCCTCTTGATTCTCGGTCAGTCAATGGTAGCCAAACGTGTGAGCGTACTTTTCCTGGTGCCACTCATTTTGGTGATTGAAAGTATCGATCATTATGCCCGAGCGAAGTCAGTATTCACGGGTGATTTCTTCGCAATCCTGGTGGCAACCATCGCTCTCGGAGCGGTCGGATATCTTTTCGCGCGCAGCGATCTGACAGACGCGGGTGAGACGGCGACGGATGATCTTTCGGCAGGCTTGTTCTGGTCGATCATGAGCGGTCTTCTCGGAATGCTTCTCTTCTGGCTGATGACGCACGTCGCTTGGAGCGATACTTTGGCGACGACGATCAGTCTGGCGGTGTATACCCTGGTCGGTCTGTACTATTACGTTTCCGGTCGGGCGCGCGGATCTCGAGTGTACAAGCGACTGGGAGGTGCTCTTTTGATTTTCGTGACGGCGCATCTTATTTTGGTGGAGATGGGTGCGATGAGTACCGAGGGACGCATCATCGTCTTTGCGATCATCGGAATCCTATTTATGAGCACTGCTTTTTTTGGTCGGAAGAAAAAGGATGATTCTTTGGAGGCTTAATTCATTTCAGCTCGGAAGCGTATGCGATACTCTTTTTTTCTTTTGATGTTTCTTTCTTTTCCGATGGCGACTTGGGCGCATGGGCATCATAAAAATACTGAGACTGTTATTCCCGATGCCGATCAAACGCTGTCTGCGTTCGCTCAGATGCTCCCGATAAAAACCTCAGTCACGATTCCAACGGTCGTAGATGTGCCTCTCGCCGACCCGGTATTCCGGATACGTGACGCGGTTGTGTATGAGGAGACTACCAAATTATTCCAGCCGTACGTATACAATACGAAACAGACTTTCTCGCGGGCCGCGGCAACCATCGCGACTGATGCGGAGCCAACTCTCGGAGCAGTGAGTGCTCTCGTGGACGGCAATGGGAGTACGACCGTCGAGTTTCCTGTCGATGGGGAGAATGTTTCGACCTTGGAACTGCGAATCGATTTTTCTCGGCCGACCGCGGTATCAGGCTTTCTCTTTTCGCTTGATCGATACGTCGCACTTCCGCAGTCGGTTTCGGTCTCAGTACC
>JAUPWI010000040.1 GCA_030916545.1 Patescibacteria group bacterium | reverse complement strand
TTGGAAAAATGTCAGATTGGTTTTGTGTTTTGTTGTGGTATGGAAAATACGTTTGTTGTGCTGGGATACTGGGATACATTTTTTCTGATGCTGGTGTTTCCGAACACGTCGCGAGGAAAAAATGTATCCCAGTGTCCCGATTATTTTAAACTTGGAATAGAGGACTCTTGTTTGCGGGTCATTGGTATTTTTTTCATCCGACGCTGCCTTCCATTTCGAGTTGCATGAGACGGGTGAGCTCAACGGAGTATTCGAGAGGAATCTCCTTGACGACCGGATCGAGAAAACCGTTGACGAGGAGTCCCTCGGCGTCAGATTTTTTGATGCCACGACTTTGGAGATAGAAAAGTTTCTCGGCGGAAATTTTTTCGACGGTAGCTTCATGCTCGACTTGAGCGGAAGATTCATTGATCCGCATGGTCGGGTAGGTGTCGGAACGGGAAAGCGAATCGAGGAGCAGGGCATCGCAGACGACCGATGTCTTGGCTCCGGTCGCCCCGCGTCCGATATGCACAAGACCGCGATAGCTGGTTCGTCCTCCGTCTTTGCTGATAGATTTGGAAACGATACGCGAGGTGGTATCAGGAGCCTGATGAATCATCTTGGCTCCGGCGTCCTGATGCTGTCCTGATCCCGCGTAGGCGATGGAAAGGACTTCGCCTCTGGCACCACGTCCAGCCAGATAGACAGCCGGATATTTCATGGTGATTCCTGATCCGATATTGCAATCAATCCATTCCATGGTCGCATTCTCTTCGGCGCGGGCGCGCTTGGTGACGAGATTATAGATGTTCTTGCTCCAGTTCTGGACCGTGGTGTATCGGACACGGGCGTTTTTCTTGACGAAGATCTCGACGACGGCCGAATGGAGCGAGCTCTTGCGGTAGATGGGTGCGGTACAGCCTTCGACATAGTGCACGGAACTTCCTTCATCCGCGATGATGAGGGTGCGTTCGAATTGGCCGAAGGATTCGGAATTGATACGGAAATAGGCCTGAAGAGGAAGATCAACTTTGACACCCTTTGGAACGTAGACAAAAGAACCACCGGACCAGACAGCCGAATTCAGTGCGGCGAATTTGTTGTCATGCGGAGGAATGAGGGTGCCGAAATATTCTTTGACGAGTGTGGGATACTTGCGAACTGCTGTATCCATATCACAAAAAATAACTCCTTTGGCTGAAAGTGTTTTTTCAATGCTTTCATAGACGACCTCGCTTTCGTATTGGGCGGAGACTCCGGCGAGGAATTTTTTTTCGGCTTCCGGGACACCGATGCGGTCATAGGTCTCCTTGATTTCGGGAGGGAGCTCGTCCCAGGTCTTGGACTGCATGTCGGTCGCTCGGAGGTAGTAGGTGATCGCGTCGAAATCGATCGGAGAAAGATCGGCTCCCCAGGACGGTAGGGGAAGCGAAGCGAAGCGCTCATAGGACGCCAGGCGGAATTTCCGCATCCACGCGGATTCCTTCTTGATCGCTGAAATTTCAGAGACTATCTCGGCGGATAGTCCGAGCTTCGTCTTGCTGACCGAGCGTTCGGGCATGGAAAAACCGAAGCGATAGTCGCCAAGATCTATTTTTTCGATTGGCTTGCGTTTTGGCATGATGCTTGATTATCCGTAAGAAAAATCCGCGTCCCGATTCAGAGATCCGAAAACCCGTTCTTTTCGATGGCTGCCGCGAGCGCCGGACCGCCGGAAGCGACCAGTCGACCATTCTTGATGACCAATACTTCATCGGGCCGCATGTATTTGAGGAGCTTGGCCGAGTGCGTGATGAAGACAAGTGCACTTTCTTTCGGGAGCGATCGTTTGAGGAAAAGCGTTATCGTCTTCAGGGCATCGACATCGACACCGGTATCGATCTCGTCGAACAGGACGAATTTCGGTTCGATGAGGGCTATCTGCAGCGCCTCGAGCTTCTTTTTTTCTCCGCCGGAGAATCCGTCATTGAGTGAGCGGGAAAGGAGTTCGTCCTTGATATGGAGGGATTTCGCCGCCGCCTGGATTTTCTGGTAGAGGGCGAAGACATCGTATTTTTTTTCAAGGGCCGAGCGAAGGAGATCGCGGACGGAAACTCCCGAAAGTGTCAGCGGATTCTGGAAGGTCATACTGAGACCGAGTAGGGCACGCTTATCCGGCGAGAGGCTTTTGATATTCTTTCCGTTCCACAGAAGCTTGCTCGTGCGGGCGAGCGTGAAGTCCGGGTGTCCCATGATGATGCTCGCCAGTGTCGATTTTCCGGAGCCATTCGGTCCGAGTATGGCGTATGTCTTTCCGGAATCGAAAGAGTAGGAGATATCGTCGAGGATTCTCTTCTTTGCAACGGAAGCGGTGAGGTGTTCGATGGAAAGCATAGGATTATTTCTTGGGTGTATCGTTCCGATATGAGGAAGTGAGGAGCTCCGCGAGAGTCATCCGGACAAGGGTGTTCTCGATGCTTTGTTCGAGGGATTTCCAGACCTGATTGGTCTGACAGTGGGTGAGCTTGGGATAGGGGGACGCGCGTGAGAGTCTGGGCGGGGAGAAATTCTTGAAGCCGCCGTCGAGTGCCGTGACGATATCCCAGACGGAGATGTCGGCAGTATCCCGGGCGAGCGAGTAGCCGCCTCCTTGGCCTTTGGCGGCCATGACTAGCCCAGCCTTCCGGAGGGACTGGAGGATCTTATGGAGATAATCTTCCGGCATCTCTTCGGCATGCGCAAGTTCGTGGACAGAAAGCTCTCCGCCGTGTCTTCCGAGTGCCGCCGCCGCTCGGAGGCCGTAGTAGGCTTTTTTTGAGGCACGCATAAATATGGACTTATTTAGTCCATATTAGAGAAAAGAGGTGAAAAAGTCAAGAAGTCTCGGAAAATAGACAGGAAATAGAAAATGTGATATAATAAATATGTTTGAGGAAAAGCAATCTTAGAAAAAACGTATGGACACGACGAAACCGCTTCTTATGGTGCAGTTCCGGGCTGATGAGAGAGGAAAAGAGCTTGAGCGGACCGCGATTCGGGAGAAGTTCGCACAATCGGATGGTTCGACACCGGATATCGTTTTTCGGGATGCTTTTGATGCCCGGAATGACTTCTTTTTCGCCCGTCCCGAGGGAGTGTTTTCTGATTTCCGGGGAGTGATACTCGGGGGATCGGCTGAGTTCTATTTCGGTGGCAATAGCTCTTCGGAGAACGAAGAGCGGCATCGGACGATGCTTGAGCGTGTCCGGCCTTTCATCCTGTATCTTTTTGAGCACGACGTACCGACACTCGGCATCTGCTTCGGGCATCAGTTGCTGGCGACCTTTCTCGGTGAGAGAGTTGTCGCCGATCCGGAGCAGTCGGAGAGCGGATCGTTTCCGGTCTACATGACGTCGGAAGGGCAACAGGACCCGCTTTTCGCCGGAGTACCCGATGACTGGAAGGCATTCTTCATGCATCGGGATAGTGCGCTTCAGGTGCCGAAGGAAGCAGTGCTCCTGGCGAGCGGCGAGCGGTCGCGTGTCGGGGCCTTCCGGTACAAGACGCGGATATACGGCGTGCAGTTCCATCCGGAACTCGATCGGCTCGACCACGAGGAACGGGCGCGTCTGCATCCGGAATATGTTCCCGGGAGCGCGGAGGAGTTTCTCTCGTCGCTCGAGTGGGTGCCGCATGCGCGCAAGATCCTGTGGAATTTCCTGTCGATCACGGAAGAATTCGCCTTCGAAGAAATCAGGATCATCCGGTGAGAGACGCCCGCGCGTATCATGAAGAGAATATAGGAAGACGTTTTCGATGTCAGTGTTTTCGAATATATTGTACGGGAAACTTTCCGCTTTTCAGGACAATGATGGCAGAATGGGTGCGTGACCGGATCGGGTGGAAGACGTTATGGGGAATATTGCCCGTCATTCGGAAGTAAGATAGACTATTCTCCTATGCGGAATTTTTGGACACAATTGCCGAAACCTTTCTTTGTGATGGCACCGATGGCTGACGTGACGGACGCGGCTTTTCGGCGTTTGTTTGCTCGGTACGGGAAGCCGGATGTGACGTGGACGGAATTCGTTTCGGCTGATGGTCTTTGTCATCCCGTGGGGCGAAAAGTGCTTGTGACAGATCTTCTCTACACGGAATCAGAACGGCCGATCGTGGCACAGGTATTCACTGCTCATCCTGAGCGGATGCGCGAAGCCGCGGCCCTGATCGCCGAACTCGGTTTTGATGGACTGGATATCAATATGGGTTGTCCGGACAAGAGCATCATGAAGCAGGGGGCAGGAGCGAAGCTTATGCAGGATCCCACACTCGCGCAGGCGCTCATAGCCGCTGCAAAAGAAGGTGTTGCCGGTCAGATTCCTGTTTCGGTGAAAACACGCATTGGATTTAATACGAATGAACTTGAGACGTGGTTACCAGCACTCTTGGATGCACAACCAGCTGCGATTACCGTACATGCACGAACGAAGAAAGAAATGTCGTTGGTTCCGGCGCAATGGGAACACGTGACCAGAGCTGTTGAACTGGCTCGTGGATCAGGCGTTTTCATTCTGGGGAATGGGGATGTAAAAAGCATGGCGGAAGCGCGGGCGCGCGTCGAGGAGACTGGGTGTGATGGCGTAATGATTGGAAGAGGACTTTTCGGAAATCCCTGGTTTTTTACGGAATCATTTCCGGAATCAGTGGCACAGCGATTGCAAGTTATGTGTGAGCATACGGAAATGTATGAAGAACTTTTTCTTGGAAAGAAAAGTTTTGCGCTCATGAAGAAGCATTATCAGGCTTATGTCCATGGTTTCGATGGAGCCAAGGAACTTCGTACCGCACTCATGGAATGTGAAGATGCGACCGCAGTTCGGAACTGCACGGAAGCGTTTTTAAAAAGATTGTCTTCTTGATGGTCGCGAGAGATTTTCTTATATTGGGTATTTCAAAGATACTTTGAGGAGGGTGAGAGATGATGCATGAAGAAGAGTTTCTGCTCCTTCTCAATGGGGCGATACGGGTTCTTGAACAATTCGGACAGAATGGAGGCGGGGAAATATCCCGAGATGAGAAAGAATGTTTTGTGAGGCTACAACAATTATGCTCAGCACGATACGCACGTGAATCTGGATGGACTGCGGAACGGGGCATGATACACAGTGTGTTTGGACTGGCACATTTTTTAGTGACAGGACGTTCTCCTGGGGATCGGATCGAGCTCTCACGGTCAATCAGTCAGTTTTGCAGGAGACGGTTTCCGGAGGAAACTCTGACCCGGTATCTTCTCGACGTATTTTCTACAATGAAGACTGAAATAGAGCGATTCGGTCTGTGGATATGAAACGAGGCATCAGATGATGCCTCGTCTTTATTTTTTGACTATTTGTATCGGAGGGCGTCCAGTGTGTCGATGCGGGAGGCCTTGCGGGCCGGGAAGATGCCGGTCGCGAAGCCGACTCCGGCTCCGAACAGGATGACGGTCGACACGAACCAGAAGGGACTGAAGAAGAGGTCGACCGGTTCGCCCCCAAAGCGTGTTGCAATCAGGTTGATAAGAATATTGAGTACTTCGCCCTCAAAAAAACCGAGAATCACTCCTCCGAGTGCGCCAAGGAGACCCATGATGGTTGATTCGGTGAGGAACATAAGGGCAATGCTCCGTTTAGCAGCGCCAATAGCTTTCATGATGCCGATTTCTTCGGTGCGTTCGAGGAGGGCGATGGTCATCGTGTTGAACATACCGATGGCAGAGACGATGAGGGCGATGAGCCCGAAAATCATGAGGACGACCTGGACGGCACTGAATACCTTGTTGGCTTGGTCAACGGTTTCGGATATGGAAGACGCGGTGAGCCCGAGCTCTTCGATTTGAGTGCGTACACTTGCCAGGGTGCTTGTTGAGGCGCATTTCACCTTGAGCTTGGTGTACGCGGTGAACGGGAATCCGTCGAGCGAGTCCAGCGGGAGGTATGCGATGTTTTCCTCGCCTTGGACGACGCCGACAATCACGTAGGCCTCTTTCAGGGTAAAGGTGCTTCTTTTCTGCGAGCGTCCACCTGACTCACTCTGGAAGAGGGTGACGGAGACGGACTTGCCGATCATTTCCTCGGGCGTGGTTTCGAAGACCTTGGCAACCGCTTGGGTGATGACGATACCATCAGTTTCGTCTTGAGAGAAGAAGCGTCCGGTGCTGAGCTTGAGCCCCTCGCTCTTCAGGAAAGACGTCGGAGTGCTGACCGTATTGATATCGAGCGTTACGGTGTCGAATTTTCCTTGGCCGGCCAATTCGAGAACAGGTATGGCATCGGCGACATTCGGAAGGGAACGCAGGGTTTCGAGTGTCGCATCGTCCAGGGGAGGTGAATTTTCGGCGGTAGTCCTCGTGACATCGAGGCTGACCAAAGCGTCGGAAGTGGTGATTTTCTGGAGCAGGGTCCGCTGGAGTCCGTAGCCGAAGGAGACGAGGAAAATGATCGCGGCGATGCCGACGCTCATGCCGAGCACCGTGAGAAACGTTCTCATGGCACGGGCCTTGAACATACGCAGGGAGAGCTTGATGAGATCGAAGAGCCGCATAGTGTCGTAGGACAGGAAGGATTAGCTGAATTTGAGAAGCATGACGATCTCGATTTCCCGGGCGACTTTTTCGACGGTATTCTTGTGGAGTCCGACACCATCCTGAATCATCGGCGCATCGAGACGTTTCCTGAGTTCGATCTGCCCGATCTGGCTTTCGATACGGAGTTTGAGGACGGCCTGGAATCGGAGCAGCTTCTTCGCGTCGAGTCTGAGGTGGAAATGGGTGATGAGGTAGCTCGCGAGCAGAATCGGGGCCCGGTCAGCGTCGGTTTTCATCGATTGGGCGATGGAAAGTATCTCTTCGGTGCGGGCGGAGAAGGATTCAGCGCGCATATGGTTCCAGCCCGCGCCACCTTTTTCGAGGTCGAGGTCTAGGCGATCGACGAAGGTGGCGTTGTCGATGTTCTTGAAAAGGAGCTCCTTGAGGAAGGCTTCGGCCATGGCGACCTGCTCCTCATTCAGTTCGGAGAGAAGATGGGAAAGAAGCTGCTTCGCCTTGAAGGGAACCAGGAGTACGTCAACCTGTTGCGGCAGCAGGCTTTTGAAGGAGGCCATGAGCATTTTGAGTTCGGGGTTCGTCTGATCGGCTTCCTCGTCCTCGTTTTCCTGCTTGTGGTGGACGATGGCGCGTTTTTCCTTATGGATCTCTTCCTTGATGATCCGTCCGTCTTTCATATGGACGACGCGATCGGCATATTGGAGGTGCTCCGGATTGTGCGTGACCATGACGATGGTCTTCTGGTCGACCTCATTGAGTTCTTTGAGGATCTTCAGGACGTTTTCGGCGCTTTCGCTATCGAGGTTGCCGACCGGTTCGTCGGCGAGGATGATATCGGGATTATTGACGAGCGAGCGAGCGATGGCAACGCGTTGTTTCTGTCCGCCGGAAAGCTGGTTCGGGAATTTGTCCGCTTGTTCCGCGATACCGAAGCGGCGGAGCAGTTGATATCCGACCTCGAGCCGTTCTTTCGGGGCTTCACCACGGAATACTTTCGGGAGTACGACGTTGTCGATGATGTTGAGCGAGGGAATGAGATAGAAAGCCTGAAACACCATGCCGATAGATGTCTGGTGAAGCTCGAGCTCCTCTTGCTCGTTCATTTGTGCGATCGCCTTTCCTTTGACGCTAACACTTCCGTACGTCGCGGACTGCAGTCCGGAGAGGGAATACAGGAGCGTCGATTTGCCGCAGCCGGATGGGCCGAAAATGATCACATATTCATGTGGATAGACGGTCAGGCTGGTTTCTTCGAGCGCGCGTGACTCGTTCGATTTCCCCTGATTGTAGACGATCCGAAGTTTATCGACAACGATGATTGGCTCACTCATTGCTTTTGATTTTGGAAACGGGATACCACCTTTAAGAATAGCATGGGCAGAGGATTTTTCTCAATGCGCACATGCGTGAATGTGCCATCTCGGGATTCCGGTATCTTTGCCTGATAGGTTGCCATGCGGTATGATACGGGAGGATTTTTTCCGCGCATCGTATGAAACCACCTCTTTTTTTGCTGCTGGGAATCGTGCATATCATCATTCTGACCTTGATTCTTCTGTGGTTCCTACGGTGAGCGGATGTCGGGAAAGGAGATCTGCGAGAAGGACCGGTCTTTGTTTTTCCGGGGGTATTTTTTTAAGTTCTGTCTATGCAAGAGTACGGAATCCTTTTCGATCACTCACTCACTCTCGGGTTTCGGATGCATGATCGGGTTTCGGACATACTGTCGCGGCACTATCTGCTCGTGAAGCGTCTTCTTCTTGCGGGCTCGTACCTCGTGCTCCTCGCATTCTTTCTTCCGACAGCGGCCTCTTTTCAGAGGGATTTTGGGGAAATGGCCGGAAATCTCTTAATAGTCATTCTCTTTCTGAGTCCGTTGTCCGTTCTTTTCCGGATGCCGTTGCTTCTCCTCTTGATGGGTCTACGGAGAGAGCTTGGCATCCTGATGGGGTGTCTCGCACTGGTGCATGGCGTGTGGTACTTCGTCACGCCGAGCTTCTTTTGGGAAACCGGGCAATCCCTTTTGCGGGTCAGTGGATTCGTTTGGGAAAAGGGGATCGGAGCCGGTATCATCGGTCTGGCTCTCATTCTCCCGCTTCTCCTGACATCGAATACTTTTTCCGTGCGTCTCCTGGGAGGGAAATTATGGAAGCGGTTGCACCGCCTTGCGTATCCGGCCTTTTTCTTCATCGTGTTCCACCGGTTTTTCATGGGGGAGTCGTGGCAGTCGCCGGTGCCTTTCGTGGAAGCGGTCCTCCTACTCGGGACGTATACGATGATGAAATTCCTCGCGTGGCGTCCGACGGCGTTTCCTTGGCTTCAGGAGCGCATCGGGGAGGTAGGTGTCCGTTATCGGCAGTATCGGATGGAGCGAGTCTGATGTATGAAATCGGATCGCAATCAAAAACACCGCCCGAGAGAGGCGGTGTTTTTCGGTTTTCCCGGTTCTATTTCACGCTCTGGATGAATGCCGCGAAGGTGGCCGGCTGCTCGACGGCCATCTGGGAAAGCACTTTCCGGTCAAGCTCAATATTCTTCTCCTTCTCGAGGGCGATGAAAGAGCGGTAGGTGATACCGTGTTCACGGAGGGCGTTGTTGAGGCGGATGATCCACAGGGAGCGGAAGGTTCGCTTCTTGGCCCGGCGATCCCGGCGCGCGTAGACCCCGGCCTTGATGACCGCTTCCTTCGCTTTGGTGAAGAGATTCTTTCGTCCCCAGCGAAAGCCCTTGGCTTTTTCAAGAATATTGTTGTGGCGCTTTTTGGTCATGACGCCACGCTTGACTCTGGTCATAGAATAGTGTGATTACGGCGGATAAGATGAATCGGATGAAGGGAAAGCGAGTTGCCTGCCGGTGGCCGAAATGCCAGGGTAGCAGGTCTTTCCCGGGAAAGTCAACTAAACGTACGGCATGACGCGGAGGAGATTCTTTTCGTCGGCGCGGACGGCGATACCGGAATCGGAACGTTTGTTGCGGGTCGCGACGCCGGTGTCGCGGACATTGTAGTGGTTGTTGCCGGTCGCGCGGCGTGTGACCTTGCCCGATCCGGTGACGCGGAATTTCTTGCTGACGGACTTGTTCGTCTTCTGTTTCATAGACTTTGCCTGATTTGAGGGGGATTATGGATTGAGAGCGAGGAGAGCGGTTATTCCGGTGCGATGAGCGCGGAAAATCCTTTCGGGGCCCGTTTGATTTCTTCTTCGAATTTGAACGGGGTGGAAAGACTTTTTAGGAAGGCATTCATGTTTTCTTTTGCCTTGTCTCCGAGGGCCTTTTCCCGGCCATGGAGGACCAATTCGACCCGTATCTTGTGCCCCTTCGCCATGAAGCCTTCTGCCTGAGCTTTCTTGAAGGCGAGATCGTGCGTGTCGGTGTTGAAGCCGATGCGGATCCCCTTGATGTCGATCTTTTTCTGTTTGGCTTTGGCCTGCTGTTCTTTCTTGGCCTGCTGGTAGATGAGTTTTCCGTAATCGGTGATCTTGCAGACAGGAGGTTTGGCCAACGGGGATACCTCGACGAGATCGGCATCGCGCTCGAGAGCGAAGGCGATGGCCGCATCGAGCGCCATGATGCCGTGGTTCTCGCCCGCTTCATCGATGACGACTACTTCGGCCGCGAGAATCTGTTCGTTGATACGGAGAGTATCCTTCGGGCGGACCTTCGGCTTGGGTCGATTGTGCCTTCTTCGTCTCATGGCATGGGTATTAAAAACGAAACGGTGGAGCTGATGGGAATCGCACCCATGTCCAGTCACATTCCTTCAAAATAGTCTACAAGCATAGTCCGCTGTGAATTCCTTCTCTCTTTAACAGCAGACAAAAGAGGAGAGAAGACGAGTCTTTCGCAAAAGGGAATCAGAGAAGAAAAACAAGAAGAAATTCTCTGGGCCTTCTCGAAGTATGGCACCGGTGTTTCTCTATCGAGAATCGAGAGACCGATGGTCCGGCCTAGCCAAGTGAACAACACCGAAGTGTGGTTCCTCGGGGATTAGGCGCGGGCGAAAGCGTAAGACGGGGTAAACGCCGAAGCGATTGCCGACTTGGCTTTTGAGATAAAGTTTGCACTTATCAGTCGATGGAAGGGTTTGCGATCGTACCATCATGATCGGCTTGCGTATTTTGAAAGTACATCCTGTCGAATCGAGACAGCCCCAGTAAACACTCGCCTATCGCGGTGAGAATTCCAAATTCCAAACTCCAGATTCCGAAAGGCGGAATGATAGAGACTGGATCTTAGAATCAAGGAAAATCGCCTAGGAATGGTCGCGGAGCGCCCGTCTGATGCGTCGATCGGCCTCTTTTTTTCCGATATCAGCGCGTTTGTCGAAATCCTTTTTCCCTTTGCCCACGGCAAATTGGAGCTTCACGAGTTGTTTCCGAGTATACAATCGAATCGGTACCAATGTCAAGCCTTGGACGCGGACTTTTCCTATCAGGGAGCGGATTTCGGACCGCCTGAGGAGCAGTTTGCGTGAGCGGGTATCCTCATGCGGGGTTTCCCTGTAGGCATGGAGATAGCGGGGGATGAAGGCATTGGTTAGGAAGAGTTCTTCACCGCGGACCGTGACGAAGGCACCTTTGAGACTGACATGGCCGGTTTTGACGCTCTTCACCTCTTCGCCGGACAAGACCAAACCGGCCTCATAGTGGTCTCCGAGGGTATAGTCGAAACTGGCGCGTTTGTTGGTGGCGAGAGTGGTCATAATGCTTGTAGTATGCCGTATCGGACGGGAGGTATCAAGTTTTAAGACAAAAAAACGGCTCCGGTGCGGCGGCGCATCGGAGCTTCGGATGAAGAAGGGAGCGAGGAACTTGGTTGGTTTCTCTAGGATTTTTCGGGGGGCCGTTTCTTGGTCCTGTTCAGGAAGAAGCGGATACCGAAGATGATGACGCAGGAAATGATGGTTGGCCAAAAGAGATGTTGCCAGGACCAGGACATCGGGACCTCCATATCAGTATTGAGAATCGATCAGCTCACATCCAGCTGGAAAAGCTGGTCGAAGATTTCCTTCCCAGAGGGAAGTTGAGCGAGGGAACCGCCGAAAGCCACTTTGCCGGCCGCATTCATATTCTCGAGGACAAGATGGTCATTCGTGTGCGCTCGGCCGCAATCCCGACAGAAGAGGATTGCAAGGCTGATCTCCGTGCCGTCGCGACCGAATGGGCCATTGATGGCGAGTGTGAGGGGTCCGGCAAGATGATAACGGCAGCCTTGACTCATGGGGTGTCCTCCACCGGAATGTACGGTAGGGCGGCTGTATCGTAGCCCTGGTCCCCGAGCTCCTGGCGGATTTGCCCGAGGGTTTGCGGAGAAAGGCGCGCTAGCGTCCCGGTCGCTGGAGGAAGTACAATGCTGCAATCGGTGCAGGCATATACGATAACCCTGATTCCGGTGCTGGAATCCTCGTAATAGTGGGGAATAGGCCTCTTGTGAAGGCAGGGGGGCGGTATATCGTCTGATTTCTTTTCGGCCGGCTGCCTGTTTATGAAGAAGCAGAGCCAGCCGAAGAAAATGGTGGCGCCGAGAGACAAGGCTATGAGGAAAGGCGAGACTTCCATGACGAGGCTCCTTTTGGTTGGTGGCGAAAGGCTAGTTTTGTTAACGTGCGCTTCCACTGTGGAGCATGCCGGGCTCCTTGTCAATGATCAGTAAAGCGCGAATGAGCGATTGAAGAGGTGGCGGGAAAAAATCTTCCGATTGGAGTATGATGAAGACATGTGGGGACCGCATTTTGAGGAGAGTGCGTGTGTTCCCGTGTTGCCAATCCGATATATCAAAAACATATGTCAATACCAGACCGTCCATTCTATCGGTATGAGCCGGAGGAAATCCTCTCCTTGTTCGGTACGGGAATGAACGGCTTGTCGGAAGAGGAAGTATCGGCACGCCAGATACAGCATGGGAAGAATACGATTGAAAAGAAGCGTGATTATTGGGTTATCAAGCTTTTTTTCCGGCAATTGAATGATGTATTCGTCTGGATTCTCGCGGTGGCCGGCATTCTTGCGATTCTCGTGGGAGAGACTCGTGATGCCACGGTCATCGCGGTGATTATCGCGGTGAATACCTTGATGGGATTTTTTCAGGAATTCAAGGCGGAGCGTATCCTGGAAAAACTGGCACGATACATGACTGATCGCGCCATCGTCATCCGTGGAGGAGAAAAGCACGAGATCGATGCCCGGGATATCGTTCCAGGCGATATCGTATTTTTGGACAGCGGGTCGAGCGTGCCGGCGGACGGATATGTTCTGGAGGCTTACAATCTCAAGGTGAACAGCTTTATTTTTTCTGGAGAGTCCGTTCCTGAGGAGCGTCGATCCGGAGCGATGTCAGGAGAGGTCGCGCAGAACGATATAGAGAATATGCTTTTCACAGGAGAGTCGGTGGTGGCCGGTACGGGACAGATGGTCGTGGTCGGTACCGGGGCCGCTACCGAGCTCGGAAGGATGGCCCGGTTGACGGCGGCCATCGAACAGGAACCGACGCCGCTTCAGAAGAAAATGAAGCGATTCGGACACGCGGTCGCCTTGCTTTCGGTCGCGATGGGAGGGGCCGTGCTCACGGTGGGTCAGCAGTCCGGGTTTTCATTGTACGAGAGTTTCCTGCTCGCGCTTGCGTTGGCTGTTTCGGTGGTTCCGGAGGGATTGCCGGCCGCCGTATCGGTCGCTTTTGCTTTGGGTATGCGAAGACTGCTCGGACACCATGTGCTGGCGAAGAAGCTTTCGGCTGTGGAAACGCTCGGTTCGGTATCGATCATCTGTTCCGATAAGACCGGTACCATCACCAAGAACGAGCTGACGGTGACTCAGGTCGTGCTCGGTACGACAGCCTATCAGGTGAGTGGTGTGGGGTATGCGCCGGAGGGAGAGTTCTCCCTAAACGGAAAGCCGATCAACGCGACCGAACTTCCAGGCGGGGAAATGCTGTTCCGCATCGGAGCCTTGTGCAATAGCGCGAGCCTGGTTGCGGAACAAGGAGTCTATTCAATTCTTGGAGATCCGACCGAAGGCGCCATCCTGGTCGCGACGCGGAAGTACAATGCGAAACAAGGATTCTTCGAAAGAGGGAACCGGAAGATCCTCGAACTTCCTTTCGCATCCGAGCGGATGCGCATGAGTGTGGCGTATCAGGACGGGATCACTGCGTCGTATGTGAAAGGTTCTCCGGACGCCATTCTTCCGCTGGCGACGCATTGGCTGACTCCGGAGGGACGCCTTCCGTTCACGACCGAAGATCGGGTCATGGTGCAGTCGATCTATGACAAGCTTTCCTCTCAGGCGCTGCGCGTCCTCGCGTTCGCGTATCGGGATCTCGACGGTTTGCCGGAATCGGCGTATGTCGATGAGATGGAAAGGCAGTTGACGTGGGTCGGGATGATG
The DNA here is from genome assembly GCA_030916545.1 of Patescibacteria group bacterium. GTDB lineage: Bacteria > Patescibacteriota > Minisyncoccia > Moranbacterales > UBA1568 > JAGOSP01. The sequence continues at coordinate 4,062 of JAUPWI010000040.1, read as the reverse complement.
GCGATGATCGATCCGCCGCGGGCCGGGACGAAAGAAGCGTTCTCTGCCTGTCGTGAGTACGGTATCCGCGTCATGATGATGACGGGGGATTATGAGAAAACCGCGCTTGCCATCGCGCGTGAGATCGGATTTTTCGCTCCCGGTGACCAGGAGAGGGTGGTCAATGGTACGGCCGTATCGGGTATGACCGATCAGGCACTTTCGGAACTGCTGAAACAAGATGTCATTTTCGCCCGCATCGCTCCGGCGGAAAAGCTCCGGGTGGCGACGCTCTTGCAGCGTGAAGGACAGATTGTCGCGATGACCGGCGACGGAGTGAATGATGCGCTCGCGCTCAAGAAGGCCGATATCGGAATCGCCATGGGTATCATCGGGACGGACGTTTCGAAGGATGCCGCCGACATGATCCTGCTCGATGACCATTTTTCCTCCATCGTGTCCGGCATCCGTGAGGGGCGGACCATCTTCAGCAATCTGAAGAAATTCGTCCACTATGTCTTCACGTCCAACGCGAGCGAACTGTTCACGGTGCTTCTCGGATTCCTGTTCCATATTCCGATGCCGATCACCGCGATACAGATCCTCGCCACCGATCTGGCGACCGACCTCCTGCCTTCGTTCGCGCTCGGTATGGAACCGGAAGAACCCGGAGCCCGGCGCGCATCGGCATCGAATGGGAAACAGCGGGTGATGGAGTGGGAGGGAGTCCGACGTATCGTCGTGCTCGGTATGCTCATGGCAGCCGGAGCGGTGACAGCTTTTCTCTTGTCGCTCATGCGGGATGGTTGGGTGTTTGGGGAGAGTCTCCCGACTGAAGACCTGATGTATGTGAAGGCGACGACCGCAGCCTATATCACGATTGCGCTCACGCAGATGGCGAATCTTCTCCAGTCACGCAGCGCGGAGACGCCATTCTTTAGGATGCAGCCGTTTTCTAATCCGTATGTCTGGGGAGCGATGGCAACCTCTATCACTATGATGATTGCCTTTACCAATCTTTCATTTTTTCAGTCAGCGCTCGGTATGACTGAAATTGACGGACTTGATTGGCTTGCGGCTGTCGTCTTCACCCTGCTCATTTTCTTCTTCGAAGAGGCGCGGAAGACGAGGCTTTATCGGCAGAAGCAAACCTGATACGGACGAAATCAGGGGAGATATTTTTCAGAAATGTGAAATGCAAAAGGCGCCTTTTTCTTGCGACATGTTTTTTGCAAAAACATAAGCGTCAAAAAAAGCGCCTTTTGCATTTCCGTTTTTATGAAGAGGCTTGCAAGACGAGGCTTCATCGACAGGAACATGTCTGAATAGGAATAGAATTCGGATAGTGTTTCTTCCGAAGATGCAAAAAATGCTTTTTTCTCGCGACGTGTTTTCAAAAAACACCAGCATCGAAAAAAGCATTTTTCGCATCTTCGTTTCGTGTTTGTGTAGGTGAGACAAAAAAAAGCCGCGGCAGGGTGCGCGCGCGGCGGGTGATGGACGTCGGCTTCGATTTCAGCTCTTGGGGAGGGTCGACCCTACTTCCATGAACATACACTGGAAAGCGCTAGGCCTATAGTCCTCCTCCCCCAAGGCAAAAGTGCCATATGTTACGCTGACTCGCAGGAATGCGGACGGTTTATTAGGCGCTTTCTTCGCGGGACACAGAGTGCAAGTGATGACATCTCCTCTCCGCGTAGCGCGGAACCCTTGGAGCCCATTTTCGTCGGTGATTAATTGTTGCACGAGGCTCAGTTCGTCGAGAATGCCATCAGTATCTCCGTAGAGGATTACACATAGTTTGGAAGAGGTGTCATCGCGAGAAAGATCGGGACTGATCACTACTGGGATATTCAGTAGTTGTAACGTGCCCGTCATCGGGTTTTTTGACGGACTTGCATTTGTGTTCATTGAGACGCTCCTAAAAAACACGACCGGGGTCGCGGGGTGGGGACAGCTCTGATTTCTAGATATCGGGTTCATCCAGCAGAGCGGGGATTGTCATGAAGGTGGCGGTGACATTGATATGGGCATATTCGCCGTCCAAAGTACCGCGGAGATACTGTTGTGGCCGTTGCGCATCAGGAGGGAAGGTTAGCAATACGGACCGAATTTCCCGGAAAATGATTCTAAAAGTGTTTTCATCATGGTTGATTTGCAATTCCGTGACGGTTCCATGAAGAGAGAAGTCGCCCCGGTCATCGTGAACACATGCGCACAGTATTGCCGGTGTTCCTGCTGGCTCCGCGTGCGTTATCTCAACGCCGCTTGCTTCGAGTATCGCTGCTATCCCCTCTACTGGCATTTGTGACATGGTGTTTTCCTTTTGAAGTGCGACCGGAGTCGTTGAGGGTGAAAAAGCTTGAAAAACAGGGAAAATCCCTGTACGATACGATTGTTAAAGAGAAGTTACATTATACTTTCATTAATCCGTATTGTCAATACTCATATGGCAGGAACCACGCCAGACCTCATGGAAAAGATCGTCTCGCTTTGTAAGCGGCGGGGTTTCATTTTCCCTTCTTCTGAAATCTACGGTGGGTTTGCTGCGGTGTATGACTTTGGACCGTATGGGGTGGAGTTGGCGAAGAATATTCGCGAAGCCTGGTGGCAGGCGATGGTACGCGAGCACGACAATATCGTCGGACTCGACAGCGCCATCTTCATGCATCCGAAAGTCTGGGAGGCCTCGGGACACGTGGGCGGTTTCAGTGATCCTCTTGCAGAGTGTCGAGAGTGTCATACCCGGGTGCGTGTCGACCACTTGCTCGAGGAAGCAGGTGTCTTTGCCGATGAGAAAATGAGTGAAGAAGAAATCAATGCGTTGTTTGGCGAGAACAAAGACAAAATTGTTTGTCCGAAATGCGGAAAGAAGAGCTTCACCGATGCAAAGGGTTTCAATCTGTTGGTCAAATCGAATCTCGGGAATTTCACGAGCGACTGGACCAAGGAGCCGACCTATCTGCGCGGGGAGACGTGTCAGGGTATCTACGTCAATTTCAAGAACGTGCTCGATTCGTCCCGGGTCAAAGTGCCTTTCGGCATCGCTCAGATCGGCAAGGCATTCCGCAATGAAATCACGGCGCGGCAATTCATTTTCCGGAAGCGCGAATTCGAACAGATGGAAATGCAGTATTTTGTGAGACCAGAAACGGCGGCGACGGTTTATGAGGAGTGGCGCGCGAAGCGTTTTCAGTATTACCTTGATCTTGGTCTCAAGCCGGAAAATTTGCGCTGGCATGAGCATGAGAATCTCGTTTTTTACGCCAAGGCAGCCTGGGATATTGAATATCGCTTTCCATTTGGCTTCAAGGAACTTGAGGGTATTCATAATCGCTCCGATTATGATCTTACGCAGCACACGAAATTTTCTGGTACTGATTTGTCTTATCGTGATCCGCAGACCAATGAAAAATATGTGCCATGGATTGTTGAAACCTCTGTTGGTGTGGACCGAACATTCCTTGCAGTGATGACTGATGCCTATACCGAAGAAACGGTCGGGGAGAATGATACTCGCATCGTCTTGAAGTTTCCCAAAAAACTCGCGCCAGTACAGGTAGCGGTATTTCCACTCATGAAGAATAAGGAAGAATTAGTGGGAAAGGCGCGCGGTATTTATGAGGAATTGAGGAAGTCATTGCGAGCGGAATTCGACGACAATGGCAATGTGGGCAAGCGTTATCGCCGGCAGGATGAGATCGGTACACCGTACTGTGTGACGGTCGATTTTGATACCATCGGCTTGGGTGAGGATACTTCACTCGTAGACACCGTCACCATTCGTGATCGAGACACCATGCAGCAGACGCGGGTGAAGATTGCGGATCTGAAAAATTACATAGGAGGAAGCATATAGCGTTTCATTCGAGAGAAAAAGATTTGAGACGGGCAATGAACGCGGGATAATTGATAGGTAACGGACATGATATGCAATACGAAAAAATCACTTTGAAGAACGGACTGCGCATCGTGCTCGCTCCGATGGCGGAAGCGGAGACGGTGACAGTGCTCGTGATGACCGGAGTCGGGTCGCGCTATGAATCAAAAAAGGAAAATGGTATCGCGCACTTCCTTGAGCAC
>JAUPWI010000039.1 GCA_030916545.1 Patescibacteria group bacterium | reverse complement strand
TTTCGGATCCAAGGAACATCGGGACCAGGTGAATGCGGAGGTAATGAAGGAAATGGGCGAGCAAATGAAAGATTTTGATCAGGCGCGGATGCCAGTCGATATGAAACGAGTGGCTGATGGTGGATTCAAGGTTGAAGTGGAAGGATAGAGGATTGACTTAAAAGCATCAAGCCGCTCTCAGCAATGAGGGTGGTTTTTCGTTATAATCAAAAACCACCGGCTTTAGCTGGTGTGTGCGTTTTTGTGAATGGGAGGGATTCCCCATTTATGCCTGGCATATCGGTGATGAACACATACATCTCTTCATCACCATCCCACCCAAATACTCGGTTTCATATGCCGTAGCAATCATCAAAGGGAAAAGCTTAGCTTGGCTGAAAAAACAAACCAAGAAGTTCCCCAAAGGAACACTCTGGAATCGAGGTTATTTCATTTTCACAGTTGGAATCAATCAGAAGTTTTCGTAGTTTCCCCTTAGTGAAACAACAGGATATGAAAATGCTCTTTCTTCTCAAGAATTCGAATCGGTCTCTTTGCGGTAAGGAGGACAGGTTCGCTGTAAGCCGGATTTTTCGTATTTGAGAATATCTGGTTTTACATCGAGAATATTCTTTGCGAAAGACAGACTGGAATATGGAAGCATATGATTTTCTAGGCTCGCGTTGACGAAAAAGTTCGTCAGTTTCATACAGTAAAAATAGTCAATTTTTGCTTTGTATCAGGTATAAATTACGATCCAATTCGGACGTGATTTTTTGTTTCCTCATATTTTAATACATCGGGAACGGAAATTTCCTACACTGCCTGTGGGTTCATTGACAACAGAAAGAGAGAAAATCATGGAATCATATCGGTGTGGGTTGGTCGCGCTTTCCGCTGATCCGATCACGTTCGGGCATATGGATCTCATCGCGAGAGCGAAGGAACGATGTGCGTCCGTTGTGGTGCTCATCGCTGACAATGACATGAAACGGGGAGAATATCTGTTTTCGCTGCCGGAGCGCGTACATATCGCGACCCGGGCGGTGGCACAGTCGGGCTTGTCCGATATTCGTGTCATCGGATCGGGTGGGTTGCTGGTCGATATGTATCTGCGTGAAGGATGTGATGTGTTGTTCCGTGGTATTCGTGACCATGAGGATGAGCGGTACGAGAGCAGACAGATGCAACTTCATACGCTCATTCTTCCGGATCTCGTCGGTCATATCGTGTTTCTCGAATCCCGGGAGGAGTATCGTCTGGTGTCTTCATCACTTGTGAAGGCGTTTGTACGAAGCGGTATCGATGTATCCGCGTTCGTTCCATCATTCGTGAAGCAGCTCCTCGAAGAACGGATCTGCGGGCAGTACAAGATCGCGGTGACCGGATGTCAGGCACATGGGAAGACATATGTGGCGGAGCAGCTGGCTCGGCGTTTATGCGCGAGCGGTGTGTCGACGCACCTGATCAGTATCGATGTACTGTCTCGCGAACTGTACGGTGAGGATTCTCCTGGCGCGCAGTTTGTCCGTGATGGTATCGCCGGTCTTTTTGGGGAGGAGATGCTCATCGATGGAAGGAAGAATGTGCGGCGGGATGCATTGAAACGTCGGATTTTCGCTTCGGAAACGAAACCGGAAGAGAGAGAATCCCTTCATCGTCTGGTCGCTCCGCATATCGATCGATTGTATCGTGAGGCGGTTTCGGGGAAACGCGGCATCGTGCTCGTCGAGTGGGCGCAGCTGGCAGAAATGAAGCTATCGCACTGGACGAATCATCATTCGATCGTCGTCTCAGGTGTCGATCGGGGAGTATTTCGTTCCACACGGGCGATTTCTTCGGAAGATGCCGAAATGATGTCACGGTTTCAGTGGAACGCGGAAGAGAAGGCTCGGTCTCTGTACGACATGGCGTCACTCGCGGGGAACGGGACGGTTATCCGCTTCGTGAATCGTATCGGAGATACGGCGTCGTTGGATTCCCTCGCACATTCGGTTCGGGAACTTTTTCCATCATTACGATATGAAGGGACAACATCATGAATATCGGTGAGTACGAGGTACTGAAGAAAATCGGCGAAGGAAACTTCGGCCGGACATTCGTGGGACGTCATCGACGGCTGGGTATACCGGCCTGCATCAAGCAGGAACGGACGGGTGATCCGGCGTATATGGCGCTGTTCCGTCAGGAGGCTCTCTTGCTTGCACGAGTGCATCATGTTTCGCTGCCGGCATTTCGGGATTACCTTGAATTGCCGGACTTCGGGCAGATCATTGTGATGTCGTTTGTCGCAGGGGAGGATCTTCGGAAGAAAGTGGAAGCGGAGGGCCCGATCGATGACGAACATATCGCCTGGATCCTTCAGCGGACGCTTGAGGCATTATCGTATCTTCATTTCCAGGGCATCGTGCACTGTGACGTGAAGCCAGAGAACATTATTCTCCACCTCAAGGAACACAATGCGGTACTGGTCGATTTCGGTCTCGGTATCGCGAATCCGACGGGGAAGACTCTCGCAAAAGGGGGGACAGAAGCGTACATGCCTCCGGAATTCGGCAATGGTCTCCCGCCGATTCCTGCTTCGGACATCTATTCCCTGGGAAAGACAGCTATTTTCCTCGCTGGAGGTGATCCCTATACGGGGACGATACCGAAAGATATGCACCGTGAATTCGCGGAATGCATACGGACGATGATCCGTAAGGATCCATTCGCCCGACCGCAAGACGCGCGAGCAGTGAGTCGCGCTTTGACAGACATCCGCCGCCGTATTTTCGGTCGGACGGAAACTATCGAGTTGTTCAAACTTCGTGAAAGGAGCGTATCATGAGCGGTGCATTTGGATGGGTGAAGGCGGATGTGGGTGGTGGTGGCACGAGAGTGCATCGCTCGGACGATTTTGTCGGGGCGAAGGCCGCTTACGCGGGTGGAGCGAGGTGTGTCGATATCGGATTTGATCCGAATGACGGAAAGAGTCGGAAAATCGATGCTTTCGCGACGAAACTCGGATCAAGAGTCGTTCCGGATGGGATGGGTATGTTGTCCAGTACGGCTGCCAATGTCGTCATGGTGATACTCGATGTGACGGGGTCGATGCGGGAGTGGCCGCAGGAGATTTTCAAGCGGCTCCCTCTTCTCTATGTCGATCTGGTCAGGTATTTCGGATCGGACGACGTGGAAGTGCTCTTCATCGCTCACGGTGACGCGAGTGGTTCGGACCGCTATCCGATTCAGGTCGGACGGTTTGCGAAGGGACCCGACTTGGATGCTGTTCTTGCCTCATTCGAGCGCGAGGGCGGCGGATGCGGACGGCAATCGGAACGGGAATCGCATGAACTCGTCGCGTATCATCTGGTCGAAAGAATCGATACCGGATCGGCGCAGAATGTCCTTGCTTTTTTCGTCACGGATGAAGCGGGATATGATGCGATCGACGCGGATCAGGTGCGGCAGCATCTCGGTGTTTCGATGAATCGCGAATGCGCGACGGCAAAAAACGTGTTCATGAAACTCTCGATTTCCGCGGATGTCTATGCGGTGGTATGCGATACGCGGACGTATGACCGGCCGATTGCCCCGAAATGGTGGCGTGAAATGCTTGGCGCAGAGCACGTTCTCAATCTCGATGACGCGCGGCGTATCGTCGATGTGATCCTTGGAGTGGTCGCTCTCGGGACGGGAAAGGATCAGGAATTCGATCTCGATCTGACGAAGCGACAAGTGGGCATGCGATTCGGTCGTGATAATATCGCGAAAGTGCAGAAGACGCTCGCGATTGTCCGGAAGGGTGGTGCAGCGAAGTTGCTTGCCCCACCGGATCAAACAGGGAGTAATGCCGGAACTCGTTCCCTGCTTGATTGAATAGAGTGGTAAAAAAAACTGCGGCACACCCTGGAATCTCAGGGGGTGCCGCTTTTCTTGTTCGGTACTTCTCAGCGCTTTCGTTGAAACAATGGCCATTTGACGGACCAGATTTGCAGCAAGAGCGCTTGGATTATCGGGTCGATCAATCCATCTAGTGGTCGGTTGTGAATGAGAGCGTCCCTGACCTGGGTCGCGGAGATGATCGGCGTCGTTCCGTCAAAACGGTTGACAAAATGTATTTTCGTCCCACCGTCTGTGAGTTCTATGACATCCTCATCTGCCCCCCCAAAAAACACCGTGTCATGGAGAGGGAAGCCTGCTGTATTGAGGATATCCTTGATCGCTCGGAGCCAAGTATCGTTATCGCCTGGAAAATCCGGGAGAGGCGCTATCTTGCATCCAGGAAAGACCATCTGGATGAATGTTGCCCTCTCGGCGTAATTGAAAAACACAGGGAGTGACCATGGAGCATTCGCGCTTCCGACAATGACCAATGAATCTTCGCACATGTTTTGCATGGTCGAAATGACCTGCTTGTGTCCCGAATGCATGGGGCAATAGCGCCCCAATGCCGCACCATGTTTGTACTTTTTGCTTTTCATGTAGCTATCTCCCGTGTCTGGTTGAAGGAACTGAGAAGAAATAGATTGTCATATTTTGATTTTTTAGTCAATAGTTTGAATATCTGAGCATGAATGCGTAACGTTGAGACAAAGGTTTGTTGTATAATCGACCATTTCGGGAAATTCTCAGAGTGGTTTTCTTGATATTTATTTGTGTCCGCGATAGGATGCGATAAATAAAGCCTATGCTCAAAGAAATCAAACAGGCGCTGAAAAGCCTCGAGTTTAGCGACAATGAAATCGCGGTTTATATCGCGCTAACACAACTTGGTGAATCTCCTGTAGTGAAAATCGCAAAGAAGGCGGCTCTCCCGCGGACGACCGCAGCAAGTGTCCTCCAGCAGCTCGGGAGGAGCGGGTATGTCTCGTCGCATGTGCATCGAGGAACAACGTGGTACTGGATCGAATCTCCGAATACTATCGAGCGGATGCTTGAGAATCGAATCACCATCGCGCGAGAACTAAAGGGATTACTTTCAGATTTTTATCGGAGCGAGGCTGACTTTCCGGAAGCGAAGATCTTCGATACCAAAGCCTCGATCAAAGCGTTTATCGAAAAGACGATGGTGACGATGAAGGATGGGACACTTATCCTGACCATGGATACTCCCGGGGCCGCGAATTACACGAAGATCTATTCGGAGAATTTCGATGCGGTACTGCGAAACGTGAAGCGAAAGAAAAAAATCCTGACACACACTTTGATCCCACATGGATCGGGAGCGAATATCGATCCGAAGAAAATCGTTGCACAGGCGATTACGCTCCGGGAAATGCCGGCTGGCGTTCAGGGGTTTCAGGCTTCCTTTTGGGTGATTGACGATTTATTTGTGCAGTTTTCCGGCCGGTATCCGTTCATCGTCGCAGTGCGGCATTCGCTTATCGCGGAGAGTATGCGTGGGCTGTTCCAGTACCTCTGGTCCGTTTCCGTTCCAATCCGAACAAAAGAGTGACTTTTTAGCATCAGGTGGAGTGAATGAAATATAAGTAGGTCTGTAAAACAGCAGAACATGAAGACCATCATCGCTATCGGAGGAGGAGAACTGAAGGATCTGGAGACTCTTCTGATCGATCGTGCCATCGTGAAACTTGTGCGAAAGAAGCG
>JAUPWI010000004.1 GCA_030916545.1 Patescibacteria group bacterium | reverse complement strand
TACGCCGACTGCGAATGGCATCCGGCGTGTGTATCATGCAGATGCGTATCGGATGGAACGGGCCGAAGATTTTGAAAAAATCGGCTTCACCGAATGGTGCGCCGATCCTGAGGGCATCGTCCTTCTCGAATGGCCGGAGCGGATTGAGTCGCTTCTCCCGGAGCAGCGTATAGAAATCTCTCTTAGACTCATCGACAGTAAAGACTCCGCTCGGGAGATTCATATCGTATCAAACAGAGGTTGAATCAGACATTTATTACTCCTCTGTAAATGAAGATTGGAACAGGCATTACCGAAAAGGTCTAAACTCGATGAACCAACAATACACGAAGTATTTTGCAGGCTTAATAGAGTGGAGAAGCGCGGTGTTGCCGAACTTCTCCGATGTGACCTTTCGTGAATTATTACAGAGTCACGATATCTCCGCTGGCATTACGCTGCCAGAAGTGTGGTAACCTTGCGGGCCACCAATCTGAGTGTGTTCGCCACCCGCTTCTCTTCTATGAAGGGTATCAGTCGTTTTGCTGAGACAAATTCCGTTCCAGCTTTGATCCCGATCCGATCCATGAAAGCGCGGGTTCCCTCGGCGCAGTTACCTGCGTTGCGGGAATCCTGGAAGTACACCAGAGGACTGAAGCCCTCTGGCTGGAGAAGCCGGAGAAAATCTCCCTGCGACATCTCCAGCTCTTCTTGCTTGGCCCATGCAACCTTTGCTGCGCCGATGGCCGCTTGAGCCGATTGCGGCTCGACGTAACCGATCACCCTCCACGAGGGTTCTTCGGAGTATATCACCCCACCCCCGGTCCAGTCGCCACGGGCGTTCGGCCCGTAGTGGAACGAACGGCCATCGTCTCGAAGGACGAGAAACCCGCGGGGCCAGCCCTTCTGGTGATTCTTGACAGCATACGGGTAAACCCGAACGCCGCCTTCGCTAACCGTTGGTTCGGCGGTACGAAGGATCGCAACGCCGTCGGTGCTGTCAGGCACCGAGCAGGCCTTGAGCTCTACGAGCGCATTGCGCGCGGCTGGGTAGGACGTCGCCTGTTCGCCGGTCAGCGATCGGTAGGCGGCGATGGCAGCCGCTTTCCCAATGCTGCCGTTGACGGCGAGTGCCATCAACGTCGACCGGAGCGAGCAACCCCGTCCATCATAAGCCCGAAGGATTTCGATAGCACGGTCTTGCACCGCGCCAATCCGGCGTTGGAGCGCATGCGGGGAATTGAATTTCCCCGCTAGCACCCACAGGTTCACGTACGTCCGGCGTGAACCAGTTCCGCGTGGCGACACCGCCTGCTTAATCGCCTTGGCGAGGAGCGGAAGCTCCGAAGCTTTGGCAATCCACCCACCGAAGCGGGCGTGAGCCGCAACAAGAGCGTCGCGCTCTTCGCGCGAGCACTCGATGTTCTTGGCGTAGTGCTGCTGACCTGCGGGGCCTGCCTTAAACAGGTTCCATGGGAGGGTATTGGGATGAATAGCCTCAAAAACGGCGATCCCTTTGTCCGAGAGGGCCATGAGCCCATTCGGGCAGTAACTGATTACGGGCTTGAAGCCCGTAATCGGTGACCACTTCCGCCCCACTTGTTTCGCTTCGGAAACCGCACGGGCGATGAGCCCGTTTCGGCCAGATGAAGAAACGAAGTCGTACCCATCTTCCGCCGCTACGATGGCAGCGATCGGACGAAGGTCGAATCTTTTGGCTTGTGCAGACATAATACTCTCCTTGGTAGAGCACGGCCGGAGCCGCATGAAAGAAATGGCGGACTGTTGCCTTGCGGCATTTTATTTACAATCTTTTTCTAAACAAAATGCCGGAGACAATAATCCACACACTTCGCATCCTCTGTTAGTCGAGATCTTTACAGCTCACAATATTGTTGCGGGCAAGGTGGAGACATGGGTGACCACACGCTTGGTGGCTCGTACTGTTTCCTATTCGTTCTTCGATTGTCAAAGATCTGCCTTGCAGCGCTATGGGTCAGGCGTGAACCGAACCCCGATGCGACTCGATACTCACTCTGCAAGACACCCGGTTTCCCGTTTCTCGTTTTAAGTATCTCTCCATTCAGGAGAGGTTAATTATAGCATTAAACGTAATTAGTGTCAATATCTCATAACGATTCAATTTCCCCGTATCACATGTATAGTTGTGTGTTGAGTGCAAAGCTATTTATACGTGTTTAAGATCAAAAGTCCTCTTTTTAGCTTAAACCTTCTGACAAAAGTGTAAACACTTTAGTTGCAATGGTAACAAGAGTGCGTATGTTTTTTTGAGAAAGATTAAAGATCATGGCTGTGCCATACTCTCCAGCATAGGAAGATGTCCTAAGCTAATGGGTCTGGCATCTTGGGGCACATGATCATGAGTCGATTAAGGAGGTTGTGCACCCCTGAAAATGCAACCGACTCATCGGTAAATGTCTCTACTTATTCCCTTTCAGAGTGAGAAAAAGAAAGCATATTTTTGAGCTGACAGAATATGACGTGAGTATATCATCTTTCTTTTCATGAAAGAGAGATGGCTGTGACGCTAGCTTTTGAAGAACATAGTATCGTACTGTATACTGAAAAATAGATGTTCCGTAAATAACCGTGCGATGAAGCTGACGACAAAATCGGTCATTTCCGTGGTTGTGGCGTTCGCCGGTATTTTTTTCGTGTTGATCTGGTTCTGCGGAGAGGTGTTCCGCGCAGTTCTGCCTGACGGGGGCATGTGGATGCTGTGGCAGGAGTATCTCTGGGATATCGCGGCCATGGCGATAGGGTCCCTTTTCCTGGTCGGATTCGCGGCCGCGGCAGTCATGTACCGGTTCGTCGTCCGCCCGCTTGGGAAACTCAGTCTCGCTTTGCGGAAAATGAGCGAGGGGAATCTGGATGAGGAGATACGGTATAGCTCTTCCGATGAGATAGGGGAGCTGGCGGTTTCGCTTGAAAAAATGCGTCTCGTTTTGAAGACATCGATCAGTCAGACCATCCGGAGTCGGGACGAGGCCTTGCAGTCCGAGATGCGTGCCAAGAAGCAGATCAAGGATATCGAGCGTCTGAATGAGCTCATGGTCGATCGCGAACTGCGTATGGTCGAATTGAAGAAGCGTATCGAAGAATGCGAGGTGCGCGACGGCCGTCGTGAGTGAGACGGGAGTATCGTGACACGTCCGGCATACGCCGGATTTTTTTGTGGGTGAGGTTGTACGAAATAAAGAACCGCCCGATGGTGTCGGGCGGCAGTGACTGTGACGGAAGAAGACGAGGATATCGATTTTCTTCTGATATATCGTTTTAGGCGTTCTCTTCTCGGAGCTTTGTGATATGTCGTTGGAATTCCTCGACCGTTTTCCGATGCAGAATGCCATCGATGAGGTAGAGAGCAAGACTCCACAGCGCCAGCGCGATGTACATCAATAATTGATCCCAAACCGGCAAGGGCTGGTAACTTATCAGAAGTATTACGAACGATCCCGCTATGCTCCCGAAAAAAGCCGACATCACCAGTCCTTTTCTGCTCGGAAGCCATTCGGATCCGGAGATCTGCATGGCGATAGAGGCGGCGTAAGTGAGGATTAAGACGGCACCCCTGGGTGTTTCCGGGGAGCACGCAAGGAGGAGGGGGAGGAGTATGAGTACCACAAAAGCTGTGATACCGAAGAGGTGAAAAAACCATTTGAGCGGCGCAAAAACAAAAATACACAGACCGGTTGCAAAGGTCATGGGGTATCCTTTCCTGTGAGTAATGATGTAAATGAGCATGCCGAGCCGAATAATCGGATAATTTCTTTTATCACAAAAATGGCATTGAGTCAAGGGTTGGTGCGGTTTTTTGTCCGACGCGGTATACTCGTTCTATGGAACAGAAAGCGAAAACTTTAGTCTTGCTGGATGGGAATGCGCTCATTCATCGGGCGTATCATGCTTTGCCGCCGCTCACGACGAAGAGTGGCGAGACGGTGCAAGCGGTGTATGGTTTTACGATGACGCTCTTATCGGTCTTGGAAAAATTCCATCCGGAGTATATCGCGGCCTCTTTTGATCTGTCCGGACCGACCTTTCGGGACGAATTGTATGCGGAGTACAAAGCGACCCGTCAGAAAGCACCGGATGATCTTTACGCGCAGATCCCGAAAGTCAAGGAAATGACGCGAGCATTCAATATTCCGATTTATGAACTTGCTGGATACGAAGCCGACGACTGTGTCGGAAGTATTGCGAAACAGGCAGGAGCACTTGGCGTGAATGTGATTATCGTGACGGGCGACAATGATGCATTGCAGTTGGTCGATGAGCATATCAGTGTATTCTCCATCCGCAAAGGTCTCAAGGATCTCGTTTTGTATGATCGGACAGCAGTTGAAACGAAATACGGATTCGGGCCGGAACTCATTCCGGATTACAAGGGTTTGGCTGGGGATACCTCGGATCATATTCCAGGCGTACCTGGCATTGGCGCGAAGGGGGCCACCGATCTGCTTCGGGAATTCGGGACTCTGGAGAATATCTACGCGCATCTCGGAGATGTGAAGGAATCGCTACGGAAGAAACTGGAGTCAGGGAAAGAGAGCGCTTTTCTTTCGAAAAAATTGGGTACCATCGATACAGCAGCCCCGGTGACGCTCGCTTTGGCCGACTGTGTGACGCATGATTTTGAGCAGGAGAAGGTGGCCGCGCTGTTGCGCGAGTGTGAATTTTTCAGTCTCCTCAAGAAGATACCTGGGCAAGGTATGGTCCGAGCCGAAGAAGGATCCGGAACAGCCCGTGCCTTCAAGGTCATTCGGAAGAAAATGAAAAAGGGAACTGAGATTTCGGCTTGGTTGGAAGAAATGAAAGGTCGCGGTGTCGCCTTCGTTCTCTCGGATGAGACGGATTCGCTGTTTGGTGGAATGGGTATCGCGGAAATCGAGTGCGCGACGGATGAGGATGCTCAGGTGACCGTCGAATGGAACGCAGAGACGAAAGAGGTTTTCAGGGGATTTTTTGAACATCCGAAGCGTCCGAAGATCATCTTCGATGCCAAAGCTGCGATGCATCGTTTGATGCGGGAAGGAATATTTTTGGCTGGAGTGGCGCGCGACGTGTCGCTCATGGATTATCTTTTGGATGCGGGCAGTCGGCAGAGTTTTTCGGATCTCGTTTCGCGTGAGCTCGGAACAGAAGATATCAAGACACGGGCCGCCGCGCTCTATCGGATCAATGCCATTCTCGGACAGAAGCTCAAGGATATTTCGGCGACACAGAAATCAGGGCGAACCTTATTGGATGTCTATGCGACGCTCGATCTTCCGCTCGTGCCGATCCTTTTCCGGATGGAAGAGAAGGGGATCCGCCTCAATACGGAAACGCTCCGCAGCATGTCCGACGAGGTGACTGGAGAGATCACTCTTCTCGAAAAACGCATCTGGGATCTGGCTGGCAGAGAGTTCAATATCAATTCGCCCAAGCAGCTGGCCGACATTCTCTTCGTCGATCTCGGAATTCCAACGAAGAACATCAAGAAGAATAAGACCGGCCTTTCGACGGCTTCGGCCGAGCTTGAGAAATTGCGGGCCGAGTATCCGATCGTGACTCTTATCGAGCAGTACCGCGAACTTTTCAAACTGAAGACGACGTATCTCGATGCACTTCCGTCTCTTGTCGATACGCGTTCGCGTATCCACACGACGTATCACCAGACCGTCGCGGCGACCGGACGGCTTTCCTCTTCCGATCCGAATCTCCAGAACATCCCAGCCCGACAGTCATGGAGCAAGCGTATCCGCGGAGCCTTCGAAGCGGAACCGGGGCATGTCCTGGTCGGAGCGGACTATTCCCAGATCGAGCTCCGGGTCGCGGCGCATCTTTCGGATGATGCCAATATGATCGAGGCGTTCCGGCAGGGTGAGGACATTCATCGGAAGACGGCTGCGGTCGTTTTCGGCGTCGATCCGGAGGCGGTGACGAGCGAGATGCGTCGACAGGCCAAGGTGTTCAATTTCGGTATCCTCTACGGGATGGGCGCTTTCGGATTGGCACAGGCGGCCGATATCGACCAGAAGGAAGCGGGAAAATTCATTGAGGCCTATTTCGATCGTTTCTCGGGTGTCGCGAAATACCTCGAGGCATCGAAGGTATTCGCGCGCGAGTATGGGTATGTCGAAACCGAACTCGGACGGCGACGGAGCGTGCCGGAGATCCAGAGTCGCAATGTGCAGGTCGCGCGTTCGGGTGAGCGCATGGCGGTCAATATGCCGGTTCAGGGGCTGGCAGCCGATATCATGAAGCTTGCAATGATCGCGGCGGACCGGCTCGTGACGGATCGGTACGACGAAACAGCGACTATGCTCCTTCAGGTGCATGACGAAATCATTTTTGAGGTGAAAGAGGACGTGGCCGCGGATTTTGCGAAGGATTTGAAAGAAGCGATGGAAACAGTCTATACTCTCAAGGTGCCGCTCGCAGTCGATGTCGCTTCCGGGAAAGACTGGGGAGAGGTATAAAAGCGAAAAGCTAGGAACGGTTGTTCCTAGCGGGGTTGATGGGAGCCGCATTTTCGTTTGTTACGACGGGCTGGTTTTGGGCAAAGGAATTCGTGTCCTTCAAAATACACCTGAACCATACCCTCGATACGCTTGTTGGAGTGTCCTCCTTGTACTGGGGTGTCGAAGAGGTTGTGGGACAGACCTGAATGGAGGTCTTCTAGGTCGATATACTTGGCACCGGCAGCAACAAGCTCTTGAAAATACGCACGCTGTGTCTCCTTCATCGTTCTATCTGGCATACGGATGCCCCCTGTGATTGTGGGATTATAATGTAGCATAATTGTATAATTTGTCAATATGTACGGAGAAAAAGGCCTAGACACCTTTCATATTTCACGAGAGCAGGAGAGTGCTGAGTACCTCTCTTCGGCTGTGAAGCATCTTTTTCCGAAGGCAAAAGAGCTCGCGAAAAATTTTACGCCGAACCCAGATTCTTTTTCTGAGTATTCCGAGAGAGAGC